>JBQTJV010000314.1:0-5301 GCA_052386775.1 Betaproteobacteria bacterium
AGTATCGCTACAACTTGCTCTTTCGACATCCCTTCCCGAACCGACTGCATTTGCTCGCCGGTGACGCAGGCCGAAAGCGCGAACATCAACGTCAACCACATCAATAGATGGCGCATAAGAGCTACTCCTGGCGAGAGTTATCGATTATTTTGCTGCCGCTTCGTTGCACAAACGATCTAATCTCTCGCGAATGTACTCAACATCAAGACATTGGCGTGCCTCTCTCCAACCCTCGTTCCGAAGTTGATGCTCGATTGCCAGCCAGCCGGAATATTGGCCGGTTCTTGCATACTCCTCCGCCTTCCGAAGGATGATCTCATGCTTTTGTGCTTTCTTCATTCACAAGCCTCAATGATCGATGATTGATCGGTGGCCGCCGTATGCCGCCCAACGCGATGTTGAGCCGCGCCATGCGCGGAGCGCCGAATCGCGTCGACTCGAACTAAAGTTGGGCGTCACGTCCGACTGTTGCGTTGAGAGAGCGCCGAACGCCAAGCTTGTTCATGCGCCGTGTCGCCGCCGATTCGTGCGGCGGGATGGGGAACTCGGATGCAGTCTCGATCAATGTGCTTAAGAGCAATACAAGCCAGGTGTCCTAAGGCTATCGTCAGCGTCGGCCTTACTATTTCCAGCTCGCGGCGCAAGAAGCGCCCAGCCGCTGTCTTCACGTCGGACGTTGGCAGACGCGAGGACATTGCGCCCGGCTTGACGAACGGGAAGGCGTTTGTCGCGTATACGTCCGCCAGCGACAAACCCAAAACGGCCTCGACAACGTGAGCAAGCCGCACGTTAGTGCGGAGTGTCGGATTCCTCCCATACTCCCGGATCTGGCAGTTCATGGGTCCCGTAAGCGCAGCTTCGCTCGCCCAGTCTTGTAACACCAAGGCCACACTACCAATTTTGTGAGCACCCTTGGTATAGGGACTCACCCACTCCTGGAAGTTGTAGCCGAAGTCCTCGGGCTGCTTGTACCGCGGGTGCCGAGCTTCTGCGCGCTCACGCGCGAGGGCCAGATATTCCGAAGGCATCACTGGCGAATGAGTCATGACGCCCAACGTCCCGGTTCGGCGTCGCCGCACAAACGAGCCAGCTCGCGCCAGTGCTTCGGGTCCCAGTAGCGCCTAGCTGCACCCGAGGGCGATGGGAGCACGAACACCGCAGTTTCGCCCACTCTTTCGCCCAAGAGCCCATAGCCCACTGGATGTCTGAGGAACTCTTCGGCCGCGCGCTTACTCGTGAACGCCAGAATGCGCGGGCGATAGCGGAGAACCTTGCCGCGTAGGCCCTCGCGGTCGAAGTGCCCTTCCGTAAGCACATGGTCTGAGCCGGAGACGGTCTTGGCCAAGTCTGTGAGGCCCAGAGCGTACTTCGTGATGCTGTTGTACTCCTCCGGCGCAAGCTGACGGGGAGTGAGGCCCACTGCGGCAAGGGTTGGCCAGAACGCGTTGCCCGGACCGGCGTAGTACGCGCCACGAAGCGCCGACACCCGGCCAACCGCAGAGCCGCAAAACACGATCGCGAGACCTGGAGCGAGGATGTCAGGTAGCACGCTCATGGTGACGCCGAACGCCGGTGTTCAGCGGCCGGACGAGCCGAGCGAAGCGAGGCGAGGACGGTCCGCTGGAACACCGGCGTTCCGCCTCACTTGAGCTTGCCCTCAAACGCGTTGAGCTGCTCTGCTTTGATCACAACCCCGAGATTGTTCGGAATCATCGCCACAGCAATCGGCTTCTGAACGGTCGGGACCGTAACCACCTTGATATCGCCTTCGACGGTGTGCTGAGGCCCCGCGTACAGAACGCCCAAGAGTTTGATCCGTGACCCAACGTTCACAGCGTTTCGGGTTTGATACGTGCCGATCTCGAACAAGAGGACCGGAGAACCGCTCGATCCAGGGAAACACGCAGCGTCAATCAGAAACTCCTTCTTTCCGTTCCAGTCTCGCTTGTAGTCCGATGCCAGGACTCCTTTGCGGAATATGGGCAGGTTATTGGCGCGGTCCCAGAGTCCGTTCGGGTACCCGACCATGACGATGGACTCCAACCCCAGCATGTCTTCTAGATCAGCTGCCGAGGGAATAAGGGTCTTGTCTAGCGTTAGGAAGAAGAACTTAGTGTTCGTCCGTTCCGCATCGCGCAGCAGCGGTGCGATGGGCATTACGCAAAGATCAACGTCCTTATCCGGGTGGGGGTGCCAGCGCCGCTCGAAGTTGTCCAACTCAAACGCTTTGACCTTTCCGACATCCGGCCCATCAGTGCCGTTATGTAGTGTCAGGAGAAAGCGGCCTTCGACTGTGCCCTCAACGACGTGTTTGTTCGTAACGATCACCGGAATGTGCTGATCGCCGTTTCGGTCGAGGCTGTAGAAGAAGCCGGTGCCCGTTGACACTTTCCCAGCCGGGAGGTCGCACTCAATTCGCACCGTGCTGTGCGCCAGCTGCTCCGCCGGGCTAAGAGGCATTGCGTTCTCTCTGTGAGGCCGAACGTGCGCGATGTGCGGCGCCGACAGGAGTCCGCACCATTGAATTGTTAGACATTGCATTCATATAAGAGCGTCAACCTCTTCCATGAGTATAATTAGTTCAACGGCCGTCAAATCGACAAAAAGAACTGCCTTGCCGTTATCCGCATACGAATACGTTAGTGACCTCCATGAAACCGGTTTTGCGTTCGCGTTTTCTATTGATATGCGGCCGCCATGTGCAGTCGTGTTCCGAACTACTCTGGCGAAATTAATGGTTTCAGGCCATTTTGATGTGTCACTTGTGTACTTGGTCTTAATTAGCGAGCGCACAGACTCCATATAGTGGAGAAATGCGAAGTTGATGCCAGAGGCAATTATTCCTTTCAGTCCGGTCATCGAAAACAGTTCAGGAGCCATTGGCTCCATCTGCGCTTCTTCAATAATCACCTCGTTTGGCCACTTGTTACGGAGAAGTGTCTCAATCAACGCGAGCGGCGCATAACGAAAGACCAGGTTGCTTACAGTAGGTACGCCTCTAATGGCGATGCGGTCCTCATCGACATATGGTTTCGACTGTTTTTGGCTATGCAGTAATAGTGTTGGACCAAGACCGGCTATTGCGGAGAAAAAGACTACAAGTTGATCAAAGAAACGGTGCTGGTTTCTGGTGTAGCGGCGCATTAGTGATGTCTAACGTATAGTGAACTTCCGAAATGCCGCCTATTATGGCATCGCTGAGAGCGTTTCACGCAATCAACGCTTTATAAGCGATGAAGCCGACTATCCCGGCGCTGAGAGACGGAAATATCGAAATACACTGCACAGGGCAGCATGAATCCACGGGTTTCGGTGTGCGGAAAAGGACGCGGACTGGCCATGGATTCGGATTCGTAGCGCACGGCTCGTAAGCCACGCCGCTACTGCGCGCGCAATCCTGCCGCGGTCGTCACCTTGGTCCACTTCACGATTTCGCTCTCGGTGAAACGCCCGAACTCCGCCGCTGTTCCCGCAATCGGCTCGTAGCCCTGCTCGGTGAGCACCCGCCGTACCTCCGGCAGGCCGATGATGCGCACCACCTCGCGGTTCAATCGTTCAACGATCTCTGCCGCCACGCCCGACCGCACCACCAGACCCTGCCACGCGATCGCCTCGTAACCGGGCACGCCCGATTCCGCAACGGTGGCCACTTGCGGCGCGGCGGGCGAGCGTTGCGCGCTGGTTACCGCGATCGCGTGCAGCTTGCCCGCCTTCACATGCGGCATCGCCGGCGCCATGGTCGAACTCATCAGCGCCACGCGGCCGGCCAGCGTATCGGTCAGCGCGGGCGGGCTGCCCTTGTAGGGAATGTGAATCAGCTTGATCCCCGCCATCACGTTGAGCAGCTCTCCCGCCAGATGCTGCGAGCCGCCGGTTCCCGACGACGCAAAGTCGATCTGCCCGGGGCGCGGTTTCGCAAACGCCACCAGCTCCTTGATGTTGCGCGCGGGCAATGAGGGGTGTGCGAGCCAGATATTGGGCTGCTGAGAAATGAGCGTGACCGGCGCGAAGTCGCGCAGCGTGTCGTACGGCAGCTTGACGCCCATCGCGGGATTGGTCGCGTGTGACGTCGCGACTTGAAGCAGCGTATGGCCGTCGGCCGGCGCCTTCGCCGCAAGTTCCGCGCCGATGATGCCGGTCGCGCCAGGACGGTTGTCCACCACCACCTGCTGTCCGAGCGCACTCGCAAGACGCGGCGTGATCACTCGCGCCAGCGTGTCGGAAGAACCGCCCGGCGCCTGCGGCACGATATAGCGCACGGTGCGCGCCGGATAGGCTTGCGCCTGGGCGAAGGACGCCGCAAGCCCGATCAATAAGGCCAGGAGAACATTCATGACTTTTGTCCGGTATGGAAAGCGCGCATTCTGCGCACCGCAATGGCGGAAATCAAATGTCGCCTCGCTCAACGCCCGCTTCCTTTGTCGCCCGCGAGCTCGCGCGGACGCATGGCCACGAAGATGATCAGCGCGAGCAGCATGAGTCCGGCCACCGCCAGGAAGGCGCTGCGCCAGGCGGCCGCCGACATGCCGCCCGACAGATCGAGGATCACGCCGATCATCAGCGGGCCGACGAACCCGCCGGAGTAGCCGAGCATCGAATGCACCGCGAGCGTCGCGCCACGCCGCGCCGGATCCGCGGTACCGGCTGTACCGGCGGTGAGGGCCGAGGAATCGAGCCACACGATAAAGCCGTAGAGCAGCAGGAGACCGGACGCGATGGCATATGAGTAGGTGCCGACGAAGCCGATTGCCGCAGCGACCGAAATCGACCCGAGCATGGCGAAGGCAATCAGGTAGCGCCGGCCAAACCGGATCGCCGTCTCGTTGCCCAGCACGCTCGCGACCGTTCCGAGCAAGCCCAGCGCGGTCAACACGGCGATCGGCGAAACCGGCGTTTGCTCGAGACCCGTGCTCGCGGCGACGAACCCGAGGAACACCACGCCCCAGCCGCGCAGCGCGTTCATCTCGAGCGTGTGGATGCAGTAGCCGATGGAATACGCCATGGCCGAACGGTTGCGGAATACCGGCCGGAAGTCGAAAAGCGCAGAAGTCGGGGCGCCGGTCTCGGCCTTTACGCGGCGGGGCACCGAGGTGGCCACCGTCATCCACGCGAGCGCGGCGCTGAGGCCCGCGATGACGAACGCGGTGCGCCAGCCGAACCCGTCCGCCAGCAGACCGGCGCACGCGTAGGAGAGCGCCCCCGACACGCCGATGCCGGCGGCATGGCCCGACACCGCCCGCGACATGAGCTTCGCATCGACGCGGTCCGCGAGGAGCTTGAGACCCGTCATGTAGGTTCCGG
>JBQTJV010000315.1:0-2181 GCA_052386775.1 Betaproteobacteria bacterium
GGAAAGCGATGAAGGTGAGCGCCCCGATGGTGATGACCGGAGCGGTCTCACCGATGGCACGTGCCATGCCGATGATGACGCCGGTCAGGATCCCCGGCAGCGAGTAGGGAAGGATATGGTGCGACGTCACCTGCCACTTGGTCGAGCCCAGAGCATACGCCCCCTCGCGAATCGCCGCAGGTATGGAACGGATCGCCTCGCGCGTGGCGACGATGACTACCGGCAGGATCAGCAGTGCCAGCGTCAGCCCAGCCGTCAGGATGCTCTGGCCGAGCCCGAGCCCGTACACGAACAGGCCAAGCGCGAGCAGCCCGTAAATGATGGACGGCACGCCGGCCAGGTTGGTGACATTGATCTCGATCAGGTCGGTCATCCAGTTGCTCGGGGCGTACTCCTCCAGGTACACGCCCGCCGCGACGCCGAGAGGCACGGCTGCCGCGGCTGTCACGATCATCACCAGGGTGGAGCCCACCCAGGCCGAAAGGATGCCCGCCTGGTCCGGCTTGCGGGAAGGGAAGCTGGTGAAGAAGTCCCACGACAGGCGCCCCACGCCGTCGACGGCCATGTCGACGAAAAGCGCCGCAAAGGTGAGCACGCCAATCATCAACGACAACAACCCCACGATGCCGAAAGCCACGTCCCAGCGCTTGTGCGCGGCGATCAGCGCCCTGATCTGGAGGATGTCCGTCTGCTTCACGTCAATAGGCCTGGCGGAACTGCTTGCGCAGCAGGTGGCCGAGCACGTTGAAGAACAGGGTCATCAGCGCCAGCGTCAGGCCCGCGGCGAAGATCGTCTGGTACGCCAGGCTGCCGTGCGGCAGGTCGCCGAGGGCCACCTGCACGATGAATGCGGTTATGGTCGCCGCCGGCTCCATCGGGTTCCAGGTGAGATTGGGCTGCATGCCGGCCGCCACCGCAAGGATCATGGTTTCGCCCACCGCCCGGGAGATGCCGAGAATATACGCGGCCGCGATGCCGGAGAACGCCGCGGGCGTCACCACGCGGATCGCGGTCTGGAAGCGGGTTGCCCCCATCGCATATGAGCCCTCGCGCAGCGCCATCGGCACCGCCCGCATCGCGTCCTCCGAGACGGAGCTCACGTACGGGATGATCATGATCCCCATCACCAGTCCCGCGGCCAGCAGGTTGAAGCCGGGCAGCTCCGGAAACAGGAGCTGGAGCAGCGGCGTCACGAACAGCAGCGCGAAATAGCCGTAGACGATGGTGGGGATGCCGCCCAGCATCTCCAGGAACGGCTTCGCCACCTCCCGAACCGAAAATGGGGCGAACTCCGAAAGGTAGATTGCGATGATGGTGCCGAGCGGGATCGCCACGAGGAGCGCTACCGCGGAGCTCACCAGCGTGCCGGACAGGAGCGGCAGTATGCCGTAGTGGGCATCGTCGAAGAGCGGCGTCCATTGCGTGTCGGTGAGGAACGTCCACAACGGGACCTGCTGGAAGAAGTGGAACGATTCCTGCAGCAGGATGACGACGATGCCGACGGTGGTCGCCACCGAGATCGAGGCGGCGACGAACAGCGCGAACTCGATGACGCGCTCCTTGACGTGACGCAGCTTGCGCCGCGCCAGCCGGTCGCTCACGAAATGCTCGGGCACCGCGGGTATCCTGTCGGCCTGGGAGAGGAACGTCATTCGAGTTGTTATGCGCGCAATTATTGCAGGTTGGGCAGCGCCGAACCACCGAACGAAAAAACGGGAGGGGCGACCCGCACCCCTCCCGCGCGCTATGTTGCTGATAATTAGAGCTTGGCTTCGAGCTTCATCAAGTCGTCGATGGTGAGGCCGACCTTGTTCTCGCCGCCGAACTTGGTGCCGAGCTTCATCTTGGAGAAGGTCTCGAGGTTGTGCGTGTAGGCTCTCGGGGGCAACGGGACGTATTTCACTTCCCGCGCGAGCTTCTCGCCATGCCTGTTATAGAACTCGACGAACTCCTTCACCTCCGGCTTGCGCGCCGACTTCGCGTTGACGTATATGAAGATCGGGCGCGCCAGCGGCTGGTAGGACCCGTCGAGTACCGTTTCCATCGACGGCGGCACCGCGGGCTTGCCGGCCTTCTCGACAATCGGCACCGACTTCAGCTTGTCGCGGTTCTCCACGTAGTAGGCGTAGCCGAAGAATCCGAGCGCATTGACATCGCGCGAGACGCCCTGCACCAGCACGT
>JBQTJV010000316.1:0-9955 GCA_052386775.1 Betaproteobacteria bacterium
TCTCGAGGTTACTTCTCGTCGTAATCATAAAAAACCGCTTCGATATTATGCCCATCGGCGTCGTACACGAACGCCGCGTAGTAGCCCGGCCAGTACTCCTTCCGATATCCCGGCGCGCCGTTGTCTTTCGCCCCGGCCGCCAGAGCTGCTTTGTAGAAGCTGTCGACCTGCGCTTTGCTTCCCGCCTCAAAAGCAACGTGCAACGGTATGACGCCTTTCTCGTTCGTCCCGATCCAGAAATCCGTATTCTTGCCGTCGTTGAATCCGGCCGCCTCGCCGTACTCCATGTTGTGCTTGTAGCCGAGTGTCGCGAGCACTTTGGTGTAGAATTTTTTCGCCTTTCGATAATTGCTGACGGGCAGGCTGGTGTGAGCGATCATATGTATAAGGTTAAGCGAACATAAACTATCGGTACATTATGGTTTCAATCGCCAATCAGAATACCCCTGTAGCGCCCCAGCTACGCACTAAAGTCGCGTTTTTGCGACTTGGCAAGTGTCTTGTCATTTGCCACATTGCGGCAGCATCAGGGAGTCGCAATGACGAGCCTCGAAAAACGACTGGCAAAACTCAGTGGCAGGATGAGCCGCGAAGCGTGGCTGAAACTCCGGACGGTCCGCCAGCACCCGCACCTTACCGAACTCTTGTCCAATCTGGAAAAAGTCGACGGCACGCTGAGCATCGACCATATTCAGCGCGCCCTGCGCCAGTTTCTCAGCCAGCGCACGCCGAAAAAATGACCGGCCTTTAGGAGAATATCATCATGCTTGCATCGGTTCTCACGCTCGCGCATTTTCAGGGCAAGGACGGACGCCCCGCGCTCATGGACGCATTGCGCCGTCAATTTCTGGTGGATGGCAGTTCGGCCATCGCCGAGCGGATCGCGACGGACATGCTTCTCAAAGAGTTTCCCACAGGTGAAGCGCTGTTCGACCAAGGTGAACGAGGCAGCGATCTGCACCTCATTCTCTCCGGCAAGGTGTCCATTCGCATGGATGGCCAGGAGGTCGCGGTGGTCAACGCCGGAATGCACGTCGGTGAAATTGGCATGCTCGAGCCGTTCAAAGGTCGTACGGCTTCCGTGGTGGCGCTCGATACGGTCGTTGCAGCAGTAATTACACAAAAGAAATTCTTCGAGATGTCGAAGGTTCATCCCGAGCTGTGGCAACGTCTGGCCCTGGAGCTTGCGCACCGGCTTGTCCGTGCGCAGCAGAAAGGATAAGTTTTTCCGCCAGCGATCATCGCCCAAGTTGGATGCGCCGACCGGTGCGTGGGCGAAAATTAAAACCGACAGGCGCGGCTCGACCATCCGGCTGTGCGATCCCACGATCGGCCTCGTCACCTGGTCAGTGAATGGCATCGGCGGAGCGGTCCGGTCGGGGCAGTCAGGGTTTTTTTCAGGCAAGCGAGCCCCGGTGCTGGATCAAACGCTCCTCGTTATCGAAAGCGATCCCTTCACAATCTGTCCCTGGCCCGCATCACCTCGAGCGCCGGGAGGCACACAGGGATGCGCTAAAGCCACAGCGCCTGTCTGCCGGAATCGACCGCTGGTCGGTTAAGGGAGGACAACCTGCTTGGTCTCATCCCGGCCGTGATAAACATCACTGCTAAATAAAGCGAAATGCGGCAGGCTGCACGAACAGGGAGGGATCGACATGAAAGCGGAAGAACTGGGTGAGTTGCTGGAAGATCTGGGCGTTCCGGTGCTCGGCTATCGCGAAGACGATGGCTATCTTGGCGCTTTGGTGAGGGTGACCGATGCCATCCACGTCGAGATCGCCGAAGAAGGCGGTGCCTCGGTGGTGAAAGCGCTGAATGGAAGAGACTTCCAGTTCTACGAGGCGCGCACGGAGGTGAAGGAGCTGCTCTACGACTTGGTGAAGGCAGGCGCCGTCGTCCTTCACTGACTCAGGCGACGTAGTAGGACACGAGAAAGGCGAGCAGCATCGCCATCATTCCGAGCGCCATCGACCCCGATGGCCAGGTGCGGGCGAAAAGACCCCGCGGCCCCAGCCACGCGCGTCCGGATTTTTCGAGCCACTCCCGGGAATGCGCCGTGACGCGCGCCATCCACGCGTTGAAGCCCTCCACCCCGCGCGCGGCCAGCCGCACTGCCCCCGTTGACAGCACGCGATAGGTCCAGTCGAAGTCGAGCGTGATGGTCAGCGTGCGCTTGAGCCAGCCCAGCATCACGAAGAAAGCCAGCCCGGAGAACAGCAGGAGCTGAAGCTGCGCGACCACGTGCCACGCGGTATACGGCTCGTAATCCACGGTGTACGGCAACAGGCGATAGAGCGGCTCGTAGTAAATGCCGAGCCCGAGGCACAGCGCAGAGAACAGGATCATCGCACAGCGCATGTTCCACGGCGGCTCCGGCGGCCGCAGTCCCGAGTCCTTCTGGAAGAACACGAACCACGGGAACTTGATGCCGGCGTGCAGGAAGACGCCCGCCGTCGCCGCCGCGAGCAGCATCCACACCACAAACAGATGCTCGTCGCCCGCCGCCTGCGAAATCATCGACTTGCTGACGAATCCCGACGTCAGGGGAAACGCCGAAATCGCCAGCGCGCCGATGATCCCGCACGCCGCGGTGAGCGGCATGCTGTGGTACAGGCCGCCCAGGTCCGTGCACTTGCGCCGGCCGGTGACGTAGAGCACCGAGCCCGCCGACATCAGCAGCAGCGCCTTGTAGATGATGTGCGTAAACGCGTGCGCCGCCGCGCCGTTCAGCGCCATCGCCGTGCCGATGCCGACGCCGGCTACCATGAATCCCACCTGGTTCACGATGCTGTAGGCGAGAATGCGCCGCATGTCGTTTTCCAGCAGCGCGTAGATGATGCCGTAGAACACCATCGCGAGGCCGACATAGACGAGAAGCTCGGTGCCGGGAAAACCGCGCAGCAACACGTACACGGCGGTCTTGGTGGTAAAGGCTGACAGAAACACCATGCCGCTCCACGAGGCCTCGGGATAGGCGTCGGGCAGCCACGCCGAAATCGGCCACGCCGCGGCGTTCACCAGGAATGCGATCAGAATCAGCCACTGCGCCATTCCCTCCAGCGTCATCGCGGTGAAAGCGGCATCCCCGGTCTGCAGCACGTGTGCGCTGACACCGATGAAGAGCAGCATGCCGCCCAGGAGATGGACCATCAGGTAGCGCATGCTGGCGCGGTAGGAGGCGGGCGTTGCTGCGCTCCACAGGACGAGGGTCGAGCCGATCGCCATGACTTCCCAGAAAATGAAGACCGTGACCAGATCGCCCGCCAGCGTGACGCCGATTGCCGAGCCCGCGTAGAGGAAAGCCGCAGGCAGTTCGAGACCGCGTTCCTGGTTGAGCGCAAACAGCGCGCCGCCGAACGCCATCAGCGCGAAGATGATCGCAAAAAGGCGCGACAGCGCGTCGACTGAGAACGGCGCGAGCGCGAGGCCCAGCCAGCTCGTCGTCCACACCGTCCCTTCCGGCAGCATGAAGGCGAAGTACATCGCCGCCAGCGGCGCGGCGAGTGCCGCCGCAGCGCGCAAACGCCCACCGAGCAGCGCCACCAGGAGCGCGCCCGCAAACAGCGCGAGACTCGGATGGCTAGCGATCATCGTAGTAGCGCTCGTCGCGCTTGATGAGGAAGCCGAGCGCCTTGGCGACGAGGATCAGCGCCGCGCAGGCAAGGAACCCGTAGAGCGCGTTCCATGCGAAAAGTCTCTCCGGCGCAAAGTGCGGGTGCGTCTCGATGAAGAACTGCGCCGCCACGCTCAGCACCAATACCCCAATGAAAATTCTCCACAGCATCACTGAACCCTTTCGGCGAGCGCGAGCGGCAGGTCGGCGTAGACGAACATCGCCACGGTGAGCGACGCGGTGACGACCATCGCCGCCACCATGGTCCACGGCGCCTCGCCATGCTGCGCGCTGGCGCCCGCTGCCGGGACGAAGAACGCCCGATAGACGATCGGCAGGAAGTATCCGGCGTTCAGCAGCGTGCTCGCCGCAATCACCGCGAGCGCCACCCAGTGCTCGGCCTGCAGCGCGCCCGCCACCATGAACCACTTGCTCACGAAGCCCGCCGCCGGGGGCAATCCGATCATGGAGAGCGCGCCGATGCCGAAAGCGGCAAAGGTCCACGGCATGTTCCGACCGATGCCGTCGAGCTGGCTGACCTCGGTCTTGTGCGCGGCGGTATAGACCGCGCCCGCGGCAAAAAAGAGCGTGATCTTGCCGAACGCGTGAGCCGCGATGTGCAGCACGGCTCCGGCGAGCGAAAGCGGCGCGAGTATGGCGGCGGCGAGAACCACGTAGGAAAGCTGGCTCACCGTCGAGTACGCCAGCCGGCGCTTCAGGTTGTCCGCGCGCAGCGCCACCACCGAGGCGGCCAGGATGGTGAAGCCCGCGATCCAGGGCAGCCAGCCGAACGCCGCCGCGCCAAAGTTCACACCGAAGACATACACCACCACCTTCACAATGGAAAATACCCCCGCTTTCACCACCGCGACGGCGTGCAGCAGCGCGGACACCGGTGTCGGCGCGACCATCGCCGCGGGCAGCCAGCGGTGGATGGGCATGAGCGCCGCCTTGCCGATGCCGAAGACGTAGAGCGCGAGCAACCCCGCCGCTGCGGCGCCCGTCAGCCTGCCCTCCAGGATGCCGCCCGCCGTGAAGTCGAGCGTGCCGGCCACCAGCCAGGTGATGACCATCGCCGGCAACAGGAACAGCATCGAGGACAGCAGCAGCAGCGCAAGGTAGGTGCGCGCGCCGCGCCGCGCCTGCTCGTCGCCGTGATGCGCCACCAGTGGATACGTGACGAAGGTGAGCGCTTCGTAAAAGAGGTAAAGCGTCAGCAGGTTCCCCGCCAGCGCGACGCCGAGCGCTGCGCCGATGGCGAGCGCGAAACAGGCGAAGAAGCGCGTCTGGTGTTGCTCCCCGTTGCCCCGCATGTAACCGATGGAATAGACGCCGCTCACGAACCACAGGCCCGAAGCGACGAGCGCAAACAGCAACCCGAGCGGCTCCAGTTCGAGCCGGATGTCCAGCCCCGGCATCAGTTCTCCGAACACGAGCGCGGGGCGTGCGCCCGCGAGCACTTCGCTCCAGAGCGACGCGATCAACAGGAACAGCGCTGCGCTGGCGACGAGCGTCACCGCCTCCCGCAGGTTGGGCCGCCGGTGGCACGCGGCGATGAGGAGCGCTGCCCCCGCCGGAAGGAGAAGAGCCATGAACAGCGTCATCGCGCCCCTCGCAACAGCAGTTGCGCCGCTTCCTGCGCACCGCCGACGCTGAACGTGGTGTCGAACCCGAAATAGACGCAGAGCGCGACCATTGCCAGTGCCGCGGTCAGCATTCCCACCGGCGCCTCACCGCCGCGCCACGCATCGCCTGCCGCCGGCCTCAAGTAGGCCGCCTCGACCACGCGCCAGACGTAGGCGGCCGCGACGAGCGATGACCCGAGGATGGTCGCAACCAGCCACCACTGTCCCTGCTCCAGCGCACCGACGACGAGGTACCACTTGCTGACGAAGCCGGCCGTTCCCGGAATGCCGATCAGGCTCAGCCCCGCGATCACCAGCCCAAAAGCGGTGAGCGGCATGCGCTGTCCGAGCCCGGCGAGGCTCGCCACGCTCATCGACATGCTCCCCGCGCGCAGCGCAAGACCGCCGAGCAGCACGAAGATCGCACCCTTCGTCACGCCGTGGTTCATGAGGTGCGTGATGGAGCCGGTCAGGCTCGCCTGGTTGTGGAGGCCTACGCCGAGGATGATGTAGCCGATCTGCGCCACGCTCGAATAGGCAAAAAGGCGCTTCACGTCCGTCTCGAAGAGCGCGACGAACGAGGCGATCAGCATGCCCGCTACAGCGAGCGCGATGAAGATTTCGTCGGTCGGAAGGTTGGCGAAGTGGGCCGCCGGATCGAACACCGTGAAGTAGAAGCGCAACAGGACGTACACCGACACCTTGGTGGCGGTCGCGGCAATGAACGCGGTCGCCATCGACGGCGCATAGGCATAGGCGTTAGGCAGCCATTGGTGCAGCGGAAACAGCGCGAGCTTGAGCCCGATGCCGACCGTGATGAAAGCGAGCGCGGCGAACACCGGCCGCAGATCCTCGACCTCGCGCAGCCGGGCGGCCATGTCCACCAGATTGAGGGTGCCGGTCATGAGGTAGAGCAGGCCCACGCCGATGACATAGAACGTCGCGCCTACGGTTCCCATGAGCATGTACTGATACGCAGCGACCAGCGCCTTGCGACTTCGCCCGAGCGCGATCAGCACGTAGGTCGAAAGCGCGGAAATCTCGAGGAAGACGAACAGGTTGAACGCATCCCCCGTCACCGTGATGCCGAGCAGTCCCGCGAGGCACAGGCAGTACATCGCATACATCAGGTAGGCGCGGTCGGGCGCCACCTCGGCGGCGATGCTGCGCTGGGCGTACGGCGCGACGAGCGAGGCGGTGAGCGACACCAGCACCAGCACGAACGCGCTCAGCGCATCGACGCGATACTCGATGCCCCACGGGGCCGGCCAGCTCCCGATCGCGTACGAGACGGGGCCGGCGGTGGCCACTTGCACCGCCAGCCCGACGGCGATCGCAAGGCAGGCATAGCTGACCGCCGTGGTGGCCACCCACGCGAAACCGCGGCCGCGCACCAGCACGATGATGGGTGCGGCAAGCAGCGGCAGGACCACCTGCAGAATCGCAAGGTGTTCAGCCATCGTCGGCACTGTCCAGCGCCAGGATTTCGTCTTCCTCGATGCTGCCGTAGGTCTCGCGTATGCGCACCACGAGTGCCAGGCCGAGCGCGAGCGTCGCCACGCCGACCACGATCGCGGTGAGAATGAGAACGTGCGGCAGCGGATTCGAATAGGTGGAAAACCCGTCCGCGACGATCGGCGCGGTGCCCCCGATCAGCTTGCCCGGCGCGATATACAGCAGATAGACCGAGGTCTGCAGGATCGCGAGCCCGATCAGTTTCTTCAGCAGGTTGCTGCGGGCGATCAAGATGTACAGCCCCGCCACCATCAGGAACACGGTGACCCAGTAGCTGAAGTGCCCGGAGATCGCGCTCATGCGTCCTCCGGCTCGCGGCTGCGTCCCGCGAACATGTAGAAGAGCTTGAGCATCACGCCCGACACGGTGAGCGCAACGCCCAGCTCGACCCAGAAGATTCCGCGGTGCTGACCATGCACGGGATCGGTGTCCAGGACGAAGTAATCGAGATAATTGCCACCGAGGAGAATGCCGGCGAGACCGGTCCCCGCGTACAGAAGAACGCCCGCGGCCAGCGTCTTCTCCACGACCCATTCGGGCACCAGCCGCTGCCCCTCGGCAAGACCGAAGATGATGGCGTAGAAGACGATCGCGGCCGCGGCGATCACGCCCGCCTGAAAGCCGCCCCCCGGCCCGAAATCGCCGTGGAACTGAACGTAGAGGGCGAAAACCAGCATGAACGGCATCAACAGCTTGGAGATGACGCGCAGGATGATGTCGTCGCTCACTTGCGATCCTTCCTGCGCCGCCTGAGGAGCGCGATCACCCCGGCCCCGGCCGTGAACACGACGATGGTCTCGCCCAGCGTGTCGAAACCGCGGTAGCTTGCGAGCACGGCGGTCACCACATTGGGCACGCCGGTCTCCTGCGGGCCTCGCTCGATATAGCGCGGTGCGACGTGCGTATGAATGGGCGCCTGCGGGTCCGAGAAGGAAGGCAGTCCCTGCATGCCATAGTTGAGCACCGCCCCCACCGCTATCGCGAGGGCCAGCGGCAGAAACGGCTGGTGCAGCGGCTTCGCTTCCGTCCCTCCGGTGAGATAGAGCGCGGCGAGCAGCAGCACGATGGAAACGCCGGCACCCACCGCCGCTTCGGTCATCGCCACGTCGGGCGCATCCAGGGCGAACAGCACCGTCGCCATCAGAAAACTGTAGATGCCGAAGAGCACGACCACGCCGAAGAGATTGCGCTGCAACGCCATGGCGCCGACCGTCACCGCCATGCCGACGAGCAGCCAGTTGATGGTCAGGGCTTCGATGGCGCGTCCTCCTTGTCGAGGAGCGGCTCGAGCCCGCGGCCCAGCGCGGCTTTCGCAAGCGCGTGCGTCGCAGCCGGGCTGGTGAAGAAAATGAGCAGGCCGATGATGACGAGCTTTACCGTGATCAGCGTGAAGCCCGCCTGGAGCATCAGGCCGAGCAGCATGAAACCCACACCCAGCGTGTCCGTCACGCTCGCCGCGTGCACGCGCGTGTAGAAGTCCGGCATGCGCAGCAGCCCGATGCCGCCGACGACGCAGAACACGCCGCCCGCGACCAGCAATACCCAGCTCGCGATGTCGATTGCAACGCTCATTCCCCGAGATTCCCGTAACGGAAGAACTTGAGCACGGCGATCGTCCCGACGATGTTGAGCAGACCGTAGACCATCGCGAGGTCGAGAAAATCCGGCCGCCCGTTGAGAAAACCGATCGTGGAAAGCAGCAGCACCGCGACGGTTCCCGCCGTATTGGTCGCGAGCAGCCGGTCGAACACGGTCGGGCCGCGGATCGCGCGCGCGAGTGCGAGCGTCACGGTCACCAGCAACGCGATGACGGCAGCCGAGAACATCACGCCTTTCCTTCGAGACGGCTCACGCGGCGATCCATCTCGCTGCCTTCGAGGCCCGCTGCGCCGGTGCGCGTCAGCGTATGCACCAGAAAGCTCTCCTGTTCTGCTTCAACCGTAAGCGTGCCAGGCGTAAGCGTGATGGAGTTCGCATGCGTCACCAACCCCACCGGAGTTCGTTGCGAAGGCTTGAATCGAACGAGTCGGGGACTGACCGGAAGCCGGGGATGCAGCACGATGCGGCTCACCTGCCAGCCGGAGACGATGATTTCCCTGACGAGCCACGGCCAGTACGTGACCGCCGCAAGGGTCAGCTCAACCGGATAGCCCTCGGAATCGGCAGCGCCCATGCGCCAGGCAAGCGCCGCGACCGCCAGCGACGTGCCCAGACCGGCGAGAACGAGAAAAGGGGTGTAGAGGCCGGACAGCAGCAGCCAGAAGGCAAACAGTGTGGCCCCCAACGCAGTGACGCGCATGTTCTTCTAGTTGTAACGATGGCCACCCACCCGCGGACCGGGGCCACGACGTCGGGAGCGATCGACCCCGCTTTCGCGATCGACCACGTCTTTGTCATCCTGCCAGCTTTCAGCGCTCCGGTCCCGGTACGCGGCCCAGAGTCCGACGACGGCGACGACGAACGGCAACACCAGAAGAAAGACGAACGTCCGGTCGAGCTGCGAGAACCACGCCAACCAGGCGCCGATGTCAAAGGCTTCGCTCATAAGATGGGTGACTTCATGGACAGGGTTCGTGCACAATAGCCGCGCCGCCTGCTCACGCCTAGACCGGAAAACGCGTACGGGCTTTTACTTAGAGTGCCTAACGCTCCGATGCTGCGCTACCTACGCGACTTTCTCGTCTTTGCGCCGTGCTACATCGCGCTCGACTGGGCGAGCTACATCGATCCGGTCGGCCCTTTCAACATCACGCCGTGGAATCCACAGCATGGGCTCGCCATCACGTGGCTGCTGCTCGGCGGACTGCACTACACGCCCGCGGTGCTGATCACCGAGATGGTCGCCGAGACCGTGGTGCGCGATCTCCCCGGCGGTTACTTCATCGCGATGCTCACCTCGATCACGCTGACAGCCGGGTTTGTCGCCATCGCGTGGCTGCTGCGCATGCTGCTTCCCGATCCGGGACTCCGCTCCACGCGCCACCTGACGTTGTTCGTGACCGTCGTCACCGCCGGCACGGCGATCTCCGGCACGGCCTTCGTGGGGCTGCTGCGCGGGGGCGATCTGCTGGGCGAAACTTCAGTCCCCGAAGCGCTCGTGCGATTCTGGATCGGCGATGCGGTGGGCATCCTGATCACGGCGCCCCTCCTCCTCGCTGTGGTCGACGCGGAGCGCCGTGCAGACATGCTTGCGCTCGCGCGG
>JBQTJV010000317.1:0-5868 GCA_052386775.1 Betaproteobacteria bacterium
TGGACGCGGGACGCTGGCCGACGCAGGTCAGGCCGTTTACGCGAAACCGGCGGCATACGCTGCACAAGGTGTTGGGCAGCGAATAGATCGAAACAAGCCAGCTCATTTTTCGAAGGGGACAGAGCCATGCCATTCTTCAACCTCGACGCGCTGCCGGGCGCGGTGGTGGCGCCAGGGCATTCCACCGCCTACGGGCCCACGATCACGGGCAAGGAACTCGAAATCGGCTGGTACACCGAGCCCATGGGCACGGGCGCGAAGCCGCATCACCACCGGAGCGAGCAGATGATGCTCGTCATATCCGGGCGGCTGAGAATGCGGATAGGGGACGAGACGCGCGAAATCGGACCCGGCGAAGTCGCACTTATCCTGAGCGACCAGGAGCACGAGCAGACCGCCCTCGAGGAGGGCACGCGCTTCGTGAGCTTCCAGTGCGCGACGGGACAGCTGCCCGACGGAGAATAGGGTGGGGCGAATGCCCACCGACTCCTGGGAATCAATGGTGGGCATAAACCACCCTACGTATTTCTGACGCGGAACTAGATGTTCATCTCCAGGATGTAGAGGCCGCCGGTAAAGCGGTCGCCGATGTACACCAGCTGGCGATCGTCGACATACACGTCGTTGATCTGCACGGAACCCTTCGGTGACATCGCCGGCGCGCCGGGCACGTAGTAAGCCACTTCTTTCGGCTGGTAGGGATTGGCCAGGTCGTAGACGCGCACGCCACCGTTGAAGAACGTCCCGAGGATGATGTTGTCGGAGCGCCACGAGCAGTCGCCGGGATAGTTCTCGTAAAGGTTGTGCGCGCCGAATCGTCCGCCGCGCTTGGTGAACACTTCCGCCGGCGGCAGCGGCAGCGTCGCGATCGGGACCGGGTTTTTCTCTTCACGGATGTCGAACACCCACCCCAGTTTAGGCCAGTCGATGCCGTCGTCCTTGGTGCACTCGTCGCTCACGATCATGAGCCCGCGGGAGAAAAGCGGCAGCGCGGTATGCGTGAAGCCGTTGTACGGCGGCGAATAGTTGTAGCGCGAAATCTCCTTCGGGTGCGCCTTGTCGCTGATGTCGAGGATCACCACGCCGCCGTCGATATAGGCAACGTACGCCCGGTCCGGCCGCTCCGGATAGACCTGGATGTTGTGCGGACGATAGCCGCCGTCGAATTTGGGATGGCGCGGCAGCGCCGGCGCCGCATCGCCTTCCTTCTGTCCCGGATACCACCAGCGGCCGACTTCGACCGGCTTGGACAGATTGCGCACGTCGATGATGCGGTAGAACTGGTGGTCGTTGGCGTGGCGCGGCTGGAAATCCGGCGCGCCGGAGGACATGTGCAGGTATTCGCCGTCGACGCACCACAGGCAGTGCACGCCGAGCGAGTGCGGACCCGATGCGTCGAAATGCGTGATCTTCTTCGGCTCTTCCGGCTTGCTGATGTCCCAGATGTCGAACCCGGCGGGCGTCGTGCCGGCCTGGCCGCGAATCTGGTGCGAGACGAACATCGTGTCACCCAACACTTCCAGGTTGTTCGAGCGCATCTTGTTGTGCGGCAGCTCGGTCTGAATGATCATCCGGGGGTTCTTCGGATCGGTGACGTCGATCGCCGTGAAGTTCTTCGGTGCGCCCTCGTGTCCGAGCCACATCACCCGGCGGCCGTCTTTCGTTTTCTGCATGCCCATGCCTTCGCCCACGCCGCCGAAGCCGCCCATCTCGTGGTGGGATACGAGCTTCATGTTGAGCGCCAGGGTTTGCGACGCCTGCCTGCCGGGACTCATCGATGAATTGACTGCCATGTTCTCTCCTCTGTGGAATGTGGGCAGCATTGTAATTCAATTCGCATCGCGGAAAGCGCCGCCGGTTGCTGAAATGCCGTCTCCTGCTCCATGATGTGGGCTCCATCGACGGAGGAAGCGGCATGCGCGAACTCATTCCCATAGGCGCCCGAATCGGAGCGTTCCTCAAGGCGCGCAAGCAGACCTTGGCGGTTTCGGAGTCGGCTGCAGGCGGGTTGATTTCCGCGGCGCTGCTCGCTCAGCCGGGCGCGTCCGCCTATTTCATCGGCGGCGGCGTGCTCTATACCCGCAAGGCGATCCTCGCGCTCCGCGATACCCAGCCTGCGACCTACGAGGGCGTGCGCGGAGCGACCGAGCAGTGGGCGCTGCTGCTCGCGCGCACGCTGCGCGAGCGGGTCGCCGCGGATTGGGCCCTGGGTGAGAGCGGCGCGGCCGGACCCGCGGGGAACCGTTACGGCGATCCGCCGGGGCATGCGTGCTTTGCCGTGACCGGCATCGCGGAGCGTTCAGCGACCCTCGAGACCGGAAGCGCCGATCGCGTCGCCAACATGTATGCGTTCGCTTCCGCGGCGCTGCAACTGCTGGCGGAAACACTCGAAGACAACGAGCAATAGGAGCACGCCATGGACCGCGCGCTGTGGATTGCCTGGTACGACCTCGCCGATCGCGACCGCGACGCACACCTGCAGTGGTTGCAGCAGCGCTACATTCCGCAGCGTCTCGCGCAGCCGGGTTTTCTCTACGCGGCACATTTCAAGTCTGAAGCGAGTCCGCGCATGTCCGGCGTCCCGCCGGGCGAGCAAGGCCGGCTGCGCCATACCGACGATCCGGCCGTACCAAAGGGCAACGCTTACATCCTGATCTTCGGTGCGGAGACCCCGCACGCTTTCGCCCATCCTACGCCGGGCAAGCTGCATGCCGGCCTGCAGGAGGATCGCGCCATGCTGGCGTTGCGTGGTGGCGAGCGCACCAACATCATGATTGACGAGGACCGCGTGGAGGGTCCCGAAGCCCGGCAGCGCAAGCGCGGCGAGGCGTTGAGCCCCTGCATCCAGTTGGGGTCGTTCAATCCGGGTTCCGCCGACGAGGAAGAGATCCTGGCGTGGTATGCGCAGTGGCGCCTGCCGTCGCTCGGTAAGCTTCCGGGCAGCGTCGGCATGCGCAAGCTCGTATCAGTCGCAGGCTGGGCCAAGCACGGCGTACTCTATGAATTCACGTCGCTTGCGGCGCGCAACGAGCATTTTCCCGACCACGAACAGGCCAACCCCGAGATGGCAGCGTGGACCGACCGCTTCGTGCGGAAACTCCTGCATGCGCCCGGCTCCCCCAATCTCGCGCAGCGCATCTACTCCGTGGTGGCGTAGGTTGGGTGAACGCCAGGAAACCCAACGATCGAAGGAGCAACGATGATTCTCGAAGTGGCAATCCTGCACATCAAGCCCGAGGCGATGAAGGACTTCGAAGCCGCGTTCCCCGAAGCGGAGGCCATCATCAGCAGCATTCCCGGCTACATCTCGCACGAACTGCAGCGCTGCGTGGAAACGAAAGGCCGCTATCACTTCCTGATCCGCTGGGAAACGATCGACGCGCACCTGGTGAACTTCCGCCAGTCGCCGAAATTCCAGGACTTCCGCGCGATCGTCGGCCCGCACTTCGCACAGCCGCCGGTGGCGGAGCACTTCGAGCGCGTCACGCCCCGCCATATCTGACAGGCTTAGGAAGCTCTGATTAAGACGGCCGTTCGCCCTGGCCGCCTTAGAGCAGTTTCGACCGGAAGCGCTTGCCGAGCTTCTTCGCCTGCGCCTGCTCCTCCATGATGGCGCTGAACTGGCGCACGGCGTTGGAGAGCGTGGGCCAGCCCGCGTAGTGGCCGACCTGGATCATCACTTCGCAGATTTCCTCCTTGGTGATGCCGAGGTGCATGGAGCTTAAGTAATGCGAGTGGTTGCCGGAGGGCCGGCAGAGCGCGATGTTGGCGGCGAGCGTCACGAGCTGGCGGTCGCGCAGGCTCAAGCCCGGCCGTGCCCACACGTCCCCGAAGAGATGCCCAACCGACATCTCGTACATGTCCGGATACAGTTCCTTCTGGTTCCTCATGAGGTTTTCGCGCCCCATCCTGCGCAGCACGTCCATGCCGCGCTGGTAGCGTTCCTTGTAGGCGCGTTTCGATTTGGCTTTGGTCTTCTTCATGGTTGGCGGTCCCGGTTGAACAAACAGAATGGAATATTTTTTATGCGGTGGCTTCTGTGTGATCATGTCATCCACGCCCGCATCCGGCAAGCATATCGGGCGCGCACCGAACCGAGGAGGACGCAGATGACTTCGCAAAGACCAAGAATGTTCGCAATATGGATTGCTTTTGGCGCGGCGGTCATCGCATCGCCTGCCGTCCGCGCGGCGGAGTATCCGACCAAGCCGATCCGCCTGGTGGTTCCGAGCGCGCCGGGCGGCGGAACCGATATCATCGCGCGGCTGATCGCGCAGGGTCTCGGCGATGCGTGGCGGCAGACGGTCGTGGTGGACAATCGCGGTGGGGCGGGCGGTGTCGCCGGCGTCACCATCGTGGCGAAGCAATCGGCGGCGGACGGCTACACCATGCTCTTGGGCAGCGTGGGGCACCTGGCGTTCGTCCCTGCCGTGCGCACCAACCTCGGTTACGATCCGCTGAAGGACCTTACGCCCATCTCGCTGGCCGCCGTTCAACCGTTTCTCGTCGCGGCGTCGCTTTCGCTTCCCGCCGGCTCGATGAAGGAGCTCGTTGCGCAGGCGAAGAGCAAGTCCGACACGATCAAGTATGGTTCCGGCGGCAGCGGCTCGGCTTCGCACCTGGGCATAGAGCTGCTGCAGCTCACCGCGGGCATCAAGATGCTGCACGTCCCGTACAAAGGCAGCAATCCGGCGATCACGGCGCTTATGGGTAACGAGATTCAGATCGCGCTCGCGGGGCTGGCCACGGTGCTGCCCCACGCCCGCGGCGGCAGACTGAAGGCGCTGGCGGTCACCGGCAACAAGCGGGCACAGATCGCGCCCGAGGTGCCCACGGTGGCCGAATCGGGCGTGCCGGGATATCAGTTCGACGTGTGGTACGGACTGATCTTTCCGGGGGGCACGCCGCGCGCCATCGTGCAAAAAACCAACGCTGAAGTGGTGAGGCTCCTGCAGCATCCGGACGTGAGCAAGCGGTTCGCGACGGCGGGCGTTGAACCGCAGACCAACACACCCGAGGCTTTCCCCGCCCTGATCGTCCGCGAAGCGGCCACCTGGGGCAAAGTAGTGAAAGCCGCCAATATCAAAGTCGAGTAGCGAGCGGGGTGCATCGATCCGCTGGCATGCTTCCATTACGCGGGTCTGGACAGCGCGCCGGATGGCGCCGTAAAGTTCCGCTTCCGGTTTTGCCGTCAGAGAATGACCAACATGTGAACGCTCGCCCCTCGACCCGCTGAGGGCGAACGTGGTTTTCTGAGAGTCTGGTCCGACCCCCTTACTTCAGTCTCGGAGAGGAGATTCGATGAGTGCCGATGCCATCCGCGTATCGCAGCCGCGCGACCACAAGCTGATTGTCGAGAAGGATGTGAAAGTCGCGATGCGCGACGGCACGATCATCTATGCCGACGTGTTCCGGCCGGACACCACTGAGAAAGTGCCGGTCATCCTCAACGTCAGCGTCTACCAGAAGGACAAGCTGTGGGTGCCGCCGGACGATCTCGAGGAAAAAGCGAACCCCTACATGAACTGGGAGACGGTCAACCCGCTGTGGTGGTGCCCGCGCAATTACGCCTGCGTGCGCGTGGATATGCGGGGCTCGGGAAAATCGCCAGGGAAATCCGACCCCAGCTCGCATCAGGAAGCGGTCGACACTTACGACGCGATCGAGTGGTTTGCGAAGCAGCCGTGGTGCTCGGGCAGTGTCGGCATGGCAGGAATCTCGTATCACGCCGCATCCCAATGGCGCGCAGCGAATCTGCAGCCGCCCTCGCTCAAGGCCATCATGCCGTGGGAAGGCCGCGCCGATCAGTATCGCGACCAGGCCTATCACGGCGGCATCTTCGCGATGGGCTTCATCGCGCGCTGGGCC
>JBQTJV010000318.1:0-4802 GCA_052386775.1 Betaproteobacteria bacterium
TCGAGGCCGGCGGGTCCACCGACATAATCGCGCGCCTGGTGGGGCAGAAACTCGCTGAGCGCATCGGGCAGCAGGTCATCGTCGATAACCGCGGCGGCGCGGGCGGAACCCTGGGCACCGAGCTTGCAGCGAAGGCGACCGGCGACGGCTACACGCTGACGATGGGCACGACCAGCACCCACGTCATCGCGCCGTCGATCTATCCCAACGTCAAGTACGATCCGGTCAAGGATTTCACGCCGATCACCCTCGTTGCGAGCACGCCCTATCTGCTGGTGCTGCATCCCAGCGTGCAGGCTAAATCGCTCAAGGAGTTCATCGGGCTGGTGAAGTCACAGCCCGGCAAGCTGAACTATGCCTCCGCCGGCGCAGGCACGACGACGCAGCTCGCGATGGAGATGCTGAAGCAGGCGGCCGGGCTGGACATCGTTCACGTGCCTTACAAGGGCAATGGGCCTGCCGGGACCGCGGTGATGGGCGGGCAGGTGCAGGCGCTGTTTGGCAGCATGCCGGCCGTGCTGCCGCACGCAAAAGCGGGACGCGTGCGTCCTCTCGCAGTAGGGACCATGAAACGCTCATCGGCGCTGCCCGATGTGCCGACCGTCGCCGAGTCCGGTTATCCGGGGTTCGAAGTCTCACTCTGGCTTGGCTTCTTTGCGCCGAAAGGCATACCGGACTCGGTGGCGAAAAAACTCTACGACGATCTGACTGCCATCGCCAAGTCGGCCGAGATGAAGACCCAGTTCGAGAGAAATGGGGCCGATCCCGTTACCACGACTCAGGCTGAACTTGCAAAATTGATGAAGGCGGAGCTCGAGAAATATTCAAAAGTTATCAAGGCTGCTGGGGTGCAGCTTAAGTAGAGGCAGTGGTCCGGAAGGACCATATCCCGCTCCCCTGCCGGGCTGAAGATCATCAATGAGCGCGCATAAGGTGTAGCGAGCGCGCGCATTGCCGTATATCGGCAGTTATAGGAACGGCGCGCTGGCAGGCGCGCTTTTCCCATTGACGGCCGATGTACATGTCTCTCGCTTCCAGTATTTTCCATCCGGGACGCAACTGCAGCTATGTTGCTCACGCCGATCGCGTAGCGCTGCTCGTAGACGCGGAGCAGTACTTCCGCGCGTTTACCCGCGCTGCTGAAAAGGCGCGCTACTCGATCGTCATCCTGGCCTGGGATTTTGACAGCCGCATCCGGCTGCACTGGGATCCAGGCCGGGCGCCGTCGGAACTGGGCGCTTTCCTGAACTGGCTGGTTCGCCGTCGCCGCAGCCTGCACGTGCGGGTGCTTGACTGGGATTACCCCATGGTGTTCGGCGTGGATCGGGAGTTTCCCCCCATCTACGGCTTCGGCTGGAAGCCGCGGCGGCGCGTGCACCTGCGATACGACAATACCCATCCTATCGGAGGGTCTCAGCACCAGAAGATCGTCGTCATCGACGACGCGCTCGCCTTCTGTGGCGGGCTCGACCTCGCCGACCGGCACTGGGACACGTGCGAACACCGGGCCCACGATCCACGCCGCACGTCCCGTACGGTTCCGTATCCTCCGTTCCACGATGTCATGTGTGCCGTTGATGGTGAAGCGGCACGGAAGCTCGGCGATATCACCCGTGAGCGCTGGGCACGCGCGACAGGAGAAATGCTTCCACCGGCGCCGGCGGTCGACGATCCGTGGCCCGATGGCGTGCAGGCGGACATCGCGGATGTGCACGTCGGCATTTCACGTACGGCACCGGGGACGGACGATCATCCCGAAGTGCGGGAGGTCGAAGCGCTTTATCTCGACATGATTGCCCGTGCCCGGCGCACTATCTACATCGAGAACCAGTACTTTACGGCAAAGAACGTCGGTGACGCGCTTGCGGTACGCCTCGCCGAGAAAAACGGTCCGGAGATCGTGCTCGTGTTGCGGCTGCTGAGCCATGGCTGGCTGGAAGAGGCGACCATGCACGTCCTGCGCACGCGTCTCATCAAAACGTTACGCGGCGTGGACCACGAAAAACGTTTTCACGTCTACTATCCCGACATTCGCGGGCTGGAGGACGGCACTTGCATCGATGTCCATTCCAAAGTCATGGTCGTGGACGAGGAATGGCTGCGCGTGGGCTCGGCCAATCTTTCCAACCGCTCGATGGGACTCGATGTCGAGTGCGACCTCACCGTCGAAGCGCGCGCGGACCCGCGGGTGGCGCAACCCCTAGCGGATTTTCGAAACCGCCTTCTCGGCGAACATCTCGGCGCGCAGCCGGATGTGGTCGCACGGCTGGTCGAAAGCACGGGATCAATGCACGGCGCGATCTCGGCGCTGCATAACGAGCACCGGACACTGCGGCCACTGGAAGACGTGCCCGAGTGGCCGGACGCCGTGATCGATGCAGCCTCTGTCGCGGATCCGGAACGTCCGGTCTCGCTCGACCGTCTGATCGACGAATTCACCCCGGAGCTCAACCTGGAGCCAGAGTCCGGCGTGTCCTGGGGAAAAATCGCAATCGCTACGGTGATCATCGCGGCCCTCAGCGCGCTGTGGCACTTCACGCCGCTCAGCGAGTATCTGACTGCGGAACACGTCATCGTGCTTGCAGAGGACTTTTCGCAGCGCTGGTGGGCGCCCATCGTGGTGCTGCTCGCCTATACGCCGGCCTGCATCGTCATGTTTCCCCGGCCGCTCATCACGCTGTTCGCGGTGGTCGCGTTCGGGGCGTGGCTGGGCTTCTTCTACGCGATGTCCGGCATACTCCTGGCGGCGATGGCTACTTACTATGCGGGCCGCTACTTCGACCGCGACACGGTGCGCCGGATAGCGGGAGACAAGCTGAACCGCGTGAGCGAAGTGCTGCGCCAGCGCGGGCTGCTGGCGGTGACGGCGGTGCGCTTTGTGCCCCTTGCGCCGTTTGCAGTGGAAGGTCTGGTCGCCGGCGCCATTCGCATCAAGGCTTGGCACATGCTGGTTGGCACTTTTCTGGGCATGCTGCCCGGCACGCTCACCGCTACCGTCTTCGGCGATCAGATCCAGACGGCCTTGCGCGATCCCGCACGCATCAACTACTGGATCGTCGGTGGCGTCGTCGTGGTCATGCTGTGTGCGACCCTCGCGGTGCGCCGATGGCTGTACCGGACACAGCTTCGGGAGCACCGCCCGGCTCGAGGGCAGGCGCCGGCCCGTCAGGCGGGCCGCTGAGGTGAGTCCGCTATAATGCGCCGTGTCCTTCTGAAACCGGCCCGCGATGTCCCGAAGATCCCTTTCCGGCGCGATGTGTGCTGCACTGATCATGGCGGGGCTTGCCGCACCTCTCGCCGCGCAGAATTATCCTGCGCGCCCTTTACGCATGGTGGTTCCGTTCGCGCCCGGCGGGCCCAACGATATTTTGGGCCGTTTGGTCGGCCAGAAGCTCAACGAGCGATGGGGGCAGGCTGTCGTGGTGGAGAATCGCGGCGGCGCCGGCGGCACCGTTGGCCTTGCAGCGGCAGCGAAACTTCCGGGTGATGGTTATCACCTGGCGATGGGCGGCTCGAGCAATATGGCGGTCGCGCCGAGCTTGTACAAGAAACTTCCGTACGATTCGATCAGGGATTTCACGCCGATTGCGCTGGTCGCGCACGTGCCGTACGGGCTCGGCGTGAATCCGGTGGTGCCCGTCAAAACGGTGAAGGACCTGGTGGCGCTCGCCCGCAGCAAACCGGGTTACCTGAGCTACGCTTCCTCCGGCGCGGGCAGCATGTCGTCGCTTTCGGCAGAGTTGCTGAAGGCGATGGCGAACGCGAATATCCTGCACGTTCCCTACAAAGGCACGATGCCGGCGCTGACCGAGGTTGCGAGCGGCCAGGTCGATATGATGCTGGCGGACCTCGCGCTCATCCAGCGCTTCGCGGACACCGGGAAACTGCGGGTGATCGCGGTGACCGGTTCGAAGCGGGCGCCTGCAGCGCCGAAAGTGCCGACGGTATCCGAGTCGGGCCTCAAAGGCTATGTCATCGAACCGTGGTTTGGCGTGGTGGCGCCGGCCGGCGTGCCGCCGGACATCGTCGCTGCGCTCAACGCTGCGATAGTCGAGGGCTTGCGGGCTGCGGATATGGCGCAACGCCTGGCCTCGCTCGGCTACGAGCCGCTCGGCGGCAGTGCGGAAGCATTCGCGCGCACGATCAAGGCGGACATCGTCAAGTACGCCGAAGTGGTGAAGAGGGCAGGGATCAGCGGCGCACTGTAGAAGGCAGGTGCTGAAACCGCCTCAGTGCGGAATCTCGCCCGCGAGCGTCACGCGGTGCATGATGCGGCGGTGGCCGTGATAGTCGTTCACCGGATTGTGCTGGGCGCAGCGATTGTCCCAGAACGCAAGCGAACCCGGCTCCCATCGGAAGCGGCAGGTAAACTCCGGACGGACCTGATGCGCAAACAGGTATTCCAGCAGCGGCCGGCTCTCCGTTTCGCTCCAGCCATCGAAGTGCGAGGTGTGCCCGGTGTTGACGTAGAGCGCCTTGCGTCCGGTCTCCGGATGCGTGCGCACCACCGGATGTATCCCGATGAACGCCTTGTGATCGACCCCCGCGGCGCGCAGGCGGTCTTCGCGCGTCTTCGAGACTTCGGCCTTGGTCGAGCTGTTGACGCCGCGCAGCGTCGCGAGCACTTTGCGCAATCCCTCCGACAGCGTTTCGTAGGCGAGATACTGGTTCGCAAACAAGGTATCGCCGCCAAATGGCGGTAGCTCGACCGCGTACAGCATGCTTGCCATGGGCGGGCGTTCCAGATACGTGGTATCCGAATGCCACACGCCGCCGAAGTTATGGCGCTCGTGTTCGAGCTT
>JBQTJV010000319.1:0-15505 GCA_052386775.1 Betaproteobacteria bacterium
TGCCAGCCCAAAGGGTTGTAGCCACAACGGCCGCTCACTTTGTCGGGCGGCTTGCTCATGCGCCCCGGCCTCGGTCTCGCGCAGCGTGGTGCGGGACGGGGTGCAAGGCGGCGTGTTTGAACGATGACGCGGCGGGGCTTCTGCGGCTGCTCCCGCAAACGGGCCTGCGGCTAACGAGTCGCAGCCGCCGCGATATGAGCTGCGCCACCCTTCGCTTGATCAATTCGTTCTGGCTACAACGCACACGTGGTTCATTTTGTTAGGCACTCTAAGATCCACCGGTTTTTGACACAGGTCAAAATCACGGGGACCAAGCCCCGGCATCATCAACGGTTCGATTGAAGCCCACAAAACCATGCCGGTCCCGCTTCCCCGCCTCGAGCTGATCTGTCCCGCCGGCACCCTTCCTGCCCTGCAGGCCGCGGTCGACAGCGGTGCCGACCACGTCTACTTCGGCCTGCGCGACAACACCAACGCCCGCAATTTCGCCGGCCTCAATTTCGACCTGGACGCGGCGCGCAGCGGCGTGCGTTACGCACACGAGCGCGGCGCGAGTGTGCTGCTCGCGATCAACACCTATCCGCAGCCGGGCGCGTGGGAACGCTGGACGGGCGCGGTTGACGCGGCCGCAGGCCTCGGCATCGATGCGATCATCGTCGCCGACCCCGGCCTGATGCAGTACGTCGCACGCAATTATCCCGGTCTCGCGCTGCACCTTTCGGTACAGGGCTCGGCAACCAATTACGAGGCGATCAATTTCTATCATCGCCGCTTCAACATTCGCCGTGCCGTGCTGCCCCGCGTGCTTTCGGTGGCCCAGATCGCAACCGTGATCCGCAATACCCCGGTCGAGATCGAGGCGTTCGGTTTTGGCAGCCTGTGCGTGATGGTGGAGGGCCGCTGCGCGCTCTCGTCCTATGCGACAGGCGAGTCGCCGAACATGGCAGGCGTCTGTTCTCCCGCCGGCGCCGTGCGCTGGGAGATGAAGCCCGACGGCCTCGAGTCGCGCCTGAACGGCTTCCTCGTCAACAAGTACCGCAATGAGGAGCGCGCGGCCTATCCGACCTTGTGCAAGGGACGGTATGAAGTCGCCGGACACCCTTACTACGCGATCGAGGAGCCGGCCAGCCTGAACGCGCTGGAACTCCTGCCGGATCTTGCGCGCATCGGCGTGAAGGCGATCAAGATCGAAGGCCGCCAGCGCAGCCCGGCCTATGTGGCGGCCGTCACTCGGGTATGGCGGCGGGCGGTGGAGGCCTGCGCCCAGTACGGCAGCGCTTTCACTGCGAATCCGGTCTGGATGAACCAGTTGCGCTCGCTCTCGGAGGGAGAGCAGCAGACGCTCGGCGCGTATCACCGGCCCTGGAAATGAATCGCGTGCCGCTGAAGCTTGCCCTGGGTCCGGTGCTCTATTACTGGCCGCGCGCCCGCATGCTCGACTTCTACCGTGCAGTCGGGCGCTCCGTGGCCGACATTGTCTATCTCGGCGAGGTCGTCTGCTCGAGGCGTCACGAGCTGCGCGCAGGGGACTGGCTCACCATCGCACGCACACTCGCCGACGCGGGCAAGGAGGTGGTGCTCTCCACCCAGGCGCTGATCGAGTCTGATTCCGATCTGAAGGCCCTGCGCCGGCTCGTTCGCGACAGCGAATTCATGCTCGAAGCAAACGACATGGGCGCGGTAAACCTGCTGGCCGGCAGCATGCCCTTCGTCGCCGGTCCGCATCTCAACATCTACAATCCGGAGACGCTTGCAATGTTTCGCGAGCTGGGCGCGCAGCGCTGGGTGCCCCCGCTAGAAATGCCGCGCGTCATGCTGCAAGCCATGCTGCAGCAAACGCCCGCGGCGCCTGAGACTGAAGTG
The DNA here is from genome assembly GCA_052386775.1 of Betaproteobacteria bacterium. Classification (GTDB taxonomy): domain Bacteria; phylum Pseudomonadota; class Gammaproteobacteria; order Burkholderiales; family SG8-41; genus DSOT01. The sequence goes on from JBQTJV010000319.1 coordinate 1,864, forward strand.
TTTGCGTACGGCAGAATGCCGCTCGCGTTTTCCGCGCGTTGCTTCACAGCGCGGCACTTCAACCTGCAGAAGGACGCATGCGAATTCCGCTGCGTCGAGCACCCTGACGGGATGCTGCTGAGCACGACCGAGGCAACGCCCTTCCTGGTGCTCAACGGCATTCAGACCCAGTCGGCGGCGGTGTGCAATCTGCTGCCTTTCATCGGCGAGCTGCACGAAGCCGGTGCGAGCGTGCTGCGCGTGTCACCGCAGGCCGAGCACACGATCGAGATCCTCGCGGAATTCAAATCGTGCATTGAGGATAGTGCTCTCGTGGCGGGCGCCAAGACGCGGCTTGCGGCGCTCATGCCGGGGGCGCCATGCGACGGCTACTGGCGCCGCCGCCCCGGATTCGAGGCCGCATCGCCCGTCCCATGATCGCCCGGCTCATGCGCGAGATCGTTGCGAGGCTGCCGTCGTATCCCCCCGCCTTGCTCGCCGCCGCCGCGGCAAACGCCCTCACCGGCGCGAGCCTGAGCGCCCGCGGCCTGCCCGCAGCGCGCGGCAAGGTGGTCGCGATCGAAATCCGGGACCTTGGGCTGAAGCTCGCATTCGCCGTCGAGGAAGACGGACTGGTCGCCCGCCGCGGGCCGCATGCCGATGCCTCGATCAGCGCGGAAGCACGCGATTTTCTGGCGCTCGCGCTGCGCACGGCGGATCCGGACACGCTGTTCTTCAACCGGCGTCTCGTCATGCAGGGTGACACCGAGCTCGCGCTGCTTGTCAAGAATGCGCTCGATGCGCTGGATTTTCGCGCGCTGCGCATTCCAGGGCCCTCGCGCGTGCTCGAGGCCCTGGCATCGCAACTGCGCGCCTTGCGCTGATCGGGAGTGGCCCATGGGTCCGCGCCTGCTGCTGATCAATCCCCGCTTCGAAGAGAGCTTCTGGAGCTTCCGATGGGCGCTGCGCGAGCTGCTGCCCGAAAAGCGCGCGGTGAATCCTCCGCTCGGGCTCGCCACGCTCGCGGCGCTCTGCCCGCCGCACTGGCAGGTCGAAATCGTGGACGAGAACATCGAACCGGTCCCGCTGCGGCCCGATGCGGATCTGGTCGGCGTATGCGGGATGGGAGTCCAGTTCAAGCGACAGGCCGAGCTGATTTCGCACTACCGCAGGCTCGGCTATCGGGTCGTTGCGGGCGGCAGCTACGCCTCGCTTTGCCCCGAGGCCTACGCGACACTCGCCGACAGCGTGGTCGCTGGCGAGGCCGAGTACATCTGGCCCGCATTTTGCCGCGACTTCGAACGCGGCGAAACGCGCCCGCTATACCGTGAGACGGGCACGGTGGCACTCGCCGACTCGCCGACGCCGCGCTTCGATCTGCTGAAGCTCGACAAGTACACCACCGCGACACTGCAGTTCTCCCGCGGCTGCCCGTTCCGCTGCGAATTCTGCGACATCATCGTGATGTTCGGGCGCAAGCCGCGCTACAAGACGCTGGCGCAGGTCGACGCCGAGCTGGACGCACTGCGCGCCCAGGGCGTGTGCAACGTTTTTTTCGTCGACGACAATCTCATAGGCCACAAGGCTGCGGCCAAGGAACTGCTGCGCCATCTGCGCACCTATCAGAGCCGGCACGGCTACGAATTCCGCTTCGGCACGGAAGCGTCACTCAACATGGCGCAGGACCGCGAGCTGCTGCAGCTCTTTCGCGACGCGAACTTCACCTGGGTGTTCATCGGCATCGAATCGCCTGATGCCGCGACCCTGCGCAACACCGCCAAGACGCAGAACCTGCATGAAGACACGCTTACGGCGGTGCGCCGCATCTACTCCTACGGCATCGATATTCTGGCCGGCTTCATCATCGGCTTCGATAACGATACGCCCGCCACCTTCGATCTGCAGTTTCGCTTTATTCGGGACTCCGGCATCCAGGCCGCGATGATCGGGCTGCTCACTGCACTGCCGAAAACGCCGCTCCACGAACGGCTGGTCCGCGAGGGCCGGCTGCTCGCAGAGGCCGATCATACCGATAACACGCGCGTCGGCACCAACGTCATTCCGAAGAACATGTCCTACCACGACATGGTGCACGGATATATCGGTCTTTACCGGCGGCTTCTGTCGAATCGCCTGATCGCCGAGCGCCTGCGCAACAAGCTGCGCTTCATGCGCAACCCGGTGTACCACGGCGAGTACAGCGGACGGGACCAGCTGCGCATCGTGGCGCGCCTGATCACTCGCGGCGTGCTGTCGGGCGGCCCTTCCCGTGCCTATCACTTCCTGCGCAGCCTGCCATGGCTCGCGCCGCGCAAGCTTCCCCTTGCCGTCGTCGACTGGATTGCCGCGCTGTCCATGCGCGATTACGTCGAGCGCCGCTTCCTGCGTCCGGCACCGGACGACAACGCGGTGCTGGCGCGCTGGTACGGCTCCGCCACCCGGGCCGTGCGGCGCTATCTGCAGGACGGCCGCGCCAGCATCGAATTACGGCTGCCGAAAGCGGCCACGCCGCACCTTTATGTGCAGTTCGCGGGTGGGCTGGATCGCGCTTTCTTCGCGCGCTGCGCGCACCGCCTCGAAACTGCGCTGCGGCGCACCGGCGCCCGCGTCACGCTGGTGATCGACGAGATCGAACGCCCGCAGTTGCCGCACCTCGAGCGCCTGCTCGAGCGGCTGGCGCGCCACGGCGATCGCATCGCGATACACGTGAGCGAGCGGCTGCGCGATGTGGTAATCATCGACTCCTCGATATTTCACCTGCTCCTCGACCGTTCGCCGTGGCCCGCCCTGCCGGAACGCTGAAGCCGCACTCCAGCGAAATGCCGGGCATATCGGGGGGCGGTTCCGATGCGGGTTGATCCACATCAGGTTCCCCCTTCCCGCGTCCATCGATAATGTGTCACCGCTGCGGTGACGTCCACCATGAGACATCGTTGACATGAGCGATTTGCTCCGATCGCGCTGGCGCTTGAAAGGCTGCCTGCTGCTGCCGATCGTGCAAGGCGGCATGGGTGTGGGCGTGTCCGCGCATCGCCTCGCGGGCAGCGTGGCTCGCCTTGGCGCCGTCGGGACGATATCGAGCGTCGATCTGCGCCACCATCACGCAGACCTGATGGAGCAAGCGCGCGGCTGCACCGACAAGGACCGGCTCGATGACATCAATCTCGTCGCGCTGGATCGCGAGGTGCGCGCGGCACTCGCACTTGCCGAGGGGCGCGGAGCGGTGGCAGTCAACGTCATGAAAGCGGTGGCCGCGCATGCGCAGTACGTGCGGCAGTCGTGCGAGAGCGGCGCGCAGGCGATCGTGATGGGCGCCGGCCTGCCGCTCGATCTGCCCGAGATGACGCGCGACTTCCCGCAGGTGGCGCTCATACCGATCCTGTCCGACGCCCGCGGCATTGCCATCGTGCTGAAGAAGTGGCTACGCAAGAACCGGCTGCCGGATGCGATCGTGATCGAGCATCCACGCTATGCAGGGGGACATCTCGGGGCCACGCGCGCGGAGGAAATCGGAGATCCGCGCTTCGACTTCGCGCCCGTGTTCGAGGCGGTCTTTGCGCTGCTGCGCGAGCTGGGCATCGAACGCGAGCGCCTGCCGCTCATTCCCGCCGGCGGCATCAATACGCACGAAATGGTTCGCGGCCTGCTGGACGCCGGGGCAAGCGCGGTGCAGATCGGAACGCCGTTTGCCGTCACGGAGGAAGGCGATGCCCATCCCGAGTTCAAGCGCGTGCTCGCCGAGGCGCGCGCCGAAGACATCGTCACCTTCATGAGCGTTGCCGGTCTGCCGGCCCGCGCGGTCCTCACGCCGTGGCTGCGCAACTACCTGCGGCGCGAAAAAGCGCTCCAGTCGCATGCCAAAGCCGATCCCCGGCGCTGCGTGCCCGGCCTCAACTGTCTCACCGTGTGCGGGTTGCGCGACGGCATCGCGTCCATCGGCCAGTTCTGCATCGACACGCGCCTCGCCTTCGCGCTCAAGGGCGACGTCAAGAAGGGGCTGTTCTTCCGCGGCTCGGAGAGCGTGCCCTTCGGCACCGCGATCCGTCCGGTCGCGGAACTGATGGACTATTTTCTCTCCGGCCAAATGCCTGTACATGTGAGCCTGGCGCGAGGGTAACGAGTTCGACATGCTTCAATGAGGCCGAGGCACGCGGGCCTCGGAAAATGAGTTAGGTCCGTGTTGAACAAGTCGAGAAAATCCTTGCGCCACAGTACGGGATGCAGTGTGATTCACGTGACATGCCCCTTACGGCTGATTCTGTTCTGCAAGATTCTGCCCGAAACGCCCTGGCGCTAGGGTAGAGGGTGGCTCATTTCGTTTCTCCCGCTTCGAAGCGCCTGCGCCAGACGTCCATGAGCGGGCGCCAGTCGTTTCGATCGGCAGCGCGCAGCGCGGCCAGATATTCGCTCCGGGCCGGTTCGTCTCCCGGCGCGAGCTGCACGGGCGGGAGGTCGAACCGCCGCAGCAACTCGCGCAACCAGACGCGCGCAACCCGACCGTTGAAGTCGGCGAACGGGTGGATGGAAAGCAGGCGTCCCTCGGCGAAGGCAAGAGTTTCGAGCAGTATCTCGCTGGCCCCGCCGGTAGCGGACAGCCGAGCCTGCAGGTCGCGGCCGTATTCGCGAACGAGCATGGGTACCTGGAAGAAATCCGGTGGCTCGTGTTCGCCGACGGTGACGTTCGTGCATCGCCAGCCGGCAAGCTGCGGCACGAGGTCGCCGCAGATCAGGGAATGAAACCGGAGAAGAAGCGCGTCGTCGAGCACGGCTGGATCGAACTCGCCGTCCTCGATGCGTTTTTCCAGCGCGAGGACGTTGCGCGCCAGATGCGGCGCGAGCTCGGCGTAGCTCAGGACGCCAAGGCGCGTTTCGACGTAGCGAGTGGCGTCTCGAGGCGCGCGAGTTCCGCCCGCAGCACCGTCAGCTCCACCGGTTCCCCCTCGAAGGCCATGCTCTCGGCCACGTTCAGCGGAATCCGGTTGCGGCGGAGGCGGGCGCGCTGCTCCGGCGGGAGGCTGCGCCAGCGTTCGATCGCCTGTTTCCAGTCCATGAGCGGCATTATCGGCTTCCATCGGTGAAGGCTCAAGCTCCCTTTCCTCCGCCTGTCGCCGTATCCGGCGCAGCAACTTTCCGATCCATTTCAGCATGTCAGCCCGCTCGTTCATCCGCTTGCTTGCCGTTCGGCAGTAATGCAAGCTCCACCGCCTGCAATGCGCGTGTTGTTCGCTCCACCGGCTCGATCGCTTCGATCTCGACGTCCTCCGGCGCGGCCTTGAGGTCGCGCAATCTGCGAGCGGAAACGAGGACGCGCGATTCGAGCGGGTTATTTTCGGGCCTTCGGAACACCGTTACGCATTCTTTTTCCGCTACCGACATCCGGGCGCGCCAGCGGCTTCGCCGTGCCTTCGTGGCGAGCGGCCCGGGCAGCAAGCACGATCTCGGCAAACAGCCCCTCATCCCACGCCAGGCGTGGGCTTAGCGTCTCGACCAGCGTATCCTTGCCAACTCCCTGCAGAAATTCCTCAATCTCCCGGAAATCCTCCGGTATATCCGGCTCGTAGTCGGTGAAATCTCCCGCCAGCCATGCGAGGCCCGTTGCTACCAGGTGTTTGCAGAACGCGCCTTCCACTCCGAGGGGGCACGCGCATCCCCATTGCAATCGCCTCTTCTCCACCCAGAAGCGCACCGTGTAGGGACACGGCTCCGTTCCCTGGACGCGCGCCGCAATCCCATCTGTCCCGAGGCGGAGGCCAACAACCGCGCCACCCTCGAAATAGTTGACGCCGCGTTCGAAATAACGCTCGCCGGCGAGTTTCTTCAGGCCGGACTTCGAGATCAGGCTGTCAAACACTGTCTTAGCTGCCATATTGGTCGAGCGCGTATCTCAATTGATTAGCCACTGCCATGCGAAGTACCGCCCGCTGCATCGTCGTACTCGATCGGTGCGCCGAGGAAATCGCGCACGTCCTTGCCCACGGCCGTGTCGCCAGTCGCGCCTTGAGGCATAATATAACGCTTGTTATATCTAGGACGCAAAGCACTGGAGATATCATGAAGATAAAGATCACCACGGTAGGCAACTCGGCAGGCGTCATCCTGCCGAAGGAGCTGCTCGCGCGCTTGCGGCTTCAGAAGGGCGATACGCTCTACGCCACCGAGCTTCCCGATGGCATCAAGCTCTCCGCCTTCGACCCTCAGTTTGCCAAGCAGATGGAAGTTGCCGAACGCATCATGCGCAAGGACCGCACCGTGCTTCGGAAACTGGCGGGCAGCTGAAGTCGGTCGATGATTGTCTGGATCGAAAAGGCGCTCGCCCTGGCAATACACGATCGTCAACTGGCCGAGCACGGCGGTAGTGGCGGTGTACGGGACGAAGGATTATTGGAATCAGCGCTCGCCCGCCCTCAGCAGTTGTATGCGTACGGTGATCCATTGCCGGACCTTGCCGACCTCGCTGCAGCGTTAGGGTATGGCCTTGCGCGAAATCATCCCTTCGCAGACGGTAACAAGCGCACAGCCCATGTGGCCTATCGCACGTTTCTTGCGCTGAACGATGCCGATCTTGTTGCGACTGACGAGGAAAAATATCTCACGATGCTGGCGGTTGCGGAAGGCAAACCCGAAGAACGCGAGTTTGCCGCTTGGCTGCGCTCCGGCATGCGGCTTGGCCCGCGCGGCGAGGCGCACGAACCTCTCAAGCCATACCGGAGGCCACGTAGGGCACGCCGCGCCCGCGTTTGAACCGCCTGTATATTGCGTGCTGTTTCATTCTGCACGCAGGCAGCATTTCTTGTACTTCTTGCCGCTCCCGCATGGGCACGGATCGTTGCGTCCGATCTTGGGCGTCTTGCGGAAATGCGGCGCAATGGGTTCTTCCGCGAAGAGATCGCTGTCTTCGAGTTCATCTTCGCCGCCATGGGCATCTTCCCCTTCCCAGCGTTGCTGGCGGCGTTCGATCTCGGCCGGCGCATAGAACGACCATGGGTCTCTGAAGCGTTCCCAATCGGGGCGCTGCGCCATCGTCGAGTACGCGGAGACCCGCAAGTTGCGACAGCAAGGAAAAGTTACTTCGTTTCCGCGTCGATGACGACGACTACGCCTGATTTCCCGACCTGAACCGGCTCGCTCAGGCCCTGCAGATCGCCGCTTTGCGGGGTCGCGCTGCCTGATTTCGAGATGCGGGCGCCGATGACCACGCTCTTCTGGCTCGACAGGTTCATCTCCGCCGTCATGGCGGAAGTATCGTCGAGCGTGAACCGGAACGGCAGATCCTTCGCCTGGGCGCGCACGATCGCGAGCGGCATGCGCGGACCCTCCGCCGCGCGTGCGAAAACGAACAGCGTGTCGTTCGGTGCGACGCGCGAGGCGAGCGCCGGAGAAATCCGGACGACACCGCTCACCGACTTGTGCGCTGCCGCTTTCGCTTCCTTCGCTTCGGGAGCCGCAGCCACCTTCGGTGGTGCGCCCTCTTTCCGGAGCTGCCGCGCCTCGTCGATGCTCGCCCGCACCGATTGTGCGAATTCCGAACCTTCCGGGGCAAATTTCAACAGCCGCTCCCAATGCGCGACCGCAGCCGCGTAGTCCCGCCGCTCGAACGCCGCGCTGCCGGCGAGCGCCAGTGCCTTCATGTTGTCCGGATCGATCGCCAGCGCGCGCTGGATGATTTTTTCCGGCTCGCCTTCGAGGCGCTTACCCTGCGCCATCGCGAGCGCATCGGCGTAGTCGGCAAGCAGGGCGGCATCCTGTCCGGCACGCGCCACGGCATTGGCATAGGCTTTCGCCGCCCTGTCGAATTGTCCCAGGGCGACATACGAGCGCCCGAGCATGATCCAGCCCTCCACGTTGTCGGGCTCCTTCTCCATGCGCGCGGCAAGGCGGCCCGTCAGCTCGACGATCTGCTCCTCGCTGATGCTGTGCGCCGCCTGCTGCGGCGCGCCGCCCGGAAGCAGCGCCTGGAAGTTACCCACCGCGAAATAGAGCGCAAGGGCGGCGATCGGCAGTGTGGCGCCCAGCACTACCGCGGCGTTGCGCCCGACCGTTCCTTCCTTGAGCGCCTCGTCCGCGTCGCGGACATCTTCCAGTAGCCGGCGCTCGATCTCGGCTTTCGCTTCCTCGTAGTTGTCGCGGCTCAACGTCCCGGCAGCGAGGTCCTGCTCCAGTTCCCGCAGTTGGTCCCGGTAGACGGCGATGTTGGTCGCCGTGCGCGAGACCGCGGGCGATACACGCCGGCGGCGCAGCAGCGGCGGCAGCAGCAGGAGCAGTGCGCACGCGACAAGCGCGCTCGCGGCCAGCCAGAAGACGATCATCGCTCGGGGCCGCCCCCCGAGAGCAGCCGCTCAGCCGCCTCGTGTTCTTCTTTTGAAAGCGGTGCTGCGTCCGCCCGGCGTCGCCTGATCCGGTGCACCATGACGACGAGTCCAAGCAGCATGAGAAGCAGCGGGCCCGACCACAGCAACACCGTCGTCGCCTTGAACGGCGGACGATACAGTACGAAATCGCCGTACCGGGCGACCATGTAATCCATGATCTCGCGCGTGCTGCGGCCCTGCTTGAGCTGCTCGCGAATCTGGTTGCGCAGATCGACCGCGAGCGGCGCGTTGGAATCCACGATGGTCTGGTTCTGGCACACGAGACAGCGCAATTCCGAAGCGATTTCCGACATGCGCTGCTCGATGACCGGATCGTCAGCGGCGGGGGCGGCTTCCTGCGCCATTACCTGGACGGGCAAAAACAAAAGAAAGAGTGCGAGCAACCAGACCGGATTACTGGATCCCGGCGTACGCCGGGAAGACGCGGTATTTCGTCTCTCCGGCGAAAGCCGGAGTCCAGAACGGACAATAGCCGGGGAGCTAGCCACGATTGAGGTCGTTCACGAGCGGCAGGATTTTCTTCTGCATGATCTCCGGCGTGACCGGGCCGATGCGCTTGTAGCGAATCACGCCCTGCTTGTCGATCACGTACGTTTCGGGTACGCCGTAGACCCCATAGTCGATGCCGACTTTGCCATCGAGGTCGGCGATCGAAAGCTGGTACGGATCGCCGAGGCGCTTGAGCCACTCGAGTGCGTCTCGGCGCTGATCCTTGTAGTTCAGTCCCAGCAGGGGCACGATGCCGCGCTTCGCGAGATCGACGAAAACGGGGTGTTCCTCGCGGCACGCGGCGCACCACGAGGCCCACACGTTCAATATCCAAACCTGCCCCTTCATCGCATCTGGCGAGAAGGTACGCTCGGGCGCATGAAGCTGCGGCAGCACGAATGCCGGTGCCGGTTTGTCGATCAACGGCGAAGGCACCTCGCGCGGATTGAGCTTGAGCCCAATGGCGAGCAGCACGACCAGCGCCAGGAACACGCCCAGCGGCACGCCGAAACGCAGATAGGCCGGTGCCGCGGTTTCAGACATGATCGCTCACGCTGCCGGCGCCACCTGCGGCTTGCCGGTGGCGGCCGGGTGCGCCTCGCCCGCGCGCGCGGCCACCCGATAGCGGCGGTCGGACGCAGCCAGCGCGCCGCCGAGCGCCATCAACACGGAACTGATCCACAGCCAGGCGATGAACGGCTTGTGCTGGATGCGCACGAGCCAGGTATCCGCCGTGCCGGGTATCGGATCGCCGAGCGAAACGTAGAGATCGCGCGTGAGGCGCGTATGGATGGCCGCTTCGGTCATCTGCTGCTGCTGCACCGTGTACAGCCTTTTTTCGGGATGAAGCACGGCGACCGGCGCGCCCTCGCGTTCAACGCGCAGCGTCGCGCGCGCCGCGACGTAATTGGGCCCGCGCACCTCACCCGTGCCCTCGAAGCGGAAGGTGTGATCGGCCAGCGTCGCAGTCTCGCCCGGCGCCATGCGCACCTCCGTTTCGCTCTCGTAGCCTTTCACCAGCGTCACCCCGGCGACGAAGATCGCGATGCCGAAATGCGCGAGCAGCATGCCGTAATAGCTGCGCGAGCCGCTGCGCAACCGCATCCACATTCGCGCTGCACCGTCCTCCTGGCGCAGGCGACGCCATAAACTGAGTGCGCAACTCGCGATCGCCCAGCCCGCGAGCAGGAATCCGAGTCCCAGCAGCGGCGACCAGCGCCCGAAGAGGAGCGGCAACAGGATCGCGGTGGCAACGCCCACGGCAAACGTCCAGCGCAAGATGACGGCGAGTTCCGGCACCGGCATGCTCTTCCAGCGCATGATCGGGCCCACGCCCATCAGGAAAATGACGGGCGCCATGAGCGGAACAAACACCGTCTCGAAATACGGCGGGCCCACGGAAATCTTCCCGAGCCCCAGCGCATCCAGAATCAGCGGATAAAGCGTGCCGAGCAGGACCGAGCCCGCGGCCACCACCAACAGCACGTTGTTCATGAGGAGCGAGCCTTCGCGCGAGACGAGCTTGAAGGCGCCGCCGAGTCCCACTCGCGGCGCGCGCCACGCGAAGAGCAGCAGCGAACCGCCGATCACCACGGTGAGAAACCCGAGTATGAAGATGCCGCGCTTGGGATCGGTCGCGAAAGCGTGCACCGAGGTCAGCACGCCGGAGCGCACCAGGAACGTGCCGAGCAGGCTCAGCGCAAAGGCGAGGATGGCGAGCAGCACCGTCCAGGCCTTGAACGCGCCGCGCTTTTCCGTCACGGAAAGCGAATGGATCAGCGCGGTGCCCACCAGCCACGGCATGAAGGACGCGTTCTCGACCGGATCCCAGAACCACCAGCCGCCCCAGCCCAGCTCGTAGTACGCCCACGCACTGCCGAGCATGATCCCCAGCGTGAGGAAACACCATGCGGCGGTCGTCCACGGACGCGACCAGCGCGCCCACGCGGCATCGAGACGCCCGTGCAGCAGCGCCGCGATGGCGAACGCGAACGACACCGAGAAGCCGACGTAGCCCATGTAGAGCATGGGCGGATGGATCACCATGCCCGGATCCTGCAGCAAGGGATTCAGGTCGCGTCCGTCCGGCGCCGCGGGTAGCAGGCGCTCGAACGGATTCGAGGTGAACAACATGAAGGAGAGAAACCCGATGCTCACCAGACCCATCACGCCGAGCACGCGCGCGACGAACTCCTCGGGGAGCCGCCGGCTGAATGCCGCGACCGCCACGGTCCACAGCGCAAGCATCAGCATCCACAACAGCAGCGACCCTTCGTGCCCGCCCCAGACGCCGGCGATGCGATACCCGAGCGGCAGCTTGGTGTTCGAGTGCGTGGCCACGTACAGCACGGAAAAATCGTTGGCGATGAAGGAATAGGTGAGGCAGCCGAACGCGATGCCGACGAAGGCGAATTGCGCGAGCGTTGCCGGGCGCGCGAGCGCCATCCACTCCGCGTTGCCGCGCGCGGCACCGGCGAGGGGAAGCACGGCCTGCGTCAGCGCGACGCACAGCGCGAGCACCAGGGCGAATTGGCCGATTTCAGGGACCATCTGCGTCAGTGCGGGGCGACCACGGTGCCGGCCGCTTTTGCCGCCGCAGCCTGGGCGTTTTTCACGGCGTGATCGGCTTCGACCGGCATGTAATTCTCGTCGTGCTTGGCCAGCACCTCGGTGGCATGGAAAACCCCGCTGCTGTCCAGTTTGCCCTGCGTGACCACGCCTTTACCCTCGCGAAAAAGATCAGGCAGCAGGCCCTGATACACCACCGGAATGCGCTGTGCCGTGTCCGTGACGACAAAGTGCACGCTGCGGCCGTCGGGTTGGCGCTTCACGCTGCCGCTTTCCACCAGGCCGCCGATGCGAAACGTGCGATCGAGCGGCGCCTCCTTGGACGCGACCTGCGTCGGCGTAAAGAAGAACACGAGGTTGCTTTGCAAGGCGCTGAACACGAGCGCCGCCGCGATGCCCAGCGCGGCGAGCCCCCCGCCAACCATGGCAAGCCTTCGGTGCCGCGGCTTCATGCGCCGTCCGCCCCGCGCCGCGCCACGGCAGCTTTCGACAGACGGAGGACATCGCGCCTTCTCCTGACGATCAGCAGCATTTCAACGGCGAGCAGGCCGAACGTCACCGCATACGAGCCCCATACATACAGCCCGTAGCCGCCCATTGCCAGAAATGCATCCACGCTTTCCCAGTTCATGATGTCTGCCTCACGTATTCAGTCACCCAGTCCGCGTGGCGTTCACGCTCCAGGATGATGCTGCGAACCCGGTGCAAGGAAACGGCGATCGAGTACATCCAGAAAGCGAGCGCCATCAGGATCATGCCGAGGAACATGGTCGCCGCCATGGTCGGCGCGCGCGTCAGGCTCACCGATGCGCCCTGGTGCAGGGTGTTCCACCACTGCACCGAAAAGTAGATGATCGGGATATTGGCCACGCCCACCAGCGCGAACAGCGCGGCGGCGCGGTCGGCACGGCGCGGGTCTTCGATCGCAGCCGCAAGTGCCATGTACCCGAAATAGAGAAAGAGCAGGATCAACTCCGAAGTCAAACGCGCGTCCCACACACACCACGTTCCCCACGTCGGTTTGCCCCACAGCGCACCCGTCCATAGGGCCACGAAAGTGAACAGCGCGCCCGTCGGGGCAAGCGCATTCGCCATCATGCCCGAGAGGCGTGTATTGAAAACGAGCCCCACCCCCGCCCAGAACGCCATCACGAGATAGAGGAACATGGACATCCAGGCCGCCGGCACGTGTATGAAAATGATGCGGTACGCTTCGCCCTGCTGCTGGTCGGTGGGCGCGACAAAGAAGCTGACATACAATCCCGCAGCGCACAGCAGCGCGGCCGGAATGGCGAACCACGGCACGGCTGCCCCGGCGAGCGGGAAAAACGTCTGCGGCGAGGACTACTTGAACCAGTTTATCCGGCCACTCCACACGGAGCCCGGCGTATGAGCGGCTTCACCTGGCTGGGACATCAGCGACTATCGTAATCAAAAAGGTGGCTAATCTTAAGATAATTTACCTGCCGTCGCTTGATCTGCATCAATCAAGCGAGATACGCAGCGCCGCGGCGATTGCCCACGGCGCAAATGCAGCGGCGAAAACCAGGAACGCAGCGAGCAGCATCAGGTGCGCCTGATAAGCCAGGCCTCCAGCCGCCGCATCGACCGCACCCGTGCCCAGTATCAGCACGGGCACGTATAAAGGCAGCACCAGCAGCGAAGTCAGGACGCCCGCGCCGCGAACCCCTACCGTGAGCGCGGCCCCGATGGCGCCGACCAGTGTGAGCGACGGCGTGCCGAGCGCCAGCGACGCCATCAATACCAGCAGCGCTTCCTGCGGGAGATCGAATTGTAGCGCAAGCACCGGCGCGAGCACTATCAGTGGCAGCCCGGAAACGAGCCAGTGCGCGATCGCCTTGCCAACGACGATCATCCCGAGCGGCGCGGCACTCAACACCATCTGCTCCAGCGTGCCGTCGGCGTGGTCCGCGGCGAACATGCGTCCCATCGCCAGTATGGAAGCGAGCAGCGCCGCGACCCAGATCACGCCGGGCGCGATCGTCCTCAGCAGGTTGGCTTCCGGCCCGACACCGAGCGGAAAAAGGCTCGCGACCAGAATGAAGAACAGCAGCGTGTTCGCAACGTCCGCGCGCCGCCGCACCGACGACAGGAGGTCGCGCTTGATCACCATGGGCAGCGCCGTCAACAAATAGGCTCCTCACCCACCGAGATCCACGATACAGGTGGCGGCATGGGCAAACGTCACTTCCTGGTGGCTGGTGACCACCACGATG
>JBQTJV010000320.1:0-19076 GCA_052386775.1 Betaproteobacteria bacterium
CGCCGCGCCCCCAGCGCGCGCAGCGCATCGGCAATCGCCGTTGCGGAAGTGGGGGCCGGGGGACCGGGGGCCGCCGCGCGGGCCCCCCCCCGGGTTGGGGCGCCAGGGGGGGCCGGCCGGCAAACCCCCCCCGTGGGCGCGCGCACTGGGGGGGGGGTGGGGGGGGCGGCGCCGGGTCCCCGGGCCCCCACTTCCGCAACGGCGATTGCCGATGCGCTGCGCGCGCTGGGGGCGCGGCGCATCGGCGTGGCTTCGCCGTATGCCGTATGGCTCAACGAGCGGGTGCGCCAATTCCTCGAAGCCGACGGTTTCGATGTCGTGGCCATTCAGGGCCTGGGCACCGAAGCGCATGCGACGATCACGCTGGAACGCGTGGAGGCGCTGGCCGCCGAGGTAAATCGCCCCGAGGCGCAAGCCATCTTCATCAGCTGCTCCAACTTCCGCACGCTCGAGATCATCGAAACGCTCGAGCAGCGTTTCGGCAAACCGGTCGTCACCAGCAACGCCTCGACGATGTGGAAGATGCTGCGCGTGATCGGAGACCGGCGCGCGATACCGGACGCGGGACGTCTCTTCCGGGAAGCCTGATTAAACTACGCGATTTCAGCACCCGGTGAACACTGCTCAAGCATGGCGCCCGCAAGGCACGGTGGAACTCATCGCCGGCACGCCGCCGGGCGGCGGCCTCGATCGCACGGCCCGCGCACTGGCACGGGCCATCGCGGCGACGTGCATGCTGGATGTCCCCCTGAAGGTGACCAACATCCCGGGCGATGGCGCGCGCAAGGCATGGACCTGCGTAGAGCACCGCGCCGGGGACCCGCACGCGCTCGCGATCAGCTCGCCCAACCTCACCACGGACCGCCTCACCGGTCTCGCGAGCTTCGATCACGCGAATTTCACCCCGCTCGCCATTCTCTATAACGAGTACATCGCTTTCATCGTGCGCGCAGACAGCGCGCTGGGGAGCGCCGCTGAGTTGCTCCGTCGGTTCGGCTCGCAACCCGACAAGCTCACCGTCGCGCTGTCCACGGCGCTGGGCAACCCCAATCACATCGCGCTCGCCAAAGTGATCCGGCACGCCGGCGGCAACATCAAGGCGGTGAAGCTGCGGGTTTTCGATTCCGCGCTGGACGCGCTCGCCGATGTCGTATCGGGCGATGCCGACTTGGCGGCCATTACGGCAGCGAGCGCGGTCGATGCGCTTGCCGCAGGACAGGTGCGAGCGCTCGCGGTCTCGGCGCCTAAGCGCCTGTCGGGGCTGTATGCCGACGCGCCGGCATGGGCCGAGCACGCGGTGGACTGCGCCATCGGGGCCTGGCGCGGGATTACCGCCCCCCGCGGGCTGACGACGGCGCAAATGGCTTACTGGGAAAGCGTTCTGGACGCTGCGGTGAAAACGGACGCATGGCGCGCCGATCTTCTCCGACATTACTGGACCGGCATGTATCTTGCCGGTGCGGGGTTGCAACAATATCTGCAACACGAAGCGGGCGAATTCCGGGCGACGCTCGGCGAACTGGGTCTGCTCGCAGGGTAAGTCGCCAGCGCGAAGACGCATCGTTGTGCTATCCTAAAGCGCTATGCGAATGGAAGTGCACGTACACGGCAACGCTTTCCTGTGCAAGGGCGTGCGCCTGCCGCAAGTCGAGCAGGCGCTGCGCCCGTGGCTCGAGTATCTGGACGTCGATACCCTCGCAGAGGCGGCCAGCCTGGAGCGCGAGGAGCCCGGCATCGTCTTCGATCCGCGCGAGCGCACGCTCAACATCTGCTGGACCGGAGAAGTGGGGCGCAGCTTTCACAGCCGCCTGACGGAGACGTTCCAGAATCTCGGTACGCTGACCGAATACGCCTCCGAGGTCGAAGTGACCTACTATCCGGAACACGGGGACGACGAGTTCTACCAGTTGTTCGTCGGTCCGACGCCGGAGGCCATACACGACTTTCGCCGGCAGTGCGTGGTCGAGGACGTATCCGGCATGCTGTCGCGCCACCTGAGCAAGCAGGAAGTCGACCAGGTGGCCTCACTGATCAATCAGATGTTCGACAGCGCGCTCACGGCGAAACGTTCCAGCGGCGAACAGAACACCACCTCCACCGTGATCCCGCTCCATCCCCGCAACAAGCATCTGCACTGATATCCGCCGGCGTCGCACGACCGGGCTGGAATGTACGCGTCGGAGATGCCGCCGGCTCTTCCAATGAGTGTAGCGTGACATGCGGAGCGCCGGATGAGCGGCGCCCACGTCCGCTCCATCCGGCGCAGTTAATCCGGCTGCATCGCAGTCCGGATTAACGTTTCTTCATCGCGTCGGTGCGAAAACTGATGACGGCTTCCGGATCCACCTTGGCGTGGATCACGGCAGGACGGCCTTCCTTCATCGCCTGGCCTACCGCATCGGCAGTCTCGCCGCGTTCGGTCACGTAGTAACCGGCGCCGCCGGTCAGCTTCATCACTTCGTCGAAGCGCGGACTCAACACGTGCGCGCCTATGTAACGGCGATTGAAGAAGTCGCGCTGGTAGGCGATCTCCGAACCCCACGCGCCGTTGTCCATGACGACCGCGATGGTGGGGATCTCGTGCATCACCGCGGTAGCCATCTCGCCCATGGTCATGCCGAAACCGCCGTCGCCCATGAGCGAAATCACCGTGCGATGTGGTGCCGCCACTTTTGCGCCGATGCCGGCAGCGTAGGAAAAGCCGATGCTGGCGCAGTCGAGCGGGGTGAGCAGCGCCGGTGTCATGTGATAAGGAAGCTGGTCGGTCGCCTGTAACCCGGTCGTTCCCGCGTCCACGGTGAACAAGGCATCGCGCGGGGCTACCTTCCGCAACTCGGCATAGATCACGTCCGGATGCAGCGGCTTGGCGCTCCGGCTGCCGGACTCCTCGCGTTTTTCAAGCAGCAGATCGCGTTCCGCCACAAAGCGTTCATTGCGCGCTCTCCAGGGCGCCTCGCGTGCCGAGACCGGCTCGACCGCCGCGCACAACGCCGCCGCCACCGTTCCGGCATCGCCCACGATCCCCAGCGCGACTGGAAAGTAGCGTCCGACGGCCACCGGATCGATATCGACCTGCACGATGCGCGCATCGCGGGAAAGACTGTCGTACTGATATCGGGTCGTATTGAAGCCAAGCCGGGTTCCGAGCGCGAGGATGAGATCCGCCTCGCGCATGAGCGCGCTCGCCACGGGATTACCGCGCGCACCGATGGCCCCGGCGTAAAGGGGATGATCCACCGGCGCGAGGTCTCCGTGCCCTGCCGAAGTCGTGATCGGCAACTGCAGGCGTTCGGCGAGCTTGACGAGGCTCGCGGTGCCGCGCCCCCACTTGATGCCCGCGCCGGCATGGATGACCGGCTTCCTCGCCTGCGCCAGCATCTCGCGCATCCGCGCAAGCGCAGCGCCATCGACAGCACCTCCGCTCATTTCGGACAGCGTTCCCGGAACGTCGATATCGACATCGTGATTGAACAGATCGCGCGGAATCATGACGACCACCGGCCCCCGCCGCCCGGAGTTGGCGATGCGAAACGCTTCGACGATGAACTCCGGTATGCGCTCCGCGCGCGGCACCGTCATGACGCGCTTGGTCACCGGCAGGAAGGCGGTGTGCTGATCGATTTCCTGAAATCCGTCGCGCCCCAGATGCTCGGTCGCCGGCAGCCCGGTGATCGCGACCAGCGGTG
Organism: Betaproteobacteria bacterium; assembly: GCA_052386775.1. Taxonomy (GTDB): domain Bacteria; phylum Pseudomonadota; class Gammaproteobacteria; order Burkholderiales; family SG8-41; genus DSOT01. Next base: position 3,687 of record JBQTJV010000320.1, read on the forward strand.
AATACGCCATCTTCGCCGCCGCCAGACCGAGCATCATGTTGATCGAGCCCGGCCCTGCCTGCCCGCAGATGAAAAGCCCTGGTGTCTGCGTGACGCGCGCGTAAGCATCCGCCATGTGCGCGCCGCAGTTCTCGTTGCGCACGCCCACGTACGTCATGTCCCTGGCGTCATAAAGAGCATCGTACATTTCCAGCGTGCTCGACCCCATCAGCCCGAACACCTTGGTGACGCCGGCCGCGCGCAGCGCTTCGACCGCCGCTCGTCCGCAACTCATCTTGGCCATTACTTTTTCCCCAGCGCCTCGGGATTCACCACGTTGATCGGCTTGCCCGCGGCGTAGGCCAGGATCTGATCGATTGCGGTGCCAAAGTACGACTCGTACGTTCCCTCCTCCACGTAGCCGAGATGCGGCGTACACACGACGTTGTCCATCCCGATCAGCGGGTGCTTCCCGTTGAGGACCGGTTCGTCCTCGTACACGTCAACGGCCGCGCGCCCCGGCCTGCCGCGTTTGAGCGCCTCTGCCAGCGCGCCCTCGACGATGAGCGGCGCACGGCTGGTGTTGACGATGAGCGCGGTCGGCTTCATGCGCGCCAGGTCATCGGCCTTGACGATGCCGCGCGTTTCCTTGTTGAGCGGCAGGTGGATCGAAATCACGTCCGCATTTTCGAAGAATGCCTCGCGGGAAGAGGCCACTTCGAATCCCGCCTCGCGCGCCCGGGCAGTGGAGCCTTCACGACCCCAGCACACCACCCGCATGCCGAAGGCACGGCCGACCTTCGCGACGATGCTGCCGATGCGTCCGTAGGCGTAGATGCCGAGCGTTTTTCCCTCGACGCCCACACCGACGCTGCCCTGCCACTTGCCCTCCTTCATGCGCTGCACTTCCTGGGGAATGCGCCGTAGCGCCGAAAGGATGAGCCCCCACGCCAGCTCGGCGGTGGGACCGGGATTCCCGGCGCCGCCGGCCGAGACCACGATGCCGCGCTCGGTGCACGCCGCCACGTCGATGTGGTTCGCGTTGCGCCCGGTCTGGCTGATGAGCTTCAGATTCGGCACGCGCTCGGCGAGCGCCCGGGGAAACGGCGAGCGCTGCTGCGTCAGCAGCACCGCCTCCGCGTCCCTGATCCGCCCGGCGAGGCGCACGGGATCCTTCTCGGTGTCGTGGTAGACGTCCACCTGATGGCCGTGCAGCTTCGCATGGCACTTCAGTTTGCGAAAGGCGTCCTGGTAATCGTCGAGGACTGCAATTCTCATGGGTGTTCCTCCAAGTGAACCGGCATTATAGGTTTAGAGCCCGTAAATCGGGACAGCGCATGTCGTTACGTTACGGGCGCTTACTTCTGGTCTGCGCGACCGATGAGCACGCCACCGCCGCCAAGGATCACGGCGTTGGCGATGAAGACCGGCGCGACGCCCAGCAACGTTCCGATCGTGCCGAACAGGAGCGGCACCACGATGTGCATGAAGTTGTTGATGCTGACGCGCAGTCCCAGCGCTTCTCCCGAGCGCCCCTCGGGGGCGCGGCTGTAGATGAGTGACATGGTGAGCGGCTGGCCGCAGCCCATGCCCAGTCCGAGGGCAAACGACATCACCGCGAGCAGCACGGCGCTTTCGAAGAGCGGGAAAAGCAGATAGGCGATGCAGCCGGCATAAAGCGACCAGATGAGCACCGTCTCCGGCGTCCACCGCCTGAGCAGCGCCGGCATGACGAGCCGCACGACAAATGAGGCAACCGCAAACATGCTGAGCACGATGCCTATGGTCGACGCTGACAGTCCCACCGCCTTGCCGTAGATCGGCATGTAGAACTGAAAGAGATCGATGCCGGTCAGGATCGCAGCGCCCGTAATCAGAGTGCGCCGCAGCGGCCGGTTGCTGAGGAGGTTCTTCGCCGGGACCGGCTGTTCGCCTTCCGCGCTGGGTTTGACCTGCAATCGCCCCAGCCTGCGGGCGAACAACAGGACGACGACCGGTATGAGCGGACCTGCCGCAAGCAGAAAGTAGCTCGTCGCGTGGCCGAAGCGGTCGATCGAGAAGCCCGCCGCCAGCGGACCGAAGAATCCGCCGGCCGCCATCACCAGGCCGTAGTTGGTGAAATTACGCGTGCGATCGGCGGTGCCGCTCAGCGTGCCGACCAGGTTCTGCACCGAAACGTTGTAGAACACGTGCGATGCCCCGATCAGCGCGGCGGAGGCGTAGAGCACCGGCAATCCGGGTGCGAAGTACGGCAGAGAGAGCCCCAGGGCGAGGCCGGTGGAACCCGCGATCATCGGCGAGCGCACGCCGAGCCGGTCCGAGAGCTTGCCGGCGTAGAGGGCGAGCAGCATCGGGAACAGCGAGTACAGCGCGACCAGCACGCCGATGTAGAACTGCGGCGCGCCCAGTTCGAGCGCGAACAGCGACACCAGCACCTTGCTGCCGCGAAAGACCGTCATGTTGCACAGGACGATCAGAAAGACGACATAGATCAGCATGGGATAAAAATAAACCGGCGCGACTGCCGGTGTCATCGATTTTACCCGCAGCGACGGCGCCGCCGTGCGCCGGTTCCGCATCGCGGACGCACGGCCTGAACTACAATCGGCGTTTGTCCTTCGATCGCGTCCATGCTTCGGAACACGCTGCGGGCGCTGCGGCACCGCAACTTCCGCCTCTTCATCGCCGGGCAGATGTGCTCGCTGATCGGCTACTGGATGCAGAACATCGCCCAGAGCTGGCTGCTGTACCGTCTCACCGAGTCGACCACGCTGCTCGGCGTGCTGGCCTTCGCGGGCAGCGTGCCGATACTGCTGCTGGCCCCGTTCGCCGGCCTGTGGTCGGATCGCGCCAACCTGCACCGGCTCATGTTCGCCATCCAGATACTGGAAATGTGCCAGGCGGCGATGCTGGCGACGCTTGCCGTTGCGGGGATCATAGCGCCCTGGCACATCGTGACGCTCTCGATGCTGCTTGGCATACTGGTCGCCATCGAGCTTCCGGTGCGTCACGCATACATGCTGGAACTCATAGGGGACAGGACCGATCTGCCGAACGCCGTGGCGGTGACCTCGATGATGGCGAACACGGGGCGGCTCATCGGCCCCGCCGTGGCGGGCGTGGCGATAGCGTGGATCGGGGAGTCGGGCTGCTTCGTCATCAACGCGTTCTCGTATGTCGCGGTCGTCGTCACATTTTTGATGATCCGCGTGACGCCCCGCGCCCGTTCGCCGGCGCCTGCTTCGGTGATGCAGGGGCTGCACGAAGGCCTGCGTTATGCCTGGGACTCCATTCCCATACGCCTGCTGCTTGGGCTGCTCGCGATGACAGCTTTTCTGGCGATGCCGTACTCGGCGCTGATGCCGGCCTTGACGCGCGACGTGCTGGGCGGCGGCGCCGAGGAGATGGGCTTTCTGGTCGGTGCGGCCGGGCTGGGTGGCGTCGTGGGAACGGTTTATCTCGCCGCGCGCCGCAGCGTGCGCGGTCTGGTCACGGTCATCGCCTACGCCATCCTGGGGGCCGGCACGGCGCTTGCCCTGGTGCCGTGGTCACAACGGTTGTGGCTCGCGCTGGCGCTGCTCGTCATCATCGGGTTCTGCCTGCTGGTGACATCGGTGTCGGTCAACATGATCCTGCAGACCATCGTCGACGATGACAAGCGCGGGAGAGTCATGAGCCTGTACACGGCCGCGTTTCTCGGGGTAGCGCCGTTCGGCAGCCTTGCCGCCGGCGCGCTGGCGGATGCGATCGGCGTTTCCGCTACGTTGACGCTCGCGGGTATCGGTTGCGCCACTGGCGCCTTGTATCTCGCGCGCAAGCGGCCGCAGATCCGCGAACACATTACCCCGATCTACGCGCGGCTTGGCATCAATCCGAAGTAATTCGCAGGTAGTGCGGGCCGAGTTCGGCCACGGTGGTACAGCCCAGAAGCGCCAGCACGCGGTCGACTTCGCTGCCCAGTATGTGGAGCGCGCGCGCCACTCCCGCCTGGCCGGCGGCGGCCGCGCCGTAGAGCGCTGCGCGGCCTACAAAAACCATGTCGGCGCCCAGAGCAAGTGCTTTCACGATAGCGGATCCGCGTTGGAACCCGCTGTCCACCAGGACGGTCATGTGACCCCCCACCGCCGCGGCGATGTCAGGCAGCGCCTCCACTGAAGCGGGAGCGCCGTCGAGCTGACGACCGCCGTGGTTGGAGACCCACACTCCGTCCGCGCCGTGCTCCCCGGCCCGGCGCGCGTCCTCGACGGTCAGGATGCCTTTGACCACCAGTTTTCCCGGCCAAATGCGGCGCAGCCAGGCGAGTTCCGCCCAGCTCGCTCGGTCGTGCGGCGTGTTCCATTCCGGCAAACGGCGCCGGAAAAGGCTGCGCAGGTAGACGTCGGCCAACCAGGCCGGGTGACGGACGCCATCCAACACCGTGCGCCGGGTGATGCGCACCGGCATCGTGAAATCGTTGCGGTAGTTGTATTCGCGGTTGCCGCCGGTCGAGGCGTCGGTGGTTAATACAAGTACTTCGCAACCGGCATCGCTCGCGGCGCGCACCGCTGCTTCCGTCGCTGCGCGTTCCGGATGAATATAGATCTGCACCCACGGCGCGACAGGCCCCGCGCGGCAAACCTGCGGCAACGGCACAAAGGAATGCGCCGACAATACGAACGGTACGTTGGCTTCCCGTGCGGCAGCGGCCAGCGCGATTTCGGCGCCCCGACAGTAGATACCCGCAGCCCCCGTCGGGGCGATGCCGAACGGGCTGTCGAACGTTCGTCCGAACACCGTGACCCGTTGCGAACGCCGCGATACATCGACCAGGGCTCTCGGCACGAAGCGAATGCGCTCCAGCGCCTGGCGGTTTGCGGCGTGAGTAAGGTGATCTTCAGCGCCCCCCTCCAGATAATCGAACGCTACGCGCGGCAACCGGCTGGATGCGGCGATGCGCAGATCCTGCACGTTAAGGGCGTACTCCGGACTCAAGCGTGGCCTTTTGCGATTTACGTTCCGGACGCTGCGCAAGTTTCAGCGCGGACTCGAGCGCTCTTTTTCCGAACTGGTGCACGGCTGGCAGGGGATCGCGCCAGTCCAGCACGAGGTCGCAGGTCGTGAGCGCGGTCCACGGAACGGTCAATGCCCGTCCGAGGAGACCCTCGAGCCGCAACGTCCTGCGCTGCGCCAGCCAGGCATTCAGATTGCCATAGAGATAGTAATAGCGTTTCCCGATCTCATACGCAGGCGGTGCGCGGACCGCGATGCCGGCCGCAATCTGCAAGGCCATCAGCGGAAAATCGATTCCCAGTCGATACGGCAGCACGGCGGTGCTGTCCATTCGCGCGTTCAGTTCCAGAAAGGCGATCGCGCCGGTCTCCGGGTCCACCAGGAACTGGATGCAACCGATGCCGTGGTATTGCAGGTGCCCGACCAGCTCGTCACAGTACGCCCGCAACCGCTCGGACGGCGCAACCGAGATGCCTTCGATGCCGATTCCAGTGCCCTCGGGGCCATCGGTGCGCAAGACCTTCTGCTGGAAGAAGGCGACGATACGGCCCTGCTGCGCAGCGAAGTGGCAGTTGTGGCGCTCCCCCGGCGCACGTGTCTGCACCAGCAGCGAATCCCGGTCCGGATCGCTGTCGGCAGTGAGCAGGAATTGCTCGAGCTCGAGGGGAGAATGGCAGATGACCGCATTCCGCCCGAGGAGAGTCGCCGAAGAGTCCTTGCGTTTCACCACCACCGGATAATTCAGCTCTTCCGCCTCGCGCAGGGTCCCCAGCACGCCACGGTACGGCCGCCACGCGGGCACCGGGATCCCCAGCGCCGCTGCAAGATGGTACATCGCGCGCTTGTCGAAACAACGCAGCACGGTGGCCGCCTCCGGCATGATCCAGGTCGCCAGCAAACCGAGCGCGTGACTGCCGCCGCGCAGAACCCGTCTCAATTCCGCCTCGCCCACGGGGAACACATAATCCGGGCGCGCCTGCGCGAGACAGGCGGCTACGCTTTCGCAATAGCGCTCGGGCGACGAGGGGTCGAAGCGGCGCACGGAACGGACATGACGGGAAAGCGCCGTGGAACTGTGCGGCTGCTCGCAGCCGAGCACCACGTCGAAGCCGGCCCGTCCCAAGGATCTGACGACCGTCACCGTCTGCCGGTAGTCACCCAGGACCAGGACCGTTTTTCTTCGCATATGCCCGGATCATGGTGGCTCACTATTGCCGCGTCAATGATGCAAGCGGCACCTGCCACACGCCGTCCGGACTATGACGCCCACCGTGTTGGCGTGCCGCGCGGGCGCTTCGCGGCAGCGGCTCGTTTCCTACGGTTTCTTGACGCCGGTGTCGTCGTTGCGCCAGCGCTCCCACGCCAGGCGTTGGTCTTCCCGGATGGACTCGTCCTCGAGCATCCGGCGCACCAGCGCCGTGATGTCGGACTCGTAGCCGTCCTTGCGCCTCTCGAACTTCCAGCGGTGGCCGGCTGGGAAAACGGGCGATTTGGGAAACTTGCTGAACTTCATGGATGGTCCGATAGCAAAGAGTGCGTCTGTTCCTCGGGCGGCCTGTAACCATAGCACGAACAGGTATCGGCGATGGCTCGATCCGCCGTGCGCACCGGTGCGCCGCCGGTCCCGGACGTGAGGTGATGGACGAGATCGGCGATCACCAATCCCAATACGAGGCCCGCCGTGGCGCCGCGGGGCAGGCTCACCCGACCGCTGGCCGAGCCCGCTGGTGCGGGAGCGCCGAACGATCCGCTCACCCGCGTGCTGCCGGTCTGGCCCTGGGTTGACACCGCAGTGCCGGTGACGCGCGCATGCGGAGAGCCAGCGGTCTGCTCGCCAGTGAGCACGACCGAACATCCGCCCAGCACGACACCAAGCGTTGCAATCGCCAGACGCATGAGACCAACCCCTCGGAACGATATGCCTATTTCTGTTCCTTGCGCGCCGTCATTTCGGCACGATCTTTGAGCAGCGGCTCGACGGCGGACTTCGAGGTGACATAAGTCCACTTCGAGAGCGCATTTTCCTTTGCTATGCGCTCTTCGAGGCGTTTTGCCGCTTCGGCGAAATCCTTGTCCCGGCGCTCGCGCTCTTCCGGCTTTTCGTCCTTTTCGGGTATGCGCTTGGCAGGCGGCTCACCGCTCACGGTAAAGTTCAAATAAAAGTCATCTCCACCCTTGCGGCGGGCGAGCTTCACGCGGTAAGTCAGATTGTCGAAGGTTTCAGCGACCACGGTCACCGGTTTCTCGCCTTCTTCCGGCTTGACCGCCACGTCGCTGAAGGAAAGGTTCCCCAGCGCGTTCACCGCACCCACGGCACTGCTCGCATTGAGCGCGCCGGCACCCGCGAACTTCCACTGCCCCCACTCCACGTCGCGGGTGATCTTCCAGTTGGAGGCCGCGCCCTCCGGCCCCGCCGCCAGCGTCTTGACGCGCTCGGCCTTGAAAAAGTCCTTGGCCAGCCATTTGCCCGGCTTTGCTTCCGCGACGTTCAGGGGATCGGAAACCACGACCACCTTGTCTTTGGATCCGGATACGAGAACATAGCGTCCGGCCGGCACGCCGTCGCGGGCATTGGGCAGCGGATTGAGCGGGTCCTTCTTCAGCACCTTCTTCCCGAGGACAAAGCTCGCAAGCACCTTGCCGCTCTGGTCCTTGAACTCGACCAGCGTGCCCACGCCTTCCTTCGGCGCATTGGCCGCCTGCGTCGGCGCCACAAGGTCCACCCGCGGCAGCAGCGAAGGGCCCACTGTCTCGGACTGCGTCACCTTGAGTTCCACCAGCTTGACCAGCAGGCTGCTGATGTCCTGAACATTGGCCGGATAACCGCCGCGTTCCTGCACGACCCAGCGATCGTCCCGGTTGATCAGCGTCACTTCATCGCGCGCATCCTGCAGCCGTACCTGTGTCACCTCGGCGACCTTCAGTTCGGGCAGCAGTCTGGCGCCGATTTTCGCGCCGCTTTCCCGGTAAAGCGCAATGTCCTGCCAGAACAACGCGAGCCCCGCACCGCCCAGCACCACCAGCAGGATGACGAGAATAAGAAATTGCTTGCGATTCATTGCACCGTCCTGACCGTCATGCCCTGGCCCTTACCCGGCGCCGCTGGATGATGGCGAGCACCAGTCCCGCGATCGCAACCAGCAGCGGCACCAGCCCGATGTTGACCACTTTGGTCCAGAACTGCAGCGTATCGGTTTCCACGCGCAGGTTCTTCCGCACCTCCTTCAGGTCCCGGCGTGTTTCCGCGGCCGCCTTGCGGAAGTTCTCGATCTCCGCCTGCTGCTCGGAGGTCAATATGGTCGCCTGTGTCCCGCCGCGCGCTTTCTGGAGGTCCTGCAGCTTTTCCTGCGTCTTGTTGAGGCTGTCCTCGAGTTCCTTGATCTTGCCGAGGTAGGTCTGCTGCGCCCGCGCTTCCATGTCACGGATCACGGTCAGCGGCCGGGTGAAGGCGGCCCGGCTGCGCAGATTGATCAGGTTGTGGTCGCCCGAAAGCTGCTCGACGAGACTCAAGGCAAAATTGAGATTGCCGTTGCGCGGCACGACAAGCCGCTGGCCAAACACGTCCTGCACCTCCACGGCCGCGTTGTCAGTCAGCATGTCGACATCGGATACGAGAACCACCGAGTTCTCCTCTGCCGATTCCTTGAGTTGCGGCGCCGCCGGCGCGGCCTCCTTCTTCTCCGCTTTCTTCTCGTCGCGGGGCGCGAAAGGCTTGGGCTTGCCTTCGGGGAACGCAGTCTTGAACTTCCCGCTCAAGCGGATGGCGATCGGCTGCTGCTGTCCCGAGGGTTCGAACCCCCGGGTCGAAGGCTCACCGGAGAGCGTCGCAATGATGAGGTCGACCAGCATCGAGTTCTTCGAAGTATGCGCGAGCACCGTCTGGGTCAGCCCTTCGGCGAGCTTGCCGCTGAAAACGCCGCCGAAGGGCACGAGCAGCGTGCCCACCTGGCTGGTCACGACGTCCTCCTGGTTGAGCGCCTCCTGGTTGAGCGAGAGCAGCGTGGGCAACAGACGCGGACCTTCGCCGCTGGCATAGGTGAGGTCTGCCACCACCTTGCCCATGTTCACATCGATGCCCCAGGCCTTGAACAGGTTGTAGAACATCGACTGGCCGGCCTGCTGTCCGCCGAACGGGTTCTGCAGATCGGGTTGCTGATCGAAATAGGCATAGGGATCGACGAACGCGATCAGCTTGCCGCCGCGCAGCACGAACTGGTCGATCGCGTACTCCGTCGTCTCGGAGAGATTGCGCGGATGGATGACGAGAAGGACTTTGATATCGTCATCGATCTTCTCGGTCTCCATCTTCACCTCGCGCACGTCGAACACGCGCTTCAATTCCGAGGCGAGCACCCAGGGTTCGGTCGGCTGCTGCTTGAGCACCGGGTTGAGCGGCCGCCCCAGCACCGGCAGTGCGCTCATCACGCCGATCACCGGCTTTTTCACGGTGGAAACCTGCGAAATGGCACGCGTGATGTCGTACTCGAGCAGCCGTTCGCGATCCGGTGCCAGCACCGGAATCGCCGCCTTCTGATCGAGGAACGAGACGGAAAGGCCGAGGTAGAATTTGTCGCCGGTATTCGTCATCTGGCCGTCGATGCCGTCGAGATTGGCGGAATCTTCGGCATCCGAGTCCGGCTCGGGATTGAATTTCTCCACCACCACCTTGCCGTCGGAGGCAGCGCGGTACTCCGCGAGCAGATCTTCCACCCGCTTGGCAAACGTCTTCAGCCCCACCGGCACGGCATTGCTGCCCTGGGAATAGTAAAGACGGATCTTTACCGGCGCCTCGAGCTTCGACACGATCGCCTTGGTTCCGGGCGACAGCGTGTAGACGTTGCCCTGGGTCAGGTCGACCCGCGCATTGAAGGCGCCGATCAGGAAGTTGGCGGCGACGAGAACGACGGCGAGCACGATCACCCCGCCGGCGGAATAGAACAGCGTTTCGAGACCTTTCTTCTGCATGATGCTAACCGGCCCTCTGGTTGCGGATGATCACGCCGGTCGTGAACAGCGCGAAGCCCATCACCGAGGCGAAGAACAGGACATCGCGAACATCCAGGACGCCACGCTGGAAACCCTCGAAATGCGTCATCACGGAAAAGGCCGCGATGATTTCCACGATCACGGGGTTGGCCCAGCGCGTGAGCAGATCCGTCACCGGGGTATAGCCGGCGAGGATCAGGAACAGCGCGATCATCACTGAAATGATGAAGCTGATCACCTGATTGCGCGTCAGTGCGGAAGTCATGCAGCTGATCGCCAGATAGGTGCCTGAGAGCAGCAGGCTTCCGACGTAGCCCGCCGCGATGACGCCGTTGTCGGGATCTCCCAGATAGTTGACCGTGATGACCACCGGGAAGGTCAGCGCCAGGGCGAGCGCAAGGAACAGCCACGAGGCGAGAAACTTGCCGACGATCGCCTGCCAGGTGGTGATCGGCATCGTCAGCAGCAGCTCCATCGTGCCCAGTCGCCGTTCCTCCGCCCACAGCCGCATGCCGACGGCGGGCACGAGGAACAGGTAGAGCCACGGATGCCAGGTGAAGAACGACACGAGAGAAGCTTCACCGCGCTCGAAGAAGCTGCCGACGGTGAACGTGAAAAAGCCGGTGAGCAGCAGGAAGATGACCAGGAACACGTAGGCGATCGGCGACGTGAAGTAGCCGCCCAGCTCGCGCTTCATGATGGCCTTGATGTTGAGCAGCGCGTTCATACCGCGGCCTTTACCGTGTCCGGCAACGTGATGCTGCGGAACACCTCATCGAGGCGGCCTTCCTCGGTGTGAATTTCCGCCACCTGCCAGCGCTGCTCTTCGGCCATCTGCGCAACCTCGCGCGTGAGGCTTCCCGGCGCGCCGGATCGGTCGGGATAGATGCGCAGCTCCACGACGCCGTCGCGTTCGGCCAGCACTTCGGCCCGCGAGGCGCCCCGCACCCCGGCGAGCCCGTCCCGGGCAGCGTTCGCCGGGACGCCTCTTACGCGCAGGAGCACCGCTCCTGCGGTGTCGGAGCGTGCTTTCAGCTCCTCCGGCGTGCCGTTGGCGACGATCCTGCCGCGGTCGATGATGATGACGCGCGAACAAACCGCCTCCACTTCTTCGAGGATGTGGGTCGAGAAGATGATGGCCTTGTCCTTCCCCATCCGCTTGATGAGGTTTCTGACTTCGTGTTTCTGATTGGGATCGAGGCCGTCGGTCGGCTCGTCCATGATCAGTATCGGTGGATCGTGTATCAGGGACTGCGCGAGGCAGGTGCGGTGCTTGTAGCCTTTCGAAAGCGTGTCGATACTCTGGTAAACGACGTTCTGGAGGAAGCACAGCTCGACGGCGCGGTCCACGGCCCGCCGGCGTGCCTCGCCGTGCAGGCCGCGCAGCTCGGCCGCGAAACGCAGGAAGCCCTGCACCGTCATGTCGGCGTAGCCGGGTGCGTTTTCGGGAAGGTAGCCGACCAGCCGCTTGGCCGGAATCGGCTGCTCCAGCACGTCGTATCCGCCGACCGTTATGGTACCGGATGTGGGCGGGATGAAGCCGGTGACCATGCGCATGGTCGTCGACTTGCCGGCGCCGTTCGGTCCCAGAAAACCCAGCACTTCGCCGCTTTCCACGGTAAACGAGATATCGTTCACCGCTAGCTTGAGCCCGAACGCCTTGCTCAGATGCTCAACTCTGATCACTGTGGTCCCTCCAGTGCATCACGCTGCGGGGCACCGCGCGCGACGCCTGTTCTTCTGTTCAACTCAAGCGGTCTGTGCCTCTAGATAGGTCTGCCGCCATCCATTTCAAGAGCTCGCGCTCTTGGACCGCACGCCATACACAAGTTCCGGCATGCAAACGCGAAAACGCTTGATTTCTGCCGACTTGGATTGCGAACCGGAGGGCGGTAACCGTTCAGACAGACTTGCCGCCGGACTGGTGCCGGCAGTCTGGATTGAACAGACGACCTACCGCTTACAAGGCGGTTGCTCTACCACTGAGCTATGCCGGCTCGGGCGCCCATTATACGCGGTGGCGGACGGCCAAGACCACGGTGTTCGAAGCGCGATGACCTTGCCCGGGCTGCCCGACAGGGCAGCTACTTCACGATCTGAAGCTTCGGTTTGCCGCCGTTGGGTGACCCGGGCGGTGTGCCCGGACCGCCGGCTGCACCGTTGCCCGATCCGGCGCCTGGCGCCTCGGCGCCCTGGTCTTCCTGCGCAAAAAACAGGCCCTGGCTGTTCTCCCGTGCGAATATGCCGAGCACCGCTTCGATCGGGATCGAGCATTCGCGCGAAACACCGCCGAAACGGGCGGCAAACTGGATCAGGTCGTTGCCGATGGTGAGCCGGTGCGTGGCATCGTAGCTCAGGTTGAGCACGATCTCGCCGTTCTTCACGGACTCCGCCGGCACGCGCGTGTTCGCGTCCACGCGCACCGAGAGGTATGGCGTGAGATTGCTGTCCGAGCACCACTCGTGGATGGCCCGGATGAGATAAGGCTTGGTGGAACGCTCTGCCATGATGCTCTGGATGCGATTCGAACGCTGCATTCTACACTCAGCCCGGCGGGTTTCGGGTCGCTCTCACTTCCGCATGACTTTTTCAGAAGCCGTCAGCGCATCGATGTAGGCGGGACGGCTGAACAGGCGCTCGGCATACTTCATGAGCGGTGCGCACTGCTTGGGCAGCTGGATGCCGTAGAAGTCGAGCCGCCACAGCAGCGGCGCGATGGCGACGTCGAGCATGGAGAACTCCTCGCCCAGCATGTATTTCTGCTTGGTGAAGACCGGAGCGATTTGGGTGAGACTGTCCCGGATGATCGTGCGCCCCTTCTCCGCCTGCTTCTGTGTCCCCTTCTCGATCGCCTCGATGTGGCTGAACATCTCCTGCTCGAAGCGAAAGAGGAAGAGGCGGGCGCGGGCGCGCATGACGGGGTCGGCCGGCATCAACTGCGGGTGTGGAAAGCGGTCGTCGATGTACTCGTTGATGATGTTCGACTCGTAAAGGATGAGATCGCGCTCCACCAGCACCGGCACCTGGTTGTACGGATTCATCACTGCCAGGTCTTCCGGCTTGTTGTACAGATCGACATCGATGATCTGGAAGTCCATGCCCTTCTCGTAGAGCACGATGCGGCAGCGCTGGCTGAATGGGCAACTGGTGCCCGAATAGAGAGTCATCATGTGGAATCACCCGATAGCAAACGACACGGCGGTTTGAGCGGCGTATGGCCTGCGCCGCCCGCTTCACCGGCGACGGATCGCGCCCGTCGTCAATGCACGTCCTTCCAGAATTCCTTCTTGAGCGCATAGGCCAGCACCCAGAACAGGCCCAGGAACAGCAACACGTAAATACCGATGCTCCTGCGCGCCGTCGCCGCCGGCTCCGCCATGTAATCCAGGTAGTTCACCAGGTCGGCGACCAGCCGATCGTACTCGGGCGGCGAGAGTTCGCCCTTTTTCTCCAGCACCAGCCGCTGGACGTCCTCGGGATAGCCCTCGGGCCGCATGACGCGCTCGCTTCTGAGCACCTGCTCGCCCTGCAGCCCGTAGAGCACGTGCGGCATGGCGACATTCGGGTACACCACGTTGTTCCACCCGGTCGGACGGCTCGGATCGCGATAGAAACCGCGCATGTAGGTATAGAGCCAGTCCGCGCCCGAACCCGCGTGCGACGATCGCGAACGGGCGATCACGGTCAGATCGGGTGGCGCGGCGCCAAACCACTCCTTGCCGTCCTTCGGCGTCATGGCGGTCTTCATGAGATCGCCGACCTTGACGCCGGTGAAAATCAGATTGTCGCGGATCTGCTGATCGTTGAGGCCGAGATCCTGCAGACGGTTATAGCGCATGTAACCTGCGCTGTGGCAGCCGAGGCAGTAGTTGATGAAGGTGTGCGCTCCGCGCTGCAGGGAAACGAGGTCGTTGCCGTCGATCGGCGCGCGATCGAGCTTCACGTTTTCAGCCGCCGCCGCAACCACCGGCGTCATCAGTGCGGCGAAAAGCAGCGTTCTTATTGTTTTCATCGCGCTCGCCTCACCACGTCACGCGCTCGGGAACCGGTCGCGTCCTGTCCATCCGCGTATACCACGGCATGAGCGCGAAGAACGCGAAGTAGATCACCGTTCCGACCTGTGCCAGCAAGGTGCGCAGATCGGACACGGTCTGGGTGCCCAGATACCCGAGCAGGGAAAATGCGACGACGAACAGGGCGAGCGCACTCTTGTAGAGGCTTCCTTTGTAGCGTATCGACTTGACCGGGCTGCGGTCGAGCCACGGCAGCAGGAAAAAGACGAGAACCGAGACGCCCATCAGCACGACGCCCCAGACCTTGGCGTCCACGGAAAAGAATCCCGCCACCAGCACAGCTGCGCCGACCGCGGCACCGATCCACACGCGCACGTCTCTCACGCTGAAGGCGATCAGCGCCCCGTACGCGACCACGGCGGCTGCGAGCATCCACATGAAGTTTTCCGTGGTCGCACGCAGGATGGAATAGTACGGCGTGAAGTACCATACCGGCGCGATGTGCGCCGGGGTCTTCAACGGATCGGCGGGAATGAAGTTGTTGTACTCGAGAAAGTACCCTCCGAACTCCGGCATGAAAAACATGATCACCGCGAACACGATCGCGAAGACCGCCACCCCCAACGTATCCTTCACCGTGTAATAAGGATGAAACGGAATGCCGTCCAGCGGGCGGCCGGTTGCCGGGTCCTTGCGTTCCTTTATCTCGACCCCGTCGGGATTGTTGGAACCCACCTCGTGCAGCGCCATGATGTGCGCGGCGACCAGCGCCAGCAGTGCCAGCGGAATCGCAATCACGTGAAACGAGAAAAAGCGGTTGAGGGTCGCATCCGAAACCACGTAATCGCCGCGGATCCACTCCGACAGGTAGGGACCGATCAGCGGGATCGCGTCGAACAGATTGATGATCACCTGCGCGCCCCAGAACGACATCTGTCCCCACGGCAGCAGGTAGCCGAAAAAGGCCTCCGCCATCAGCGCCAGATAGATCAGCATGCCGACGATCCAGACCAACTCGCGCGGCTTGCGGTACGACCCGTACAGCAGGCCGCGAACCATGTGCAGATATACGACCACGAAAAAGGCTGAGGCGCCGGTCGAATGCATATAGCGGATCAGCCACCCCGCCGGCACGTCGCGCATGATGTACTCGACCGAGGCGAAGGCCTGCCCCGCATCCGGCTTGTAGTGCATGGTGAGGAAGATGCCGGTCACGATCTGGAGCACCAGCACCAGCATCGCGAGCGAGCCGAAGTAGTACCAAAAGTTGAAGTTCTTGGGTGCGTAATACTCGGCGAGGTGCTCACGCCACAGTTGCATCATCGGGAAGCGGGCGTCAATCCAGGTCAGCACGCCGTTGAACGGCCCCGCGCCGGTGACCGGCGTCTTTTCAGTGGCCGCCATCGCTTATCCCTTGTCGTCT
>JBQTJV010000321.1:0-1896 GCA_052386775.1 Betaproteobacteria bacterium
ACCGCGGATTGCCGGGATGGTCCCGGAAAGCGAAAACCGCGACATTGCCCGGTTTCTCGGCTGGCAGGCAGGCCGTGCCGCCGGGAAAGGCAGCCTCGATGCGCTTGAGGGTTTCATTGAACTCGCGGTCGCCGCCCCACAGGTTGACGACCAGGATGCCGCGTGCGCCCAGCCGTTTGCGGCATGCCTCGTAAAACGCCCTGCTCGACAGCGCCTCGACGTGGGACTCGGCATCATAGCCGTCGACGATGATGAGGTCGGGCGCATCCCCATCCTGTGCCACATGCTCGGCGCCGTCGCCGACGATGACCGAGAAGCGTTCGTCGTCCCGTGGCACGTGGAAATACTGGCGCGCAATCGCCACCACCTGCGGGCTGATCTCGATCACGCGCGTGCTGGCCTGCGGCAGCCGGTGATAGATGAATTTGGCGAGCGAGCCCCCGCCCAGCCCGATCATCAGCACGCGCTGCGGCCGCTCGTTGAACAGCATGAAGCCCATCATGCTGCGGGTATACGAAAGCTCGAGTTCGTTGGGCTTGGCGATGCGCATGGCGCTTTGCACGGTATCGCTGCCGATGTGCAGCGAGCGCACGCCGTACTTCTCGCTGACATAAACCGTCTCGGCATCATCGGCGGGCTTGCGCACGCGCCATTTGGCAAGGAATTTCATGCCCGCTCTTCGCTGTTTTCTTTATCGGGAAATCACAAGGTTCGGTAGAATAAAGGCTTTTGCGAATCCGGAACAAGTATGCGCGTCTCGAAGTTTTACATCTCGACCCTCAAGGAAGCGCCGTCCGAGGCGGAAGTGACCAGTCACAAGCTGATGCTGCGGGCGGGACTCATCAAGCGCCTGACCAGCGGCGTCTACACCTGGATGCCGCTGGGGCTGCGCGTGCTGCGCCGGGTCGAGGCGGCGATCCGCGAGGAAATGAACGCGAGCGGCGCAGTCGAACTGCTGATGCCCGCGGTGCAGCCTGCCGAACTGTGGCAGGAATCCACGCGCTGGGAGCAATACGGCCCGGAATTGCTGCGCATCAAGGACCGCCACCAGCGCGACTTCTGCCTCGGCCCCACCCACGAAGAAGTGATCAGCGACGTGGTGCGGCGGGAGGTAAAGAGCTACCGCCAGCTGCCGCTCAACTTCTACCAGATCCAGACCAAGTTCCGCGATGAAATCAGGCCGCGTTTCGGGGTGATGCGCGGCCGCGAGTTCGTGATGAAAGACGCCTACTCCTTTCATGCCGACAAGGCCAGCCTGGACGCCACGTACCGCGAGATGTACGACTGTTATTCGCGGATTTTCACGCGCCTGGGCCTGAAGTTCCGCGCCGTGGCCGCGGATACCGGATCCATCGGCGGCACCGGCTCGCACGAATTCCATGTGCTTGCGGACTCGGGCGAGGACGCGATCGCGTTTTGCCCGGATTCGGACTACGCCGCCAACGTCGAGCTTGCCGAGGCGGTTGCGCCGCAGGCTGCCCGCGCCGTGCCCACCGCATCGCTGACGCGCGTTGACACGCCCGGCGTGAAAACCATCGCGGAGCTGTGCGCGTTCCTCAAGATTCCCGCGCAGCAGACGGTGAAGGCCGTCGTCGTCGACGGCGCCGACGGCAAACCGCTGCTGCTGATGGTGCGCGGCGACCATGACCTCAATCTCGTCAAGACCGCCAAGCTGCCGCAGGTCGCCACACCGCTTGCGTTTTCATCGGCCGAGGCGATACGCGCGGCGTTCGGCGCGGAGCCGGGCTCGCTGGGACCCCGGGGTTTCAAGGGCACTATTATCGCCGACCGTGCCGTCATGGCGATGAGCGATTTCGTCATCGGCGCCAACGAAAACGCCCGTCACTTCACCGGCGCCAATATCGGGCGCGATTTTCCCGAGCCCCTGGCGGCCGA
>JBQTJV010000322.1:0-11090 GCA_052386775.1 Betaproteobacteria bacterium
AGTAGTAATCTTTTCCATGACTTCCCCTCTCGTTTCAGATTGAAGATGCGAAACTCAATCTTGGCACTCCGATGCCGTGCGGGCCACCGCCCGCTTCGAGCTGGGGAAGTCCCTTTCATTCGTTAGATTTCTGGGGCACACGAGTGATAGACTCTGGAATCGCAGATTTGGAGGCGACATGGGTAGCCCGAAAGATGAAGTAAGCGCTCTGCTCAAGAAGCTGCCGGACGACGCGAGCTTCGAAGACATTCAGTATCACTTGTACGTTCTCGAGAAGGTCAAGCGCGGTCTGGAGCGCGCACACACCGAAGGCACTATCTCGCATGGCGATGCCAAGGCGCGCCTTGGTAAATGGCTCGCATCTTAGTCTGGTCGCCCGAGGCGGTTGAGGACATTGCCGCAATCGCCACGTACATTGAACGCGACTCACCGTGGTATGCGAGGGCTGTTACATCGAAGATCGTCGAAACGGCCGAATCTGTTCCGGAGTATCCCGAGTTGGGCCGGATCGTGCCTGAAATTGATGATCCGGGCATCCGTGAGCGGTTAATTCACCGTTATCGCGTCATCTACCGCCTGGATGAAGCGCGCGTTCTCATCGTTGCGGTAATTCACGGGAGACAAGATTTTGGCTCCTTCGTGGCCCGCATCCAAGGCACAGAAATCTAACCACCGCATCGACGCCGACCGCTTCGCGGCTGGTCATGCGGAACGTTAGGCCTCGCCCGCTGAGAGGATGTCCGCCATGAAACTGAAGTTGTTTCTAGTAACAGCGGCAATTGGCGTTGCGCTCCTGTTTGTTCAAAGTTTCACGGCGAAGGCCGCGGAAGTGAAAGTCGTGGCAGGTGTTGCAATGCGCCCGGTGTGGGAGGACATTGCCCCTCAGTTCGAACGCACCACGGGCCATAAGCTCGTGCTCTGGTACGGGAACGCGGGCACGTTGAGGCGACGAATGGAAGCGGGTGATGCGTTCGACCTGCTGGTCGCCGGCACTAATAGTCTGGATGCGTACGCCAAGCGAGGCATGATTGCTAGCGATACACGCACTGAGATTGCCCGAGTGGGCATGGGGGTGACGGTACGTGCGGGGGCGCCCAGACCCGACATCAGCTCAGTCGAAGCGTTCAAGCGCGCACTCCTTGACGCAAAGTCGGTCACTTTCAATGCAGAGGGCGCTGTGGGCCTGCACCTTGGCAAGGTGTTTGAGCGTCTCGGCATCGCCGAGCAGATGAAAGGCAAGAACGAGTGGGTCGAGCGAACGCGACGGGCGACTCTGCCGAACGGCAGAAGCGCCGGTCGCGTGCTTCAGGGAGTGGCTGACGGCGCAGCCGAGTTAGGATTCTCGTTCATCAATGAAGTTCCCGCTACTAGCGGTGTAGAACTGGTAGGTCCTTTCCCTTCCGAACTGCAGCGCTATAGCGTATTCAATGCAGGCGTCGCTTCGGGAGCCAAGGAGCCGGAAGCCGCCAAGGCGTTGATCGAATTCCTCAGGTCACCCGCGGGCATCGCAGCAATCAAGGCGGGTGGCATGGAGCCGGTCACTCAATGACGTGATTGCGATAGGGAGCACCAAGCCTAACAGGCTGTTGAAATATACCCCGAACGATCAGCACGATGGCATGTCATAGTGGGAGCGTCGTTCGAGGGGAGGTAAGAAGAATGCGTGGTCATGTTGATCCTCAGAGTGGTCTGTTCAGTTACTTCTCGGTCGAGGAACGGATTGCGTCCGATCATCCGCTGCGGCGAATCAAGCCGCAGGCCGATGCGGTGCTTGCCGCGATGAGCGCGAGGTTTGATGCGATGTATGCCGAGGGTGGCCGGCCTTCGGTGGCCCCGGAACGGCTGCTCAAGGCATCGCTGCTGATCGCGCTGTATTCGGTGCGCTCGGATCGGCTCTTCTGCGAGATGCTCGACTACAACATCCTGTTTCGCTGGTTCCTCGATATGGGGCTGGAGGAGGGCCTCCTTCGATCATTCGACGTTCTCCAAGAACCGGGCGCGGCTCGTCGAGCACGAGATTGCCAAGGAATTCTTCGCCGGTATCATCAAGCAAGCGCGCGAGCAGCGGCTGCTCTCTGACGAGCACTTCACTGTCGACGGCACCCTGATCGAGTCGTGGGCCTCGTTCAAGAGCCTGAAGCGAAAGGACGGTGAGCCCCCGCGATCCGGACCCGATGGTACTGGGATGGTGGACTTCCGCGGCGAGAAGCGCAGCAACAAGACCCACGCCTCGAGCACCGAACCCGAGGCGAAGCTGATGCGAAAGGGCAACGGGCAGCCGGCGAAGCTGAGCTTCGGGGCCCATGCGCTCATGGAGAACCGAAGCGGTCTGCTTGTGAATGTGGTGATCACTGACTCGACGCTCTTTGAGCCCAAGGCGGCTGCCCCCATGCTGGATCGGCGTCGCCAAGCGCGCCAGAAGATGAGCACTCTGGGGGCCGACAAAGGCTACTACAACAAAGCCTTTGTCGCTCAGTTGAGAAGCCGCAATGTCGCCCCGCACATCGCCCGCATCCAGGGGCGCAGCGCCCCGGGGCTGGATGCTCGAACCACCCGACATCAGAGCTACGCAATCAGCCAGCGCAAGAGAAAGCGTATCGAAGAAATCTTCGGCTGGATGAAGACCGTGGGTGGACTCAGAAAGACCCGCTTCGTTAGCATCGCCAAGACTCAGATGGCCGCCCACTTGGTTGGCGCAGCATACAACCTGCTGCGCATGGCACGTTTGCAGCCGGCAACGGGATAGGTGTCCCCGCAGATATGAAATACAACGTAAGTCACCATGAATGAGCACAAAAAGCTCAAGCCTATTCGATCAGACATGGCGAGCCGTCTTCGATGGTTTCTTCGCAAGAGCCGGGACACTACTGGACGCAACGAAGAGCACTTACTCTTTGCCCAACCTCGTAACGCTCATCAGAAGGTACGGCGATGCCGAACTCAGGCAGCTACTTCCGGAGGTCGAAGCGTGTCTTTCGGAGAAAGATGGAGCAATCGCGAAAATCAGGAATTGGCGCCATGAAACCGTCGCTCATCGCACCACGGCACAAAGGGACCCAGATTTCCACGCCACGAACAAAATGACCTTGGCTGATCTTGAGGGCGCCCTGAAACAACTGGAGGAAGCACTGAATCACCTTTCGTGGCATGTACTTTCGATTCATAACGATACTCGTAGCGGCAGCGACGGTTTGGTCGATGAGGGCAAGAGGTTATTTGCCGTTATCGGTGTCGGCCTTGGCTGCAGCCTCCAGACCGCAACGATGTTTGAGGCAACGACGCCCAACCACGCAATCGAGACGGACGCGTAGAAAGCCATACAAATGTATGGCTACATTAATGGGTTTTTGATACCATTGGCTCATGGCCAAAGCCGGTTTCGACTGGGACTCGGAGAAAAACCGGGAAAACCGATCGAAACACGGGATTTCGTTCAGCGATGCTCAGTTGGCTTTTGCCGATCCACGGCGGGTGATCGCTGAGGATCTTTCGCATAGTTCGAGCGAAAAACGATATTACTGTTTTGGCGAAGTGGCGGGCGGTATCCTCACGGTGCGCTTCACGTACCGTGAAGGTGTTATCCGAATCTTCGGTGCCGGATATTGGCGCAAAGGTAAACGAATCTATGACCGAGAAAATCAGATACACCGATGAACCGATGGGCGACCTAAAGGTCGTTCCTGACTTTCTGCCGTCGCCCGAGGAGCTAGCTTTTCGGGAGGAAGGCGTAAAGGTGACGATTGCGCTGTCGAAGCGCAGCATCGAATACTTCAAGCGCGAGGCTGCAAAGCACGGTACCCAATATCAAAGAATGATCCGCCGCCTGCTGGATACCTATGCGCGTCATCACTCGCGACCTCTAACCACCCGCTCAACGCGGACGCGCGGAAAGTCATCGCGCGCCGGTTAGCGGGGCACGTTAGGCGCCACATTGACGACTGGCGATCGCATTCGGTCTGGGGAGGCGCTATGTCACGCTGCTTCTTGACCTCTTTGCTCTCACTTCTGTTGATATCGTGCCAGTCTGATGCTAAAGAAATATTCCTTTTGACAGGAACCAAGCTATGAAGACGATCACTCTCTCGAAGAAGGACATCGAAGAGCGCGTGGCCCGCTTCAAGGACTTGAAGCCACTGCCCATCCAGCAGAGCGATGTCCCGCTCGAAGCGCGCGATGTCGTGTATGCACGCAAGCTCCTGTCGGTCATCGGCCTTGAAGGCGGCCAGACACCGATCAACGCCGGCGCGCCGATCCGCGGCGCGGCGGGGTTGACGATGACGCTCGCCGTATGCCCGCCGGGGCAAGGTCCGGGACTGCATGCACATCGGCAAACGTACGAAACATTCACCGTGCTCAAAGGCACGTTCGAGGTGACTTGGAACGACGATGGCTCCGAGCGCGCCGTGCTGGACCTGTTTGATACGGTTTCGTTTCCGCCGGGCGTATGCCGCGCGTTCCGGAATATCGGCGACGAGGAAGGCATCCTGCAGGTGCTCATCACCGGCGGCGTGCACGACATGACCGACATCGATTTCGCCGAGAATGCGAAGCGCAGGATCGAGGCGGTCGGCCGCGGGCTATCGAGGAAATTCGAAAAAGCGGGCTTTACGTTTACCGCGGGCAAGTAAATCAGAGGCTGCACCGCGTAGATCATGAGGAGGTTTTCTGGCGCACCTGCTGTCGCCGCGCCTGATCTGGGCTATACCGCACTCCCGGCATGCAGTCGCTTGAACTGAAAATCCCACCGCTGCTCGTGTGGCTGATCATTGCCGGCGCCATGCTTGGTATGGCGCACTATGTACCGAGCCTGTCATTCACGCTTGCCGGAAGTACCGCCATTGCGCTAACGCTCGTCGCATTAGGCGGGATGCTGGCGTTTGCAGGGGTTATCGCGTTTCGTGACCGGCACGCCACGGTGAACCCGCTCACCCCGAGTGCGTCCTCATCCGTTGTGTCTAACGGCGTCTATCGCTTCTCACGCAATCCGATGTATCTGGGCTTTCTTGTTGCGCTTACAGGCTGGGCTGCGTACTTGTCGAATGCCGGCGCAGCCTTGCTCCTACCTGTTTTCGTTGCATACATGACGCAGTACCAAGTCAAGCCCGAGGAGCGCGCCTTGCTCGCAAAGTTCGGCCCCGAGTTTGCACAGTACATGTCCCGCGTTAGACGATGGCTCTAAGGAGGTTCTGAAGAAGTCGGTTCGCGTTGAGCCCGAGCCTGTCCTGAGCGACAGTCGAACGCCGCCGAGAGAGCTGTCACACGTGCGGCAGATTGAAGGCGCTCACCCGGGACCCTGGTTTCATTCCGGAGAGGAGAATTCCGTCGTGTGGCGGCAAACCGGGCGAGTATCCTGATGCGGCGGCGACACCGCGGCAAGACAGCGCCCCACGTCAGTCGATCGCAAGTATGACGTGGCCGATCTTTTCGCCGCGTTCGACCGCAAGATGAGCCTTGACGACATCATCGAGCCGGTAGCGTTCCGCGATGCTGAAAATGGGTTTCGACTCCCGCAGCCATCTTCCAATATCCGCGTGCGCCTGGGCTTTCGCTGAATCCGGCATGGTGTAGACGAACACCGGACGGATGACCGGGTTGAGCCGGAAAAAATCCACGTACGGAAAAACCGGTTTCAGGTCCCGCGCCGAGGCGTAACTCGCCACGACACCGTTGGGACGCAGGATGCGCGCGGTGACGGGCAGGTTCGCGCCAAAGTCGACTTCGACGACGGCATCGACCCCGCCGACCGCGTCGAGGATTCGTTCGACCACCGATTCGGTACGATAATTGATGACGATGTCCGCGCCCGCCGCGCGTGCATGTTCCGCTTTGGCCTCCGAGCTGACCGTGGTGACCACGCGCGCCCCGCCCCATTTGGCAAGCTGGATCGCATAGTGCGCGACGACGCCCGCGCCGCCGGTCACCAATACCGTCTTTCCTGCTATCGGACCGTCCGCGTAAAGACAGCGGTGCGCGGTCATGACCGAGATCCCGAGGCAGGCGCCCTGCTCGTAAGAAAGCTCCTCAGACAGAGGCACGGCGAGCGCCGCGGGCACCGCGATATACCGGGCGCTCGTCCCGTGAGGCCGGTCCCACTGCCCGTTGTAGATCCACACGCGCTGCCCGATGCGCGCGGCGTCCACGCCCTCCCCGGCCGCATCGACGACGCCCGCGCCATCGCTGTTCGGAATCACGCGATCCCAGACGACCTTGCGATTGCCCGCGCGCGCTTTCACGTCCGACGGATTGACCGCGGAGGCGTAGAGGCGCACGCGCACTTCCCCCGGCCCCGGCACCGGGTCGGGCAAGTCGCCGACTTTCAGCACTTCCGCGGCGGGACCGTTCTGCTCATACCAGGCGGCGCGCATGCATCTCCCCTACAGCCACTTCGCCTTGCGGAAGCGATAGAAGAGATAGCCGTCTATCGCGACCATGGCGCCCACCACCAGCGGATAACCGAGACTCCACCTGAGTTCCGGCATGTAATCGAAGTTCATGCCGTAGATGCCGGCGATCATCGTCGGCACGGCAACCAGCGCGGCATAGGCGGCGAGCCGCTTGGTCACTTCGCTTTCGCCCAGCGCGATGAGCGACAGGTTGACCGATATCGCAGTGGTCACCATGTCGCGCAGGCTGTCGATGGACTGGTTGATCCGTATCAGGTGGTCGTAGACGTCGCGGAAGTAATCCTGCGTGCCGATGCAGACTTCGGGAACGCGACCGCCGTGCAGCTTGGACGCCGTCTCCTGCAGTGGCCCGGCGGCGTGTCGCAGCGTCATCAGTTTCTGCTTCAACTGGTAGAGCCCTTCGATGCTCTGCCGCGCGGGGCCGCCGGAGAAAATCCGCCGCTCCACCGTCTCCAGTTCATCTTCCAGGTACTCGAGCACCGGAAAATAGCGGTCCACCACGGTGTCGATGAGGGCGTATAGGACGAACCCGGAACCGAGCGCCAGCAGATGCGGTTCGCGTTCGCACCGGGCGCGCACGTCCGCAAAACCCTCGCGCGCGCGGTTGCGTATCGACAGCACGTAGTTCTTGCCGACGAAGATGCTTAGCTCTCCGCAGAACAGTTCCCCGCCCGCCTCCTCCACCGTGTGCACCACGGCGAACAGCGCATCCCCATACTCCTCGAGCTTGGGCCGCTGGTGGCCATGGCTCGCATCTTCGACAGCGAGTTCGTGCAGGCCAAACTGCTTCTGCATCTCGGCCAGTTCCTGCGCCGTGGCGTCCCGGAGCGCGACCCAGACGAAGCAGCCGGGCCGCTCAAGATAGACGTGAATGTCTTCCTTGCGGATATCGGCGACTTTCCTGCCGTCCTGGTAGGCAACGCAGTTGACCAGCATCGGGGCTTCGAACTGTAGAGATGCCGTATTATGCACCGCACCGCCACCGCGCACTCGGGCGAGCCGGTAAACTCCCGTGGAACCCATCACGCGCATTTCGAGGTTCTCATGCAACGCATCCTGATCACCGGCGCCGCGGGCGCCATCGGCACCACCCTGCGCGCGGGCCTCAAGGGCATCTACCCGCTGCTTCGGCTTTCGGACATACGCCCCATCCCGGCGGCTTGCGGCGGCGAAGAGTTCGTGAGCGCCGATCTGAGCGAGCCCGCTGCCGTGGCGCGCCTCATGCACGACATCGATTGCGTGGTGCATCTCGGCGGCGTGCCCCGCGAAGATCGGTGGGATGCCATCCTCCACAACAACATCGCCGGCACGTACAACGTCTTCGAGACCGCCCGGAAATCGGGCGTCAGGCGCATCGTCTTCGCGAGTTCCAATCACGTCATCGGCTTCTACCGCGCGACACGAACCGTGGGAACCGATGAGCCGCTGCGGCCGGACAGCCGTTACGGCGTGTCGAAAGCGTTCGGCGAGGCGCTGGCGCGGCTCTACGCCGACAAGCACGGCATGAGCGTGGCGTGCCTGCGCATCGGGTCGTTCCGCGAGCAGCCCCGGAGCGCGCGGCAGCTCGCGACGTGGGTGAGTCCCCGCGACCTCACGCAACTGATCCGCCGCTGCATCGACGCGCCGGACTATCGTTATCTCGTGCTCTACGGCGTGTCCAACAACACGCGCTCGCGCTGGCACAACCCGCATGCCGCGCGTATCGGCTACGCACCCGAAGACAATGCAGAGGACTACGCGAAACAGTTCACGGCCGCCTCACCGGAGAATACTGCCGACCCGGCAGAAGTCTTTCACGGCGGCGAGTTCACTGCCCTGGAATTCAGCGGCGACATGACGGCTCTCGACTGAGGGCTGCTCACGACAGGCGGTGCGCCTCGACGAAACGCCAGTCGATCTCGATCCCGAATCCCGGCTGGTCATTGAGGTGTACGTAACCGTCGCGGATTTGCGCCCGTTCGGTGAACAGGCCGAACCAGACCGGATCGCGCTCGGGCGCGCCATGCGATTCCACGCAAAAACCGCTGCGTGGAAAAGCCGCAACGAGATGGGCGTGCAACTCCGGCGCGTGATGCGGCGCGATGCGAACGCCATGCTGCTCGGCCAGTTGTGCCACGCGCAGCGCTTCGGTGAATCCGGCGTAGCGCGTCGCGTCGAATTGCACGTACCCGATCGCCCCGCCGACGATGAAATCGCGCACCGTGAAGCGCGTCAGTTCCCGCTCTCCGTGCGCGAGCGGTATGGGAGTGGTCGCGGCGAGCCGCTTGAAGTCTTCGGGCTGAAGATACCAGTGCAGGGGCTCCTCCAGCCACAGGATGCTGCTGGGTTCGACGGCGCGCGCAAAGGCGATGCAATCGTCGAGGTCGTAGGCCGCGTTCATGTCCAGCATGAGGAGCGGATCGTCGCCGATGGCGCGGCGAACGACCGCGATGCGTTGGGCTTCCGCCTTCACGGTATCGGCCCCGGTCTTGAGCTTCACCGCGCGAAAACCGCGCTGGACGAAGCCGGCCAGTTCTTCTGCATATGCTGCGGGCGGCGCCTCCCCGTGATAATAGCCCCCGGTCGCGTACGTAAAGATGGGGCGCTTTTCGCCGCCCAGGAGCTGGTACACGGGCATCCCGGCGGCCTTGCCCTTGATGTCCCACAGCGCGATGTCGATGCCGGCGATCGCAGCCATGATCTGCGGGCGCTCGCCACGCGGAAGCGGCGGCGGCAAGCCGTCGCCGCCGTGAATGCCGCCCGGCCGCGGAGATGTCAGCGAGAACAATGTTTCCCACACGGCCACGGTGGCGAGCGCGTCCCTGCCGCGCAGGATCTCGCCGAAGCGCCGCACCCACTCGCAAATCGACGCCATCGGCGAGCCGTGGATCTCGCCGTAACCGACCAGGCCGTCGTCGGTTCGGATTTCGGTCAGGATCAGGCTCGAGGCGGTCAGTTTCTCATGCGCGGTCCACAGCGCTTGCTTGAGCGGGATCGACAGCACGTGCGTTTTGACTTCGACGATTTTCGTCATGCGGACTCCTGAAGCAGGAAGCGATTATGCCAGCGCCTGAAACGACCTCTCGTTAAAACGGCGGCTACGTTAACCTTGCGCGGCTTGAGAAACAAGCCGGATGGCGCCGCGGGTCGGGTTGACCCCGTGTGCAGCGTTCGCTACGCTGGGCAGGGAGGATCATTTCAGATGAACCCATTGCTTCAACTCCATGCGCTGGGCCAGCGCGTCTGGCTCGACAACCTGTCACGCACCCTGCTGCGAGAAGGCGGACTCGAGCGCCTGATCAACGAAGACGCCGTCGCGGGCGTCACGTCGAATCCGACCATTTTCCACAAGGCGATGAGCAGCAGCCGCTACTATCGGGACGAGCTCGCGGCGCTGAAGCGGGACGTGAACTTGACGCCCGAGGCCCGCTACGAAGTCCTCGCCATACCCGACATCCAGGCGGCGTGCGACCTGTTGCGCCCGCTCCACGAGAGGACCGGTGGCGAAGACGGTTACGTGAGCCTGGAAGTCTCGCCGGCGCTCGCGCACGACACCGCCGGCACCGTTGCGGCGGCCCTGCGCCTGCGCGGGATGGTGCGGCGTGACAACGTCCTGATCAAGGTGCCGGCCACTCCGGCGGGCATCGCCGCCATCGAAGCGTTGATCGGCCAGGGTGTTTCCATCAATGTCACGCTGATGTTCTCGCTGGAGCACGTCAACACCGTCGCCGACGCGTACCTCCGCGGCCTCGAACGGTGGATCCGCGACGGCGGCGATGCGCGGAAGGTGAAGTCGGTGGCGAGTCTCTTTCTGAGCCGCGTGGACACCCTGGTGGACCAGAAGCTGGACACGGCAGGCGTGCACGACAAGACGCTGCGCGGCAAAGCCGGCGTCGCGCTCGCCAGGCTCGCTTACCAGGAATACCGGAAGAATTTCAAAGGCGAATGCTTCGCGCCGCTCGCCGCTCGCGGCGCCCGCGCCCAGTACATGTTGTGGGCGAGCACCGGCACCAAGAATCCCGACTACAGCGACGTGCTGTATGTCGAACCGCTGATCGGACCCGAGACCGTCAATACGATGCCGGATGCCACGCTTGCGGCTTTTCGCGACCATGGCCGTGCGGCGCTGACGCTGGAACAGGAAGTCGATGCAGCGCGGCAACACTTCGATACGCTGTCCGGGCTCGGAATCGACATGCGCGAGGTGGGTGAAACGCTGCAGGAACAAGGCGTCAAGCTCTTCGTGCAATCGTTCGACGAACTGCTGGCGCTGATGGCGCAGCCCGCTGACGCTACCGCTTGAGCCTACCTCCCCCGGCTAAATACCTACGCGCTTCCACAGGCAGGCGCCGCCGCTGGCCTTGTCGATTTCCGCAAGCGCGTGCAGGTGGGCCGCCAGCTCTTCCTCGCTCGCCTTCAGGATGACGAAATCGAGGTGGGCGGTAGAAAATTCCGGGACTGCGTCCCCTGCATGCGCGTGCTGCACCTCGATGGCCAGGCTTTCCTGCCCGCGCGTCATGGCGAGATAAACCTCCGCCAGGAGCTGCGCATCCAATAGCGCGCCGTGCAGCGTGCGCTGTGAATTGTCCACTTGATAGCGTTCGCACAGTGCGTCGAGACTGTTCTTCTTTCCGGGATGCACGTCCCGCGCCATGCGCAGCGTGTCCACAATGGAGGGACAGCACTGGGCAATCGCCTGCCTGTGCA
>JBQTJV010000323.1:0-4117 GCA_052386775.1 Betaproteobacteria bacterium
TGTGCTCCGCGCGCCGGCGGTCGGTCATCACCGCAAGTGCCTGATCGAGATAGATCAGCATGACGACGCCGATCTCGGCGGCAACGCCGGCCAGTGCGATGAACCCCACGGCCACCGCGACGCTCATGTTGTAGCCGAGCAGGTACATGAGCCACACGCCGCCCACCAGCGAGAAGGGAACGGAAAGCATCACGATCAGTGTTTCGGTCATGCGCCGGAAATTGAGATAGAGCAGGACGAAGATCAGCAGGAGCGTGACCGGCACGACGATTTTCATGCGCTCCTTCGCGCGCTCGAGGTACTCGAACTGCCCGCTCCAGGTCACGTAGTAGCCGGGCGGGAACTTGACATTTTCGCTCACCGCGCGCTGGGCATCGGCCACATATCTCCCGATATCGCGGTCGCGGATATCGACAAAGATATAGGCCGAGAGCAGGGCATTTTCGGTACGGATTCCCGGCGGCCCTTGTGTGAGCGTTACTTTCGCGACCTGTCCGAGCGGCACCATGGTCGCCCCCGCGCTCCTGACCGGCGCGGCGCCGCCCATGGACGCCGCGGTGGGTGTCATTCCGGCCGGCGCCGCCATCACCGGCACCAGGACCTGCGTTGCGATCGCCTGCGGGTCGCTGCGTAACTCGCGCGGGTAGCGCACGATCACGCCAAAGCGTTCACGGCCCTCAACTGTCGTGGTGACCATTTCACCGCCCAGCGCCGTCATGACAACGTCCTGCAGGTCACCCACCGTGATGCCGTAGCGGGCGAGTGCCATGCGATCCGGCTCGATATTGAGAAAGTAGCCGCCGATGATGCGCTCCGCGTAGGCGCTGCTGGTACCGGGCACGTTCTTGACCACGGTCTCGATCTGTTTCGCGAGCCGCTCCATTTCGGCGAGATCCTTGCCGAATACCTTGATGCCGATCGGCGTGCGTATCCCGGTCGACAGCATGTCAATGCGCGCGCGGATCGGCATGGTCCAGGCATTGCTTACTCCGGGGATCTGCAGCGCCTTGTCCATCTCGGCGATCAGTTGGTCTACCGTCATCCCGGGACGCCATTCGCGCTCGGGCTTCAGGTTGATCACGGTTTCGAACATCTCCACCGGCGCCGGATCGGTTGCGCTGTTGGCGCGCCCGGCCTTGCCGAATACCGACTCGACTTCCGGAAAGGTCTTGATGATCCGGTCCTGGATCTGCATGAGTTCCGCCGCCTTGGTCACCGACATGCCGGGAAGACTGGTCGGCATGTAGAGCAGCGTGCCTTCGTTCAGGGTCGGCATGAATTCGGTGCCGAGTCTCATCGCCGGGACTACGGATATGCCGGTTACCACGATCGCGGCAAGAATGGTGAGCTTCTTCCAGCGGGTGACCCAGGAGATGACAGGCCGGTAGAGCCAGATCAGAAAACGGCTGACGGGATTGCGATGTTCCGGCAATATCCGACCCCGGATGAAGAGCAGCATCAGCACCGGTACCAGCGTGATCGAGAGCGCCGCCGCGCCCGCCATGGCGAACGTCTTGGTGTAGGCGAGGGGGGAGAAGAGCCGGCCCTCCTGCGCCTCCAGCGTGAAGACGGGGAGAAAAGACACGGTGATGATGAGCAGGCTGAAAAAGAGCGCCGGTCCCACTTCCTTGCACGCCGTAATAATTGCTTCCAGCCGCGACGCCCCCGGTTCGAGGCGTTCCAGGTGCTTGTGCGCGTTCTCGATCATGACGATCGCGGCGTCGACCATCGCGCCGATCGCGATCGCGATGCCGCCGAGGCTCATGATGTTGGAGTTGAGGCCGAGGGCCCGCATCGAGATGAACGCGATCAGCACCCCGATCGGCAGCATGATGATGGCGACCAGCGCGCTGCGTACATGCAGCAGGAACAGGATGCAGATCAGCGCGACGATGATGCTTTCCTCGATCAGGGTGACCTTGAGGTTGTCGATGGCGCGATGGATGAGATCGGACCTGTCGTAGACCGCCTGGATCGTGACGCCCTCCGGCAGCCCGCTCGCGATTTCCGAGATCTTGGCCTTGATGTTGTCGATGACTTCCAGGGCATTTTGCCCATAGCGTGCCATCGCGATGCCGGCGACCACTTCGCCTTCGCCGTTCAATTCGGTGATGCCGCGCCGCTCATCCGGGCCCAGTTCGACACGCGCCACGTCCTTGAGCAGCACGGGGACGCCGCCTTCCGCTTTCAGGACCAGGTGTTCGAGATCGGGGATGCCGCGCAGATAGCCGCGGCCCCGCACCATGAACTCGGTTTCGGCCATTTCGACGACGCGCCCGCCGACATCGACGTTGCTCATGCGGATCGCCTGCGAGACCCGCGACAGTGGAATGCCGTAGGCCTGCAGCTTGCGCGGATTCACCGTGACCTGGTACTGTTGGACGAAACCGCCGACGCTCGCGACCTCGGCCACGCCCTGCGCCTTGCTGAGCTGATAGCGCACGAACCAGTCCTGCAGCGTGCGCAGCTCGGCGAGCGAGCGTTTGGCGCCGAGCAGCGCGTACTGATAAACCCACCCCACGCCGGTCGCATCCGGCCCGAGCGACGGGGTCACGCCGCGGGGGAGCCGCGCGGCGGCAAAGTTGAGGTATTCGAGCACCCGCGAGCGCGCCCAGTAGATATCCGTGCCGTCCTCGAAAATGACGTAGACGAAAGAGGCGCCGAAGAAAGAAAAGCCGCGCACGACTTTGGAGCGTGGCACGCTCAGCATCGCCGTGGTGAGCGGGTAAGTGACCTGGTCTTCCACCACCTGCGGCGCCTGGCCGGGATACTCGGTGTAGACGATCACCTGAACGTCGGAAAGGTCCGGTATTGCGTCGAGCGGCGTCTTGACGACGGCATAGACGCCCGCGGCGATAATGAATACCGTCCCGAGCAGGACGAGAAAGACGTTGCGCGCCGACCACTCGATGATGCGATTCAACATGTCACTGGCCCTTGCGGTCTGGTGCTGGCGGTGAGGCGGCGCCCCCTTGTTTTCTTGCGGGGCTGAGGCGCGAAATCACAAACGCCCCCGGCTTGACGGCGGTCAATTCGAATTCGACGTTCTGGCCGGGCTTCAAGCCCTTGAGCGAGCCGCTGTCCTTCACCGGGAAGTCCATGGTCATCGCCGGCCACTTGAGCGTCGGAATGGCGCCATGCTCCAGCGTGACGCTGCCGCTGTTCGCATCGATCGCCCGCAAGATGCCTTCAGCGCGGTGAGTCTCGCCGGAAGTCTCCGTAGCGGCTGGCGCGGGCTTTTGTCCTGCGCTGCCGAAACTCCCCAACGCGGCCCGCAGGTTGCTTTCCGCATCGATCAGGAAATTCGCGCTGGTAACGACAGTTTCGCCCGCCTGCAGGCCCTCGAGCACTTCGACATGGCCGTCGCCGTACATGCCGAGCTTGACCGGCCGCGGCTCGAACATTCCCTCGCCTCGCTGCACGAGGACGATTTGCCGTGTCCCGCTGTCCAGGACCGCGGAATCCGGCACGGTGAGGACCTTGTTCCTGGCGCGCCCGGTGAGGAATTCCACGCTTGCATACATCGCCGGCTTGAGCAGGCCGCCCCGGTTCGGAAGCTCGACACGGATCTTGGCCGTCCTCGTTTCAGGCGTGAGCGTTGGATAGAGAAACGCGACCTTGCCGTCGAAGGACCTGCCGGGATAGGCGTTGACGGTGATCTTCGCGGGCTGCCCCTCGCGCACCAGCGCAAGATCCTGCTCGAAGACATCGGCTACCAGCCACAGCGACGACAGGTTGGAAATCTTGTAGAGCGCCTCGCCCGGCATGAAGCGCATGCCTTTCAAGGCGGGCTTTTCCAGCACCACCCCGCTTACCGGAGAGCGCAGGGTCACCGTTTGCCTCACCGCGCCCTCCCTTTCCAGCCGCTTCAGTTCTTCGTCGGAGATATCCCAGTTGCGCAGCCGCTGGAGGGCGCTCGTCACGAGCTGCTGCATGCTCGCCTGGAACTCGGGGCTGCCTTCGCGCAGCGATTCCACGCCTTTGCGCGCGATCAAGTACTCCTGCTGTGCGGAGACGAGATCCGGGCTGTACACCTCCATCAGCGGCTGTCCGCGCGCGACCTGCTGGACGGTCGTATTCACGTGCAGGCGCTCGATCCATCCCTCGAATCTGGGCG
>JBQTJV010000324.1:0-1522 GCA_052386775.1 Betaproteobacteria bacterium
CTGCGCGCGAAAACGCTCGACGAATCCATCCGGTTGATCAACGCGAACCCGTACGCCAACGGCACGGCGGTGTTCACGCGCTCGGGTGCGGCCGCGCGCAAGTTCGAACGGGAAATAGAAGTCGGCATGGTCGGCATCAACGTGCCGATACCGGTGCCGATCGCGTTCTATTCCTTCGGCGGCTGGCGCAGCTCGCTCTTCGGCGACCAGCACGTGCACGGCATGGAAGGCGTGCGGTTCTACACGCGCGGCAAGGTCGTCACGACGCGCTGGCCGACGACGGACCTCGAGGCGCCGAGCTTCAATATGCCGACGCTGGGGTAACGCCATGAGCCTCCCAGGCGCAGGAGCCCGCTTGCGCGATGCGACCGGACGAATCGGTGTGGCCGCCGACATGAGGCGTGGTGGTTCGTTGATCTGCCCCGAGGCGGCGGCCCAGTGAGCGCGCGCGCAAATATCCTCGCCCGCATCCGCGCCGCGCAAGGCAAGCCTGCGCTCGCGGAGGCCGCCGAGCAGCAGGTTGTTCGCGCGCATCTGGATTCGCGCGTGCTGAGCCCGCGTCCGCGGAGCCCGGGCGATCCGCGTGCGGAATTTCGGGCCCGGGCCCTGGCATTGGCGAGCACGCTCGCAGAAGTGGCGAATGTCGGTGACGTTCCGCGTGCGGTGAGCGGATATCTCAAGGGCAGCGCGCTGCCGGTCGCCGCCGTTTGCTGGCCCGAATTCGCCGCCCTGGATTGGCGTGCCGCCGGCTTGCACGTGGATTCCCGCGGTGCGCGGAACGACGATCTCGTCGGCATTACGGGCGCCTTCTGCGCGATTGCCGAAACCGGCACGCTGATGCTCGTTACCGGTGCCGATACGCCCGCCAGCACGAGCCTGCTGCCGGAAACGCATATCGCCCTCGTTCGCGCGGAGCGCATCGTGCCTCACATGGAAGAGGCGTGGCGGCTGCTCAGACGCGAGCGCGCCGACTGGCCGCGTGCGGTCAACTTCGTTTCCGGTCCGTCACGGACCGCCGACATCGAGCAGACGGTGACGTTGGGCGCGCACGGACCGTACCGGGTGCATATCATTGTCATTACGGGCGGCTGACGCCAAAGTGTCGTAAGCTACTGAGTAACTGCGGTCTTCGGTCAGTGTGGGGAACTTTTGACGAGGCTGCTGTCGGATTAGTGAGACGTGCCGTTCCAGCGTTTTCACGAGTACAACAAGCTGCCAGCATACCGAACGGCAAACTCACCCCGCTTCCCTAAGAGTGCCTAACAAAATGAACCACGTGTGCGTTGTAGCCAGAACGGATTGATCACGCGAAGGGTGGCGCAGCTCATATCGCGGCGGCTGCGACTCGTTAGCCGCAGGCCCGTTTGCGGGAGCAGCCGCAGAAGCCCCGCCGCATCATCGTTCAAACACGCCGCCTTGCACCCCGTCCCGCACCACGCTGCGCGAGACCGAGGCCGGGGCGCATGAGCAAGCCGCCCGACAAAGTGAGCGGCCGTTGTGGCTACAACCCTTTGGGCTGGCA
>JBQTJV010000325.1:0-26250 GCA_052386775.1 Betaproteobacteria bacterium
GTATTCAGCAGCTCGCCCGACAGGTGCAGCACGCTGCCCACACCGGACGATCCGTAGGTCACCTTTCCGGGATTCGCCTTCGCCATGCGAATGATGTCCTGCACCGACTTCGCCGGATGCTGCGCGCGCACGACCAGAATGTTCGCAGTGGAGGCGACCATCGCGATCAAAGCGAGATCGCGTTTTGCGTCGTACGGCAGTTTGGCGTAGAGGCTCGGATTCACCGCATTCGAGCCCGACGTGCCGAGTAGCATCGTGTAGCCGTCGGGATTCGCCTTCGCCACGATATCGGAGCCGATGTTGCCGCCTGCACCTGCACGGTTGTCGACGATCACCTGCTGGCCCCACGCCGCAGTAAAGCGCTCGGCGAGAATGCGCGCGAAGAAATCGCTCGCCCCGCCCGGCGCATAGGGCACCACCATGCGGATCGGCCGGGACGGATATTCCGCCGACCACGCCGCACTCTGGAGCATCGCGGCCATCACCACCATCGCCGCTGCAGCCACGTTAATCTTCACCCTCATCGCTCCCCCTTTTTTTGCACGACCGTTCACCCTTCGACTCCGCAGTGCTCCGCTCAGGGCGAACGGTCGTGTTAAGAAACCGTTCGTGGTGCGTCGATCCCGTTCCTAATACTCACGCCGTTCGGGGTATCTCCACGCCGTTCGTGGTGAGCCTGTCGAACCATGAACGGCTATTTGGTATTCTATTCCCATGCGCGCAAAGCCACTCAACCCGCTCTTCGGCGTCGAAATCCAGGACGTCGACCTTTCGCGCGAAATCGATGACGCTACCTTCGCGCGCATCGAGCAGGCCTTCAACCAGCGCTCCGTCGCCCTCTTCCGCAACCAGCGCATCAGCCACGCCCAGCACGTTCAATTCAGCCGCCGCTTCGGCGAACTGGAAATCCATGTGCTACGCGAATACGTGCGCCCCGAGCACCCGGAAATCTACGTGCTCTCCAACATCATCGAGAACGGCAAGCCGGTCGGCATCAAGGACGCGGGCAACTACTGGCACACCGATCTCTCCTACACGCGGACGCCGAGCCGCGGCTCGATCATGTACGCGATCGAGGTGCCGCACGACGACCAGGGCACGCCGCTCGGCGACACGCAGTTCGCGAGCACCGCTGCCGCCTACGACGCGCTTGCACCGGATATGAAAGAGAAGCTGCGGGGGCTCAAGGCGGTCCACCGTTTCTGGGACCGCTACATCCGCGAGCGCAAGGCCGCCGGCAGCGATGTGGTCGTGAGCGAGGAGCGCCGCGCCGGCACGCCCGACGTGATCCACCCGGTGATCCGCACGCATCCCCGCACCGGGCAGAAATGCATCTACGTGAACGAAGGCTTCACCGTCGGCATCGTCGGCATGCCGCAGGACGAGAGCCGCGCGCTCTTGCATGAACTCTTCGCGCACTGCACGAAGCCGGAATTCACCTATCGCCATCAATGGCGCGCGGGCGACGTCGTGATGTGGGACAACTGCACGACGCTGCACCGCGCGACCGTCGATTATGCCCTGCCGCAGCGCCGCCTCATGCAGCGCACCACCCTCACCGGCACCGCAGTCTTCTAACACCCATACCGGCGAACTCGTCATACCGGCGAAAGCCGGTATCCAGGCGCTCTTTGGGCCCCGGCGTACGCCGGGAAGACGAGGCGTCACTCCAGCTTGAGATCCGTCTTCTTCACCAGCCCGCGCCATTTGTCGTATTCGGCCTTCACCTGCGCGGTGAATTCGCGCGGCGGGTTGCCGACGGTCTCGGTGCCGCCCGCTTCCATGCGGCGCGCAAACTCCGGCTCCGTGACCGCTTTCGCCGCCTCCTTGTACAACTGCTCGACGATAGTACCCGGCACCCGCGCCGGCGCGAACAATCCGAACCACGCGTCCACTTCATAGCCCGGCACGCTCTCGGCAATCGTCGGCAGGTCAGGCAACGCCTTCAACCGCTTCGTCCCGGTGACCGCAATGCCCCGCAAGCGTCCCGCCTTCATCAGCGGCTGCGCGGAAATCGGGCTTCCGAGCATCCAGTTCACCTGCCCAGTCATCACCGCCGGATAACCGTCGGCGACTCCCTTGTACGGAATGTGCGTCATGCGGGTATTGGTGAGTGCGGTGAGCAGCTCCGCGCCCAGATGCAGCACGCCGCCCGTCCCCGACGACGCATAGTTGATGCCGCCCGGCTTCGCCTTCGCAAGCCCGATGAGATCGTTCACCGTTTTCGCCGGCAACGACGGCGTCACGACGATGATGTAGGGATTGGTCGTCAGCTTGGTGATCGGCTGGAAGTCGCGGATCGGATCGTAGGGCGTCTTGCGGATCGCCGCGTTGGTAACGTAGCTGCTGCTGCTTACCATCAGCGTGTAGCCATCCGGCGTGGCGCGCGAGACGATCTCCGCGCCGAGGCTGCCGCCCGCGCCGGGGCGGTTGTCGACG
The DNA here is from genome assembly GCA_052386775.1 of Betaproteobacteria bacterium. Lineage (GTDB taxonomy): Bacteria > Pseudomonadota > Gammaproteobacteria > Burkholderiales > SG8-41 > DSOT01. The sequence goes on from JBQTJV010000325.1 coordinate 2,440, forward strand.
ATGAAGGGCTGCCCCCACTGCGCGTTGAAATGCTGGCCGACGACCCGCGCGAGGCTGTCCACACCGCCGCCCGCCGGCACCGGCACAACGATGCGCACCGGCCGCGCAGGGTAACTTTGCGCGGCCAACGCCGGCGCAGCAAGCAGCAGCGCCGCAATCAGATGCACAACAGAATTCGTATTCACAGCCCGCTTGCCCTCCAAATTATTAAAACAAGGTACCCCGTTTACGCACCGAGCAGGCGGCGTGACAGCAGCGCCTGCATGTCGCGCCTGCCATCCGCGATCAGGTAGATCAAGACCCGCTTTCCGATTATTCGATAGAGGAGGCGAAACGGCTTGAAGTAGGCCTGGCGATATTCCCGGATGCCCAGGGCCTGCAGTTCTTTGGGATGCGGACCGCGATCGGGGAACCTGGCCAAACGTTCAGCCACCTCGAGCAAGTGCCGCAAGACGTAGTCCGCTTTCTCCGGCGAATCGAATTCGGCAATGTGGTCGTAGATCTCTTCCAGATCGCGCTCCGCGCCCTGCGTGATCAGGACGTCGTAGCGCATCAACCGCCGGTCTTCTTCGTCCGCAGCCGGCGCACGACATCGGCAACCGGCTTGACCTTGCCTTCCTCGACCTCGCGATTGCCCAGCGCCAGAATTTTGAGCAGGGCGAGCGTCTCCTGTGTCGCCTCGTACGACGCCACATCCTGCATCACGGCCCTGGCTTCGCCGTTCTGCGTGATCAGCAGAGGTTCCCGCTCTTCGGCCAGTCTGTCCAGGATCTCCGCGGCGTTAGCCTTCAGATACTGATCGGTTTTATTCGAGAAGAACGCATGTTCGAATTCCGGTTCGCAATACCGGACTAAATATAGTCCTTTATCAGTCCACCGGCAAGTTCAGGCGCTGCCCCAGGGAGGGCGCAGTCAGATATAACGCGGCCCCTTTGCATAACAAGCAGAATCCATTCTCTGGCCGGAATAGCGGATCGGCCGCAGCCCTGTCAGCACACTCCCTCGAATAGCGCCTTCATATTCTTGCTGTTCTCGATGGCAGATATGCGGGAACTCAACTCCTCCATCTGCTGCCGCCCCAGAGGACGGACGCCAAGCGCGAAACACTCCTGCGCTTTCAGTTTTATTTCCTCTTCCGACAGCGGCGACTTCCTGCTCCCCGGCACGTGCTCCACGTAGCGGGTGATCTCGCCATTTGTCCTGGTAAACATCTTCACCTGCACCGGTCCACGCTCTGATGTGAGCGCGCGGTCCACCACAACCGTTACCTTGTCAACGTGCTTCAGTATCGCTGGATCGCGCGCCGAATCGGCCTCTATTTCGGCCAGTCCCAGCTTGCGCCGGACCAACGCACAGGCGATCGAGTAGCGTACGTTGAACTGCGCTGCCACCTGCGCGTCTCCGCTCGGGTCGTAGACGCCGCCGACTATGCGCTCGATATACGGCGTAACGCTCACCTCGATCGCGCTGACATCATCCGGCTTGAGATCGTACTGCCGCACGAGCTGCAGCGTTCCCTCTATAGCCGTGTGATTGCACCCGCAGCTCGGATACTTTTTGATGCTCAGATCCTCGCTCTTGAACTCGCTTCCAAGCCCGGCAAGCAAGCCCGCTGCGTCGCCTCCCTGGTACAGGTTGTAAAGGCCAAACTTGCCCTCGATGACCTGGCTTGGCGCGGTAAGGCCTCGCTGCGCCAGCAGCGCAGCATAGACGCCGCAGCGGGCCGCAAAAGCCGAGAGCATGCGCTTCGATAACGAGGGCTCGATGTTGAACTGTTGCGTACCGGCTGACTGCAGAAAAGCCATCCCCAGCGCGTGGCGGGTCTTGACGGTATCGAAGCGCAGCAGCCGCGCTGCAGCGGCTGCCGCACCGAACGTGCCGAGCACCGACGTATAGCTCCAGCCCTTGTGCGGATGCGAGGCCGAGGCGCCGAGCCGACACATGACATCCGAGCCGAGCACGAGCGCCGCCAGGAATTCCTTTCCGCTGAGTTCCTCGCGCTCGGCGACGGCGAGTGCAGCGGGCAGCACGGACACCATCACGTGGACCGGTGCATCTGCCCCCAGGGCATCGTAGTCGAGCGCTGCAGACGACATGCCATTGATGAACGCCGCCGCCTGCAGCGGCAGGCGCCCACCATAAGCCCACGCCGTCGCTTCGCCTTTCCCGCCTTCGTCAACGAGCAATTCGTACGCTTCACGACATCCCGGCGCGGATGAACCCGCCCATGCAACTGCCAGCGTATCGAGCATGAAAAACTTGGCCGCCGCTATCGCGCTCTCCGGGATTGCCGAATAGGGCGTAGTGGCAATGTGCTGCGCAAGGTCGTGCGAAAGGGATACAGAACTCCTGTTCGCAAACTGCACTGCCGTTGGATCGTTCATCGCTCTGCTCCCATGCTTGAAATGCAAAACTCAGTCCAGCCTCGCTCCAGAATCCTTGACAACCTTCGCCCACCGCACCGTTTCCGATTTTATGTAATCGAGATACTGTGCGGGCGTGCTGGTGATGATATCTATCCCCTGTGCGTTGAGTCTTTCCTTGACGCTTGGCATGCCCAGTATCCGGATGATTTCCGAATTCAGCTTCGACACGATCTCCGGTGCGGTCCCCGCCGGAGCGAGCACTCCAAACCAGGTCACGACGTCGAAAGTTTTGAAACCACTTTCGATCATCGTCGGAACGTTCGGAACGGTGGGCGCGCGCTTTGCGCCCGTGACAGCCAATCCGACCAGTCTGCCTGCCGCGATGTGATTCGCTATCCCGGCCGACGGAAGACTGGGGCAGCTCAGCGCCACCTCCCCGCCCAGGACAGCTTGCACCGCCGGCGTCGCCCCTTTGTAAGGGACATGAACCATGTCTATCTTCGCAAGCGTCTTAAAGAGTTCGACAGACAAGTGTTGTGACGTGCCGGTGCCGGAAGATGCGTAGACCACCTTCCCCGCCTGTGCTTTGGCGAGCGCCACCACGTCTTTCATGGTCTTGGCAGGCACCGAAGGGTGGGAAATGAATATGTTGGGGACCGAAGCCACGAGCGTGATCGGAGAAAAATCCTTGATCGCGTCATAGGGCATCCTGGTGTACAGCGACGGATTGATGGCGTGCGTGCCATTCGTGCCGAGCAATATGGTATGGCCGTCGGGCGGTGCCTTGGCCACGATGTCCGCACCGATGTTTCCACCGGCGCCGGGCCGGTTGTCGACCACGACGTTCTGCTTCCAACTTTCCTGCAGCCTCGCGCCGATCTCCCGGGCAAGGATATCGGTCGTGCCACCGGGCGGGAAGGTCACGACGAATCGCATCTGCCTGGCGGGAAAAGACTGCGCGTTACCCTCCGCGACGAGTCCGGCCCACGCCAGCGCAGCACTCAAGATCAATATCGTTTTTCGCTTTGTTCCCTGCTCCATTACGCATTGCTCCCTTATGAGATGTGATGCCGCTCTTTGGAAGACACGAGCGTTTTGCCGAGTCGGTCCATCCAGATACCGACGCTACGCTCTTCGTCGAGATCCATAACGCTGTTCCACACGCGTTCGGGAAGCTGCTCGTCCGCGCCGTAGCCACCCGCCTTCAGGCAGGAAGCGACCTTGCCAAGCAGTTCATCATCGGTCAGCGGATGTTCCGCGCCACCTCTTAAGGAGACGCTCGTCTCGTTCAACACGCTCCCGTTTTTCAAAGTCACACGGACCGTAGCCGGGCAATAGTTGTTCGAGTTGTGCTCGTCGACCGTGACTCGCACCCGGGATGCCAGTTCAACAAGCCCGGGATCCGTGGCTGATCGCTCGCGTATGTCTTCGATCCCCAAGCTCCCGCGCGCAAGTGCGCACGCCAGCGAATACTGCACGCTGAACTGGGCCGCCACTTGCGGGTTGTCGCCGGGCACATAGCTCGGGCCAACAAGCCGGTTCATGTAGGGGGACACCACCACTTCAATCCACGCCACCTGGTCAGCCGTGACCCCTGTCTTGCGCTTCAGCGCGAGCATTGCATCTACCGGCGCGTGATTGGCCTGGCAGCTTGGGTAAGGCTTGATGCTGGTCTCCGCGTTCCGATACTCGCGCCCGAGACCATCCACGATTGCTGCCGGATCACCACGCTCGTACATCTGATGCAGCCCGAAACGACCTTCCACCCAGTCACGCGGCCCGCCTATCCCCTGCATACCCAAGTAGCCGCACAATATTCCCGCGTCCACCGCCAGGGCGGCCAAAGCGCGCTTGCTGGACGAGCGCTCGGTGACGGGCTGGTAGGTGCCCGACGATCTCAGGAAACCCAGGCCGCAAGCGCTTTCGATCTGATCTGCCGACCCTCCCAGCAACTTCGCCGTCATGCCGGCCGCTACGATCGATCCGTACACCGACGTGTAGAACCAGCCGCTGTTCGCCCGCGTAGAAAGCGCGAACCGGCACATGAGATCACTTCCCAGCGCGACTGCGGCCACCGCGTTTTTTCCCGCAACACCGGCGGCCTCGGACAACGCCAGGGCGACTGGCACACTCACGATATCGGGGTGGACGGCGCCGCCGATGTGCACGCTGTCAAAGTCCAGCGCCGACGCCGCCACGCTGTTTGCGAATGCCGCCGTGCGCGCAGAGCTCTTCGCTCCCGATATCCATATCGTACTGGTCCTGGCTGCATCGTCGCGCATCGCGGCATCCAAAAACGGGCCTGGATCCGCAGTGCCTCGCGCCCCCCACGCGACCGCCATGGTGTCCACGATCGAACGTTTCGCCGCGCGAATCGCCACTGCGGGAAGCGCCTCATACGAGTTGCGCGCGATATGGCGCGCGAGATCGGTTGCCATGGTCAATTCAATGCCTCGCCAGCGCCTCGCTTCGCGCGGGTTTGAAGAGCATTCTATTGAACAGGCTCTTCATCTCGCGCACTTTGCGCGCGCACGCTTCCGTGGAACGGCTTACCTGCTCCACCGCCGTGCCGATGTAGCGCTCGGGCCTCAGTGCATCGCGGATCTCTCTTGGACTAAGGTAGTTCCCGACGTGCCCGTCGGCTGTCAGGGCGTCCTCCAGCGATCCGCCACCCGCCGCTACTTTCATCGCGATATCGTGGCAGACCTGGTGCGCCCACACCTTCTTTCCGCTGCGCTTGGCGAGCAGCAGCATGATCGCCTCCGACATGATGAGCCCGCCGTTTCGCATAAGATTCTCCCGCATGCGCGACTCGAACACCTGCATGCCGCCCAGCACGAAGTGAGCGGATTGCACGGCGACCACCGCATGTAGGAACAGATTCGGCAGCGCATGAAATTCGGGCGGCACCCGGGACGTATCGCGCTCGTGCTGCTGCTGAATATTCAGAAGCGAGACGGCATAACCTCGACTGAGCCGAGCCAGCCCCTCCAGCCACTCGCTGATCTCCGGGTTCTGCTTCTGCGGCATGGTGCTGCTGCTGTGCTGACTATCCGACCAGGGCTCGGCCACCTCGGCGACCTCCGATCGCTGCAGATCCCTGATCTCGAGGCCCACTTCCCCCAACGTCGACATCAGGTTGGCGAGCACGGCACCAGCTTCCACGAAGCGATCGGTGCGGTTGTGCATGCAGATGGCGGGCACCGGCAGGCCCAGGCGGCGTCCCGCGAGCCGCACCATCTTTTCGGTGGTGGCGCGGTCGGAGATATGGCAGAAAGACGACTGCACACCGGTCGCCCCGAAAAGCGTCAGCCACATCAGGCGCTCGCTCATCTGCGCCATGCGCTCGATATGGTCTGTCAGTTCCGAATCGATGACGGCAAGCTTGTGTCCGAGGGTGATCGGCGCACCGATCTGCCCCTCGGATCGGCCGGCCATGACCGTGTTCCGATAACGCCGCGCCTGCCTGCGCACCGTTTCCTCGAGCGACATGAGCGGCGGAATCAGCACCCGCAATGCATCCCTGATCTGCAGCGTGAGGCCGGTGTCCAGCACGTCCTGCGTGGTCGGCCCGAAGTGAAAGAGTTCGCCGACGTCCGGCACGGCGTCGCGAAACGCCTTCACGAGCGACACGATCACGTGCCCGGTCTTGCCATGCCACGCGGCGATGGCCGCGGGTTTCACCGTCCGGATGTTGCAGTGGCGCGCTATTTTTGCGGCCGCGCTGCGCGGGATGATGCCCACCTCCCCCTGCGCCCATGCCAGCGCCGCCTCGAAATCAAGCCAGCGCTGCACCATGGCGTCTTCGCTCCAGACACCGCGCATCGCCGCGTTCCCGAACTTGTCCTGATAGATGAGCGACTGGTGGATCATGGTCGAGGTCTTTCCAGTGCCGGCTTCATCAGTCGATCTGTGCGCCCGAACTCTTGACCACTTTCCCCCACTTGGCAGCCTCCTCGCGCATGTGGCGAGCGAGCGCTTCCGCCGAGCTGGGTTGCACTTCGAAACCCAGTTCCGTGAGCCGCGCTTTCAACTGCCCATCGTCCAGCGCCGCGTTCAGATGGCGATTCATGCTTCGAACCGTCGGCGGTGGAGTCTTGGCCGGAAACAGCGCCGCATACCATGTCGTCGCCTCGAATCCGGGCAGTCCGCTCTCGGCAACAGTGGGCACGTTGGGCGTCGCCGTCGCGCGTTTCGCGCCCGTGGTGGCGACTGCGATCAGCTTTCCACCCTTCACGTGGCCCAATGCCGAAGGAAGCGTGGCAAACATCATCGTTGCACGCCCCGCCATCACGTCCGCCAGCGCGGGCGCCCCGCCCTTGTACGGGATATGCACCATGTCCACGCCGCCCGCACCCTTGAAAAGCTCGCCGGCCAGATGCGCGGTGCTGCCCGTACCGAAGGAAGCGTAATTGAGCTGACCCGGTTTGGAGCGCGCGAGCGCGAGCAACTCTTTCACCGTTTTCACGCCGGACGACGGATTCACCACGAGCAGATTCGTCACCGATGCGAGCAACGAAACCGCGCTGAAATCGCGCAGCGAATCAAAAGGCAGTTTTTTGTACAGGGTAGCGTTGATGGCGTGCCCGGTGATGTTGTCGACCAGGATGGTGTAACCATCGGGGGACGACTTCGCCGCAATGTCGGACCCCACGATACTGTTCGCACCGGGACGGTTGTCGATCACCACCGGCTGGCGAACCAGTTCGGAAAGCTTCTGTCCCAGCGGCCGCGCAAGAATATCGACCGTTCCGCTTGGGGGCCATGCCACAATCATGCGCATGGGGCGCGCGGGATAGTCCTGGGCCATGCCATTCACGGACACGAACATCCATGCCACCAAGGCGCACAACCCCGGGAATCGAATCATGGTTCTCTCCTCTCAGCTCAACTCGATCTGGTAACTGAAGATATCGCTGCGCCCCACCGCGCGTCTCACTTCCACGATCCGATCCTTGTGGGTGTAGGCGAGGCGCTCTATGGCGATGACCGGCTCCCCGCGCTTCACCCCCAGTATGGAAGCGTCATCGGCCCGCGCGGCACGCGCCTGCAGCGTTTCCACCGCGCGCACGATGTGAACCCCGCATTTTTCCTGCAGCACCTCGTAGAGCGCGGCGCCCTCCAGTTGTTCGCGCGTTAGCGAGCCAAACCGCGCCTGAGGCAGATAGGAAATGTAGTGGCAGACCACCACACCGTCGTCCTCGATGGTTCGGTGGACGGCCATGATGGGCGCATCCGGTTTCAGACCGAGTTTCTGCAGAATAACCGGATCGGCGGCGACAGTGGAGACCAGCTTGATGACGTGCGTTCCGAAGTGGTGCTCCGAATCGGCCTGCGTTCCGCGAAACCGGAAAAACCGCGCGAAGCTCCTGTCGAAACTGGGCCGGGTGGCAAACGTTCCCTTCCCCGATCGCCGCGTGAGCTTTCCTTCCTTGACCAGCGCAATGACGGCCTGCCGGACGGTGCCTTCGCTCACTCCGAACTTGCGGCTCAACTCGGATTCCGTCGGCAACTGATCGCCGGGCTTCCACGTGCCGTCCGCCAGCCCGGCGGATATGGCCGACTTGATCTGCTGGTAGAGCGGGCGGCCCTCGACTTCAACTTGCGTGGTCATGGCTGTCGATCCGGAGTGGAAGGCGTCAGAAGCCCAACCAGCGCGCGCGCATCATCCATGCGCTCGATGCGCCGGCATTGCGTCACCAACGCCTCGACGTTATCGGGAGGAAGCCTGACGGCCGAATAATGAAGACAGCGTTCCAGACGTTCGCGCACGATCTCAACCCACGACAGCGGATCTTCCGGAGACCCCTTCAATTTTGAAATCTCGCATTGGAAGATGGCGCGCCCGGTTTTTATCGCAACGTGAACCGGCAAATACTGGGTGGCGCCGACCACCGCGTGATGCCTGACGTGGACACGGCGGGCAAGGTTGAGCACAGCCGGATCCGTGATCTGTTCCACCTGCATTTCCCGTATGAAAACGTCACGCCACAGGATTGCCGCAGCTACACAGTAGTCGATACTGAACTGCGCTTTGACCTGCGGCGTGCCCTCGCGGGGATCGAACGGCTTGGATTCGCGTTTGTAGCAACTCTCCTGAACAGAGACGGTCACTTCCACGACATCGCCTGCATCGATGTTGTGTTCGCGCACCAGCGATAGCGTGGCCTCGATCGGGCCGTGCGCACAACGCGACGTGGGATAGCGCTTGGTGGTCAGCTCGCTCGCAAGAAATCGCTTTCCCAGTCCATCCAGCAGCCGCGTCTTGTCGAGCGGCGCATGGTTGAAGAGTCGCGCCACGCCGAACTGCCCCTCGAGCACGTTGCGGATGCCCGTTATGCCGCGGCTCGCAAACTCGACCGCCCGGATTGCCTCGCCGGCATTGAAAGCCGGTTGCATGCGCTTCACCAGCGCACCGTCGCTGCCCGCCTGTACCGATGCCGCGGCACGCGCGAATACGATGCCCAACGCGTCATGGAGCACCGCCTTGGAAACGCGCCGCAATTTTCCCGCGGTGATGGCGGCGCCAAATCCGCTGTAGATCGCCGTGTGGTAGCCGTTGTCCAGCGTCGCGGGCGCCGACAGCGCGATGCGTGCCATGGCGTCTATGCCCAGCACGATCGCGCACAGGAACTCGTCTCCTCGCGCGCCATTCGACTGCTCGGAGGTCGCGAGCGCAGCCCAGAGCGTGGGGGCGGTGGGATGAACAATCGCCGGATAATGGGAGTCGTCGATCTCCAGCGCATGGCACATCAGCACGTTGGCCGTCACCGCGTGGTAGGCCGGCAGCTTGTTTCCGAAGAGCGCAACGGTGGCCTCTTCCCGTCCGCCCCAGTGCTTCAGCGCACCCAGCGCTTCCGCCACCCCCGGGGCCGACGAGCCTGCGATGGTCGTCGCAAAGGCATCCAGTATCGACTTGCGTGTGCCCTCCACCGCGCTTTCCGGAATGTCGTCGAAACGCGTATGGATTGCGTTATCGATCAGCGCCTCGATGGCATCCATGGCGGCGTGTCAGTGCTGCGGCGACACGATGGTTCCCGATCCAGGCTTGCCGACGATCTCCCCATCCCGCGCAACGACGCGCCCGCCCACCATGGTCAAGGTCGGCATTCCCCTCATCGTCCAGCCCTCGAACGGCGTGTATTTCGCCTTGCTCTTGAAGCGGGAAGCGGAGACTGAAGCGGTCTTGCTCATATCAATGACTACGATGTCCGCATCCGACCCCGCCTTGAGCGCACCCTTCTGCGGGTAGAGGCCGAACACCTGCGCCGGCCTCGCCGACGCCGCCTCCACGAACCGCTGCATCGACAGTTCACCGTTCGCGACGCGGTCCAGCATGAGCGGCACCCAGTAGTCCAGGGCAGGTGCGCCAGGCGAGGCCTGCCATATGTCGGGGTTGTGTTTTTTCTCGTAGTCCTGCGGCGCATGGTCGCTGCCCACGATATCGACGGTGCCATCGACCAACCCGTGCCATAACGCCTGCCGGTGCACTTCGGATTGCACGGGCGGGCTGAATTTTGCAACCGATCCCAGCTTGAGAGTGTCCTCGTCGTTCATGAGCAGGTTGTGGGGCGCGGCTTCACAAGTGACGTTGGGATAGTAGTCACGCTTCGCCCAGCGCAGGAAATCCACAGTGCCCTTTCCCACGACGTGACAGATATGCAGTTTCGCGCCGGTTTCCCGCGCCATGGCGACTTCGGAAAACACGGCGACATCTTCAACGGATTGCCGTCTGCTAAAGAGATAGGCCCGAAGATCGGGCGCCATGTCCTTCCTGGCGTGCTGCTCGAAATGGCTGATCAGCGACTGGCATTCGGAGTGCACCGCGGTCACCGCGCGCAATCGGGCGGTCTGCTCGAATATGCGGTACATCAAAGCCGGGTCGGTGGTGATGTAGTTCGCAAACTCGGGGTCGTAGGCACCCGTTTCCGCGGTAAAGATCTTAAAACCGATCGGCTTCAGCGCTTCGAACTCCAGCAGTCGGTCAACGTTCTTCGCGCACGCCCAGACGTACAGACCGATGTTCACGTAGGCCCGCTCCACGACGCGGTCCCTGCGCGCCTTGAAGTCCTCCGGGGTGATGACGTTGGGCTTGCTGTTCGGCATGTCCATGACCGTCGTGATGCCCCCCAGCGCCGCAGCCTGCGTACCACTGTAGAAATCCTCGCGGTCGCTATAGCCCATCTCGCGCAGATGAACGTGGCCGTCGATGAAGCCGGGCACCACGTAGCGGCCGGAAACGTCCAGCGTTTCCGCCCCGGTGTCATGCTCCGGCATGCTGCCCACGCCGATTATTTTTCCGCCGGACACGTAGACGTCAGCACCCCGCTCCCCTTCGGGGGTAATCACCTTGCCGTTTCTCAGAACGGTCACTGCGTTTGCAGTCATCGATTCGATTCCTTTTTTACGCTAGGCGGCCGCAGCCAGACGCGCAACACTCGCCACGTCCTGCAGCTCGGCAAGCCCGCGCCACTGCTCCACGAGCCGGTCCACCCGGGCGCCGGGTAAAATGCCCTCGCACAAACCGCGGAACTTGCGTTCGAGCTCGACCTCGGAGAGCGGCCGTTTCAGGCTGCCTCGGGCATGCTCCACCCGCTTGGTGATCACGTTGCCGTTACGCTGGGTAACCTCCATGTACACGGCGTCGGCCGGCATGGTGGTATCCACCGTCGCCACCACCCTGTTGCTCAAAGCCACGATCGCCGCATCGCGTACCCGAGCGTCAGTGAACTGCGCTTCTTCCACTTTCCTGTCGATGAACGCGACCGCCACGCAATGAAAGACGCTGAACTTGCCGTCTACGCCCACCTGCGGATGCCGCTTGCCGGTCACTTCCAGCACCAGGTAATTTACTTTGAGGTGCACTTTCTCGATGTCGTCAGCGCTGATCTTTTTCTCTGCGACCAGGTCGAGGCAGGCGTCGATAACCGGGTGGAGCACGACGCCGCAGGGATAGGGCTTGTAGGTATTGAGCAGCACCTCGTAGCGCTTGCCCCAGCCGGATGTAATTTCCTCCAGGTTGCGCTCCTGAGAAAGCACATGGGCAAAGCCGCGCGGTGCTTCGAGTATCCGGTCGGACGCGGTGAAACCGCCCTGCGCGAGAAACGCGGCAGTCATGCCATCGCGCGCCGCGTGCCCGGGGTGCAGGAACTTGCCCATGGTGTTCAGGTTCTCACGCAACCCCGACGCCTGGGTTGCCGCCAGGCCCAGCGCCCATCCCATCTGCTGTTCGTTCAGTTTCAGAAGCTTGCCCACGGCGACCGCCGCCCCAAAAACCCCCGCCGTCCCGGTCGAGTGCCAGCCCACGTTGTAGTGCGCCGGGCACACCGCGTTGCCAATGCGGCACGCGACCTCGATGCCGAGCGCGAACGCGTGCACGAATTCCGCGCCGCTCACTTTCGTATGCTCGGAAAACGCCAGGATGGCCGGCGCGATGGGCGGGCTGGGATGGATGACCGTTCTCAAATGCGTGTCATCGAAGTCGAACACGTGCGAACTGATGCCGTTCACCCACGCGGCATGGAATATGTCCAGACGATGGCGGGTGCCGATCGCCGTCGCCTGCGCGGGTCCCGTGAACTTCAGCGCCAGCGCGAGCGATGCTTCGCTCGCCTCATGCCGCACGCCGCCTATGGCGCATCCCAGCCAGTTGAAAAAGGAGCGTGTTGCCTCTTTCCGAACGGTTTCCGGTATGTCGCTCCAGGAGGAACCGACGACGGTTTTTGCGAGCCAGCGCGTGACTTCCACAACATCTCCCGCTACCATTTAAACCTTTATAGGTTTAAATGTAAGAGGCGGCGGTGGCGAAGTCAACTTGTTGAGAACTGTCGCGCTTTGGGCATACTCTGTCGGAGAAGCAACACACCATAACGAGGAGGAAGTATGAAGAGCCCCTATTGCATCGCGTTAGCGTTGGCCATTTCCGCGGCGGCAAGCTCCCTCGCATCAGCCCAGAGCACCGCCCAGTACCCGAACCGGCCGATCCGGATCATCGTGCCGTTTGCCCCGGGTGGCACTTCCGATTTCGTAGGCAGATTGGTGGGCGAGGGCCTGACGCAGCAACTGGGACAGCAACTGGTCGTGGACAACCGCGGCGGCGCCGGCAGCGCACTCGGCACGCAGCTCGCGGCGCAGGCGAATCCCGACGGCTACACCCTCATCGTCAACAACATCGGATTGGCGGTCAACGAAACGCTGCGCCCGGACCGCGGCTACGAAGCGCTGAAAGCGCTCACGCCCGTCTCGCTCGTCGGCTTCACCCCGAGCGTGCTCGTGGTCAACAGCAATACCCCCTACAAGACGCTGAAGGACTGGGTCGCGGCCGCGCGGGCGAATCCCGGCAAGATCTCCTTCGGCTCGGCGGGTGCGGGCAGTTCCACGCATCTCTCCATGGCTTACATGCAAAGCGTCGCGAACATCAAGCTGCTCCACGTGCCGTACAAGGGCGGTGGGCCGGCGGTGACGGCGATGATAGGCGGAGAGGTGCAGTGCGTGCTGACGCCGATCCCGACGGTATTCGGCCATATCAAGGCGAACCGCCTGCGTCCCCTGGCGGTGAGCGGCAGCAAGCGTTCTTCCTCGCTGCCCGACCTGCCGGTGATTTCAGAAGCGGGCGTTCCCGGCTACGAGTTCAACACCTGGTACGGGCTGCTCGCGCCGGCCGGGACGCCGAAGCCGGTGATCGCGCGGCTGAACGACGCGGCACGCAAAGCGCTGACCAATCCCGATCTCGCCAAGAAACTGCAGACGGCGGGACTCGACCCGGAGCCGACGACGCCCGAAGAGTTCGGCAAGCTGATCCAGTCGGAAATCGCCAAGTGGCGGAAGGTGGTCAAAGAAGCCGGCATCGGGAAAGGCTGACGTAACGTCCGTCGTTCCGGGCAATGACGCGGATCCAGTCGTCCTTAAGAGGCGCCGCCTCAATCGACTTTCAACCCGCTCGCCTTCACCACCTTCGCCCACTTCGCGATCTCCGCCTTGATGAACGCATCGAACTCGCCCGGCGTGCTCGCCACCGGGTCCGCTCCCTGCGCCGCAAGCCGCGACCGCACATCGGGCACTTTCACGATGTTCGCGATCTCCCGGTGGATCGTCTTCACCGCCGCTGCCGGCGTCCCCGCAGGCGCGAGCACACCGAACCACAGCACCATGTCGTAGCCGGGCACGCCCGCTTCGGCGACGGTCGGCACTTCCGGCAGCGCGGAGGAGCGCTTCGACGCCCCCACCGCCAGCACACGCAGCTTCCCCGAGTTGATGTGCGCGCCCACCGAAATAAGATTCTCGAACAAGAGCGCCGCCTCGCCGCGCAGGATGCCGATCACCGACTGCGTGCCCTTGTACGGCACGTGCACGAGATCCACTTTCGCCAGGCCCTTGAACAATTCCATCGCCATGTGCGGCGAACTGCCGTTGCCGCCCGAGGCGTAATTGAGCGCGCCCGGTTTCGCCTTCGCCAGCGCCACCAGCTCCTTCACCGATTTCACCGGCAGCTAGGGATGCGTGACAAGGAACGTATGGATCGACACCACCTGCGACACCGGCGTGAAATCGCGCACCGGGTGGTAATTCAGCTTCGAATAAAGGCTCAGGTTGGCGGCATGCGAGAGCCCGACGATGATGATGGTGTGGCCATCCGCCGGCGCCTTGGCGGCCAGCTCCGCAGCGATGTTGCCTCCCGCCCCGCCGCGGTTGTCGATCACCACCTGCTGGCGCCACGCTTCGGTCATTTTCTCGGCAAGGATGCGCGCGAGCCCGTCAGTCGCGCCCCCCGGCGGAAACGGCACGATGAAGCGCACTGTCTTCTGCGGGAATTCCTGGGCGGCCGCGCCGCCCGCAAAGAATGCCGCGAGCACGATCCCTACGATCCATTTAGCGTTCATCATTTGCCTCACGCCCTGATATGCAACCAATATAGTAAGCTCTCTGCCCGGCATAAGGAGAACGGCATGCGATTTCCCCGGCTGAACATTGCGCTGGCAATGGCGTTGAGCGTCACGGCGGGCCACGCCCTCGCGCAGAACTATCCGGTACGGCCCGTGCGCCTGATCATTCCTTTCGCCGCCGGCGGCGGCTCGGACATCATCGGCCGCATGGTTGGCCAGAAGCTCTCCGAAAACCTCGGCGTGCAGGTGACACCGGACAATCGCCCCGGCGCCTCCGGCATCATCGGCATGGACGTGGTCGCGAAGAGCCCGCCCGACGGCTACACCATCGCCATCATCAGCACCGGGCACGTCGTCAATCCCAGCGTCTACCGCAAGATGCCGTTCGATACGCTGAACGATCTCGCCCCGATCACGCTGGTGGCGACGACTTCGCTCATGATCACCGTACCGAACGCGCTCCCCGTGAAGTCGCTCAAGGAACTCGTTGCGCTCGCGAAACGCCGGCCCGCCGAGCTCAATTACGCCTCCTCCGGAAACGCGAGCGCGCAGCATCTGGCGACCGAGCTCTTCAAGAAAACCGCCGGCATCGACATGGTGCACGTCCCCTATAAGGGCGGCGCGCCGGCACTCGTCGATCTCGTCGCGGGACAGGTGCAGGTCATGTTCTGTTCGCCTTCCGCGATGCCGTACGTCAAGGCGGGCCGGCTGCGCGTGCTCGCCTACGGGGGCGCGAAGCGCTCGACGGTGCTGCCCGACGTGCCGACGATCAAGGAATCGGGCTATCCGGATTACGAGGCGGTGGAATGGTGGGGGATGTATGCGGCCGCCAAGACCCCGCCCGCGATCGTCACGCGTCTCAATGCCGAAATCGGCAAGGTGCTCAACCTGCCCGACATCCGGCAGCGGCTCGCGGACATCGGCTTCGACGCCGCGCCGACCAGCATCGCGCAGTTTGACAAGTTCCAGCGCGAGGAGCACGCGAAGTGGGGCAAGGTCGCGCGCGACGGCGGCATCCGGGTGGACTGAGGAGCGCGCGATGTCGGAGCTGCAAGACAAGGCGGTGATCGTCACCGGCGCATCGCGCGGCATCGGACGCGCGACCGCACGCGCGTTCGCGCAAGCGGGCGCACACGTCTATCTCGCCGCCGATGGCCCCAAAGACGAGCTCGAAGCAGCCGCCGCAGCATGCCGCAACGACAATCGCAACGGAACCATGGCGTGCGGGCTCTTCGATCTTTCAGACGCGGAAACCCCCGCCCGCATGGTGAGCGCTGCACTCGACGTATTGAAGCGCATCGACGTGCTCGTCAACAACGCCGGCATCCGCATCCGCCACCCGTTCGGCGAATACTCCGCCGCGGAATTCGACAAGCTGATCGCGATCAACGTGCGTGCCGCGTTTCTCGCGAGCCAGGCGGTGCTGCCGGCGATGCGCGCGCAGGGTGGCGGGCGCATCATCCACGTTGCAAGCCAGATGGGGCTCGTCGCGCACCACGAGTCCCTGCTCTACGGGCTCTCGAAAGCCGCGGTGATCTACCTCGCCCAGGCGATGGCCTACGAACTCGCCAAGGATCACATCATCGTGAACGCCGTGAGCCCCGGCCCGATCATGACCGAATACAACAAGGAGCGGACCGCACAGAATCCGGCGCTTCTGAAGGACCGCCTGGGCTACCTGCCGATCGGGCGCTACGGCGAGCCGGAGGAAGTGGCGCGCACCATCGTGCTGCTCGCAGGCGCGACGCCGGAATTCCTCCAAGGCCACAACCTGGTCATCGACGGCGGCTACACCGCCCACTGATCCGCTCCCCTGACGGCAGGGTGCCGAGTACGTCGGCGAGCTGCTGACAGTGTCGGCGGGGTGGTTACGGCTTCGCCGCCACCACCATGATTTCAACCCGAGTATCCCGAGTAGCGAGGCCGCATTCCTGGCATGCACGGGCGGGTTTGTTCTCCGGATCCACCCGGCGCCGGCGGCACCATCGGCAGTGCGTTCGTCGCCAAATCCACCGCAGGCGGCCACACCATCCTCATCATGCCCGCTGGCATCGCCTCGCACGCGAGCCTCTACAAGACGCTCCCCTACGATCCGGCGCGCGATCTCGCACCGGTGTCGCGACTCGCTTCCGGTCCGCTCGTCCTGGTGGTGCACCCGTCCGTTCCGGCGAAATCGATCAAGGAATTCACCGCGCTTGCCAGGAAGCACCCCGGCGAAATCAATTTCGGTTCGGCCGGCAGCGGCACGCTCCCTCATTTGAGCGCCGAGCTGTTCAACTCGATGAGCGGCATCCGGATGATCCATATTCCATACAAGGGCGCGGGCGCCGCGGTCACCGATCTCGTGGCCGGACGCGTGCCGGTCTATTTCATGAACATCCTGCAGAGTCTCTCGCTGATCAACGCGGGGAAGCTCCGCGCGCTCGGGGTGACGACACCGCAGCGCACGCCGATCGCGCCGGACATTCCCGCCATCGCCGAGGCCGGCCTTCCCGGCTACGACATGACCAACTGGTATGGCATGTTCGTGCCCGCCGCCACGCCGCGCGAGGTGACCGCGAAACTCAACGCCGAAGTCGTGCGCATCCTGCAACTGCCGGAACTCAAGAAGCGCATGGACCAGGACGGCATGGTGGTGGTCGCGAGCACGCCGGAGCAATTCCGCGAATTCTTCGCGCGCGAGACGCAGAAGTTCTCGAAGGTGATCGAGACCGCCGGCATCAAAGGCACGCTGTAAGCACCCTCCCTCCCGCCGGGAAGACGATTACTACAATCGTGCGGTTTGAATCAACGTTCTATCGCTTCGAGCACC
Organism: Betaproteobacteria bacterium; assembly: GCA_052386775.1. Taxonomy (GTDB): domain Bacteria; phylum Pseudomonadota; class Gammaproteobacteria; order Burkholderiales; family SG8-41; genus DSOT01. The sequence continues at coordinate 19,500 of JBQTJV010000325.1, forward strand.
GGCCGCGACACATACATCCTGCGCCATTTGTTACCGTTGAGCGGCGCCACAATTTTTCGCTCCACGAGCAGCTCCACCACGGCCCTCGCTGTGGGATTGGAGACCTTGAGCACAGCCTGCGCCTTCGCGACCGTGATATACGGATTGATGAAGAGCTGATCGATGAGCGCAGCCGCCCTCGGCTTGTCTCTCACCCGCTCGCGATACTGTTCGCGCAAGTCCAGGAGCTTCGATGAGCGCTCCGAGGCCTGCTGCGCGATCTCGGTCACGCCGGTGATAAAAAACCGGATCCAGCCAATCCAGTCGGCGTGCGTTCGAACCCGCTGCAGCAGGTCGTAGTAATCCTGCCGATGGGCATCGATATAGTCGGACAGATAGAGCAGCGGCTGCGACAGCCGCTTCCGTTCCATCAGAAACAACGTGATCAGCAGCCGGCCGACTCTTCCGTTCCCATCTAAAAACGGATGGATGGCCTCGAACTGCTCGTGCATGAGCGCACACTGAACGAGATCCGGCATCGTGTCGCGCTGGTGCAGGAACTTCTCCCAGTTGTCGAGGCAGGCCGGCAGCTCGTTCACCGGCGGCGGCACGTACGCTGCCGTCACCGGCGTGCTGCCCGCTGGGCCGATCCAGTTCTGGCTCTTCCGGAATTCACCGGGTGTGGCCTTGTCGCCCTGTACACCGGTCATCAGGCGTTCGTGTAATTCGCGGGTCAGCCTCAAAGAGAGCGGCAAACTCTCCAGGCGCCTGATCCCATACTCGAGCGCCGTAACGTAATTGCGCACTTCGAGCAAGTCTTGGTCGGCGGAGCGCTTCTCGGCAAGCTCGTCGATCAGCAAATCGGAAAGGCTCGCGCGGGTGCCTTCGATTCTTGAAGAAAGAACGGCCTCGCGCCGCACCCAGGGCGCAATCAGCAGATGTGGATTAGGCAATATCCGACCGAGGCCTGAAAGCTCGGACAGCGCCGCATCCGCGCGCGACAGCAGCCGAACGAGGTCTGCGTCATAGGTGATAGCAGGCGGCAGCGGGGCCGGGACAAAAGCACAGTAGCCTTGAGGAAGGTCGACCACCCTCCCCGACAGGCTCGACGCAAAGTCTTTGCGGTTCAATGGCTTATTTCGCTGAAAGTCCACTTACAAAGATTATGGACCTTTGAAAGAAAACAGGCAATTTCTTTCAAAGCTCAGATTGCTCTGTAAGCGGGCTTACAAAGCTCCCCGCGCCGGCGACTATCACTGAATCAGGAAAACGAGCACGCGTAAGGTAAACCCCGTCAGCCCCGGTGAGCTGTTGCTCGAGGAATATCTCAAGCCCTTGGGAATCACGCAGTATCGCCTTGCGAAGGAAATCGGCGTGCCGCAGCGACGCATCGGCGAGATCGTGGCGGGCAAGCGCGCAATTACGGCCGATACCGATCTGCGGCTGGCTCAGTACTTCGGCCTGTCGGACGGCTACTGGCTGCGCGCCCAGGCGCACTACGATACGCAGATCGCGCGCGAGGCCATGGCCGATACTCTGTCGCGCATACGCCCGCTCGCGAGCCGCCAAACCTCGGAGGCATAGAGGGTTCGTCATTCCGGGCAATGACCCGGAATCCAGCCGGTTTATGGATCCCGGCCTGCGCTGGGAAGACGAATACATCCCTCCTACATTAGGAGGGGTGGCACAGAAAGTGATCAGCGTCTGACGCGGATCCGTCGGACCCTATAAGGAGCCGCTGGTGCGTGCAAAGCATCCTTCGAGCTGGTCTGTGCGAGACCCAACGCCGCGGCAAGAGAACGCGGAGAATGGATCCCCGGCGTTGAGGGAGGGAGTTTGTAGGGTGGACATTAATGCCCACCGATTGCCGGAAGCAGATGGTGGGCACAAGTGCCCACCCTACCGATTTCCTCATCATCCCGGCGTACGCCGGGAACCAGAGAAGCGCCTGGATTCCGGATCGCCGTCCGGAATGACGAAAGAGATGCGCAGAGTTGTAGGGCGAACGGTGGATTGTTTATAGATATGCGGATGGGGTACGAGCTAGACTGCCGCCGATGAGCCCACCCTCCTCGTACGATTTCATCGTGGTCGGCGCCGGCGCCGCGGGCTGCGTGCTTGCGAACCGGCTCACCGCATCGGGCCGCCATTCCGTTCTGTTGCTGGAGGCGGGCGGCGAGGACTCGAGCCCGTGGATCCACATCCCGCTCGGTTACGGCAAGCACTTCACCAATCCCGCGGTGAACTGGCTGTACTCGAGCGAGCCGCAGGCCGCCGCCGCCAACCGGCGCATTCCCCAGCCGCGCGGCAAGGTGCTCGGCGGCTCGACCTCGATCAACGGGCTGCTCTACATCCGCGGGCAGCGCGAGGACTACGACCGCTGGCGCGATCTCGGCAACGCGGGCTGGGGCTATGCCGACGTGCTGCCGTACTTCCGCAAGGCGGAGGACCAGCAGCGTGGGCCCGACGCGTACCACGGCACGGGCGGGCCGCTCGCGGTGTCGGATCCGCCGGAGCGCCATCCGCTGGCTGACGCTTTTCTGGCGGCCGGCGAGGAATGCGGCTACCCGCGCAATCCGGATTTCAACGGCGCCACGCAGGAAGGCTTCGGCTACAACCAGTGGACGATACGCCGGGGATTTCGCAGCAGCGCGGCAACCGGCTACCTGCGCCCGGCGCGCCGCCGCGCCAACCTGGCGGTCGTCACCCGCGCGCACGCGACGCGCATCCTGTTCGAAGGCCGGCGCGCGACGGGCGTGGAGTACCTGCGCGAGGGCGAGCGCTTATCGGCACTGGCGCGCGTGGAGGTGCTGGTAGCGGGCGGCTCGTTCAACTCCCCGCAACTGCTGCAGCTCTCGGGCGTGGGTCCCGCCCCGCTCCTCGCGCGCCACGGCATCGGCGTGGTGGCCGATCTTCCCGGCGTGGGTGAGAATCTCCAGGACCACGTCACCGGCCGCATGGTGTACGAGTGCACCCGCGCGGTCACTCTAAATGACGTGGTGGGTCATTTCCCGAGGAGCGCCCTCGCGGCGCTGCGCTTCGCCTTCCTGCGCAAAGGTTTCCTCGCGATGGGGCAGTCGTATGCGACGGGCTTCATCCGGGCCGATCCCGCGGCCGCGACGCCCGACATCCAGACGAGCGTGACCGTGTACAGTTTCGACAAGCCGGGCGACAGGCTGCACGAGTTTCCCGGCTTCACGCTGACGGCGCGGCTGCTGCGGCCCGAGAGCCGCGGAGCCGTGACGATCGCGAGCCGGGATCCGCTCGCGCCGCCGGCGATCGCGCCCAACTACCTCACGTCGGAGAAGGACTGCGCGGTGCTGCTGGCGGGGGTGAAGGCGAACCGGCGGCTCGCCGAGAGCGCCGCGATGCGCCCGTGGATCGCGCGCGAGCACGATCCGGGACCAGGATGCACGAGCGACGAGGCGCTGATGGATTTCCTGCGCACGCGCGGCGGCATCGCGTATCACCCGGTCGGCACGTGCAAGATGGGGAGCGACGCGCTCGCGGTGGTGGACGAGCGTCTGCGCGTGCGCGGCCTGCAGGGACTGCGCGTCATCGATGCGTCCATCATGCCCACGCTCGTTTCCGGCAATACCTACGCGCCGACGGTCATGATCGGGGAAAAAGGCGCGGAAATGGTTCTCGAGGATGCGGCGCGCTGACTCTGACCCTCCCCGCGCTTTGCGCAATGGAGGGAATTCGTGGGTCAGGCGGCGACGATTTCGATACGGGCGTGATAGCCGAGCTGGCGCAGCAGATCCTCGCAGTCCGACCAGGCAAGACCAAACTCGCGAACGTCGGCAACTCCCAGGCGGGCCACGACAGCGGCGATCACTGCCGCGTCCTTTTCAGCAAACTCACCTTCCATAAGCGCATTCTCTGCCCAGTCCACAAGCTCGGCCTGGGCAAGCTGATGGCGCAGGTAAGCAGCGATCCGGTCGGCAACCATCTGTTTGGTGACAGTCATGTGCAAAATCCTACACTTTCCGATGACCTCTATCCACCGGATATTTTTCATGTATTTCTACAAGCTTGCCGCGCGCGTCGTATATCTCCTGCCAGAATCGCACGGTCAGCTCGTGAGCAGTGACTTCCTTCAGGTAGCACGCCCGCCAACCGCTGCGGCCTCGTACTTCGAGCCGATACAACCGACCGCCCGTTGGCAGCTCCTCCCACCACTGAAACTTCTTCTCGTTTTGGCGTCTGGTGCTCATGTGCTTGTAAGCCTAAAGCGCATGAGCACGGGTTAGGTTGACTTGCGATCTAGCGCCTTCGTGCGCTGCGCATCTCTTTCGTCATTCCGGACGGCGATCCGGAATCCAGGCGCTTCTCTGGATCCCAGCTTTCGGTACGTGCTGCGCTGAGCGGCTTGACGGAGAGGCGCAGGCCGGCGGCTGCGAGCAGGGCGGTGAGGCTCTTCAGCTCGGGATTGCCGCTTTCGGACAGCATGCGATAAGTCGATTCGCGGGTGAGACCTGCGCGGCGCGCGATCTCGGCGATGCCACCGTGCGCCTGCGCCACCTGCCGCAGCGCCAGCTTGAGCGCGGACGGGTCGCCCTCGTCGAGCGCGGCTTCGAGGTAGGCGGCAGCCTGCTTCGGATGCCGCAGCCAACTGGTAATCCAGTCGTCGAAGGGCGCGGTCGGCGTGGCACTGCGGCGCACCCGCACGTATGCCCTGCGCAGCGCGTTTCGTGTTGCGATGGAAGCGATCTTGGTCATGGCAAGGGAGGGAGTTAAAGCATGCGGGCGGCGCGCCTTCCGTTTCCGGCGACCTTGCGCATTGTAATTTATAAGTTACAAACGCCACAACCCGCCGGCGAGGTCCGCCACCCCCGCACCGAACCGCAACGCCGCCGCGCGATTTACGACTACGTGAGGTGGTAGTGGAGCCAGCGGGCGGCGGCGAAGAGCTTGCGGTCGTCGTTGCGCCGCGCGATGAGCTGCGCGCCGACCGGCAGTCCCGCCGGCCCCGTGAACGCCGGCACCATCACGCAGGGTACATGGAGCGTGGTCCACAGCGTCGAGGGCGCAGCGTTGCCGGTCGATTCGATTCCCACGGGCGCCTCGCCGGTTGCCGCAGCGGTGAGCAGCACGTCGCAGTCGCCCATGACGTCTGTGAACGCGCGCCGGCACCGCGCCGAGAAGGCGCGCGCCTCGCGATAACGCTCGAAGCTGCACGACAGGCCGTCCTTCAGCCGTCCGTTGCGCAGCCGCGCGCTGATGCGCTCCCAGTGGTTCTCGATCTCCCAGGTGAAATTGCGCGCGAACTCGAAGCTCGAGATCGCGCGGTGCGCGTCCATGAGCTGCTCGAATTCGGCGGGCAGCGCGACCTCGGTTACCCGGGCGCCGTGCTGCGCGAGTGTCTTCGCCGCGTCTTCGAGTAAACGCTGCGTCGCGGGCTCGATGATCGGCCACAAGTGCGTGCGGCAGAAGCCGATCCGCGGCGCGCCGGTTTCCGCGGGCAGCGGCTCGGGGGTGACGCCGAGCAGCACGTCGCGGTAGAGCGCGATGTCCTCGATCGAGCGCGCGATCAGGCCCAGCGTGTCGAGCGAGCCGGCGGCCTCCATGACGCGCGAGAGGCGCAGCTCGCCCCACGTCGGGCGGTAACCGAACACGCCGCAGAACGAGGCGGGCCGTATCGTCGAGCCCGTGGTCTGCGTGCCGATCGCGAGCGCGGCCATGTAGTCCGCAACCGCCGCCGCCGAGCCGCTGGACGAGCCGCCGGGCGTGCGCCTGGGATCGTGCGGATTGCGCGTCTTGCCCGGTGTCACGTTCGCGAATTCGGTGGTGACGGTCTTGCCCATGAGGAGGCCGCCCGCGCGGCGTCCGAGCGCGACACAGGCCGCGTCCGCCTTCGGACGGTGCCCGGCGTGAATCGGGCTGCCGTACTCGGTCGGCATGTCGCAGGTGTCGATGATGTCCTTGATCGCGAAGGGGACGCCGTGGAGCGGCCCGCGTTTTGTGCGCTGGTCGAGCGCGCGCGCCTGGGCGATGACGTAGTCGGGGTCGAGGTATTGCCAGGCTTGGACCTCACGCTCGCGCGCGCTGATGCGCTCGAGACACGCGCGCGCCACCGCTTCGCAGGTCGCTTCGCCATCGGTGACGGCGCGCACGATTTGCGTGGCGGTCAATTCGTTGAGCGCGGTCGCGCGCTTCGTGGCTGTCATCGGCATGAGGGTTGTTGTATCGTATGCCAAACACGAGGAGTACGCCATGCGAGCCTGGTCCGCCCTGTTGTTGTTTTCGGTCTCATCCGTCGCGCTTGCGGCCGATGCCTATCCCAGCAGGCCGATCCGCATGATCCTGCCGGTGGCGCCGAGCGGCGGCTCGGACATCACCGCGCGCGCCATGAATCCGAAGCTGATCGAGTACCTCGGCCAGCAGGTGATCATCGACAACCGGCCCGGGGCCGGCGGCACCAACGGCATGGTACTCGCGGCGCGCGCGGCGCCCGACGGCTACACGCTCATCCAGAGCTCGATCGGGCCGACGGCGGTGAACGTCACGCTGGAGAAGAACCTGCCGTACGACACGCTGCGGGATTTCACGCCGATCGCGCGCGGTGTCTCGGCGCTCAACATCCTGGTGGTGCATCCGTCGCTGCCCGTCAAGTCCGTCAAGGACCTCATCGAGCACACCAAGAAGAATCCGACCGGGCTCAACTATGGTTCTTCGGGAATCGGACATGCGGATCATCTCGCGGCGGAGCTCTTCAATTCGATGATCGGCGTGAAGATGCAGCACATCGCCTACCAGGGCGGGGCGCCGG
>JBQTJV010000326.1:0-8142 GCA_052386775.1 Betaproteobacteria bacterium
CACAGCGGCGAATCCGGAGGCAGTGGCTCTTGCTCGAAAACGTCGAGATAGGCGCCGCCCAGGTGCCCGCTTGCGAGCGCGGCGATCAGCGCCGGTTCGTTCACGATCTCGCCGCGGGCGATGTTGATGATGCGAGCCCCGCGTGGCAGGCGCGCAAGCGCCTCACCGTCGATGAGTCCCCGCGTCTCGGGGGTGAGGGGACAGGCCACGACCAGCCAATGCGCCCGCGGCAGCAGTTCGGCCAGCGCGTCCGGCGTATGCGTTTCGTCTGCCGGGTCGTCGGGCCGGCGCGCGCTGCGGCGCACCCCGATCACGTTGAGGCCCAGAGCGCGCACGATTCGCGCGATTTCCCGGCCGATGTGGCCGAGGCCCACGATCAGCACCGTCTGCCCTTCCAGATCCTGCGGCACATCTGCGCCCTGCAGGGGCTGCCAGACGTGGCGCCTTTGCGCGGCGATCCAGTGCGGAAAATGGCGTCCCAGCATGAGCAACGCCGCGATGGCAGCCTGCGCGATCGGCCTGGCGGTTGAGCCCGACGAGGTCGTGAGCCGTACTCCGCGCGCCAGCATTTCGCGGTAGATCGGATGGTCCACGCCGGCGTTGAAAACGTGCAGCCATTTCAAGCTGGAGGCCTTGCGCACCGCCGAGAAGAACTGTCGGGAATAGTCGGGAAACACGTCGCCGGAAAAAAACGCCGCTTCCACGCGCGCGCAGTCGGCCGCGCTCAAACGCGCATCGCACGCCGCGGGCAGCACGATCAGTTCGAGCATGCGCCCTTCCCGTGCCGCGAACGCGGCGAGTTGCGTGCCGTGTTCGAGGTTGCACTGATGCGAAACGAGTAACGCAGTCATGTCCGGGAGCTGGACGATTATGGCGAGTCGGCGAGTGCGCGCCGCGGCAGGCAACGAGGATCTCGGTTCCGTTCCCGCGGCAGCCGGTAATTGGCTCGCGGATTTTACCCGCTATTTGCTAAGATTTCAGTCTTCCGTCCCCGAGGTCCATGTCGTGGAAATCAACGTGCTCGAACTCACGCGCCAGCTCATCGCCCGCCGCTCCGTCACGCCGGACGATGCCGGCTGCATCGACCTCCTGGCCGGCCTGCTGGAGCCGCTCGGGTTTCGCTGCGAGCGCATGAGCAGCCAGGGCGTGGACAACCTGTGGGCGCGCCGCGGCACGGCGGCACCGCTCGTGTGTTTCGCCGGTCACACCGATGTCGTGCCCACGGGTCCGCTCAACCAGTGGCAGAGCGATCCGTTCACCCCGACTGTCCGCGACGGCGTGCTCTATGGCCGCGGCGCCTCGGACATGAAGTCTTCCCTGGCGGCGTTCGTGGTGGCGATCGCCGGATTCGTGGCGGCGCATCCCGATCATTTGGGCTCGATTGCCGTGCTGTTTACCTCCGACGAAGAGGGGCCGGCGACCGACGGAACGGTGAAAGTGGTCGAAGCGCTGGCGCGGCGCGGCGAGCGTCTCGACTACTGCCTCGTGGGCGAACCCACGTCGGTCAACCGCCTGGGCGACATGATCAAGAACGGTCGCCGCGGCTCGCTTTCGGCCGAACTCGTGGTCAAGGGCGTGCAGGGCCACGTCGCCTACCCCCATCTCGCCCGCAATCCGGTGCATGAAGTCGCTGCCGCAATCGCCGAACTGGCGCAAACGGAGTGGGACCGCGGCAACGAATATTTTCCGCCCACCACCTGGCAGATTTCGAACATCAATGCCGGCACCGGCGCGAACAACGTGATCCCCGGGACCGCCACCATCAAATCGAATTTCCGCTTCTCCACGGCGAGCACGGTCGAGTCGCTGCAGACCCGCTTCATCGGGATCCTGGACAAGCACGGCGTCGCCTGCGACATCGACTGGCGCTACGATGGCCGGCCGTACCTCACCCGGAAGGGCGATCTCGTCGACGCGGTGGCGCGCGCCATCAAGAAAGTGACCGGGCTCGATACCGAGCTGTCCACTACCGGCGGCACCTCGGACGGGCGGTTCATCGCCGATATATGCCCGCAGGTGATCGAGCTGGGCCCCACCAATGCGACCATCCACAAAATCAACGAGTGCATCCGGCTGGACGAGCTCGAGGCGCTGCCTGACATTTACCGGGAAGTTCTTGTGAACCTGCTTCAGAGAGACGGATAGCACGATGACGGACTCGCCGATCCTGGTCACGCGCGAAGAGAAAATCGCCGTCATCACGCTGAACCGTCCCGCCGACGCCAATCGCTGGCGCAAGGACATGCTCTACGCCTTCGAGCCGGTGGTGGAGGCGCTCCACCAGGACGAGGAAACGCAGGTCGTCGTCGTCCGCGGCGCCGGGGACGAGTATTTCTCGTGGGGCGCCTTCGACCCCGCCATCCGCGGCGCCATGGAGAAACAGGAAATCATCGATTTCGTGCTGCGCGGCGCGCGACTGCGCGACGCGCTCGAGCTGCTGCCGCAGATCGTCATCGCCGCGCTGAACGGCAAGGCGCGGGGCAACGGCGTGGAGTTAGCGCTTGCTTGCGATATGCGCTTTGCTTCCGAGCGGGCCACCATCTCGTTCCCCGAGGCCGATATGGGCGGGATACCGGGCGGCGGCGGGCCGGCGCGACTGCCGGCGGTCGTCGGCCACGCGCGGGCGCTGGAGTTACTGTGCACCGGGCGGGAAGTCGGCGCGGAAGAAATGGTGCGCATCGGTTTTGCACTCGGCGCCTACCCTCACGCGCGTTTCATGGACGAAGTGATGACGGTGGCCCGCACCATGGCTGACAAAGGACCGATCGCGTTGCGCGGCGCCAAGCGGATAGCGCACGCTCGCCTTGCCCCGGGGCTCGCTGAAGCCCGGCGCATGTCGGACGCGCTGCGCGCCCGGCTGGAATGGAGCCACGACGTGGACGAGGCGATCGCCGCCCATCGCGAAGGCCGCAAGCCGCGCTTCACCGGGAAATAGCCAGCCCGGGCACGACGTGGGTACTGATGTAAGCGAGTGCTTGCACCCGCTCGGGTTCATTTTACAACTTATTGATAATTATGGAGTAAACGCCAAACTGGGCATTCAGTTGAACTGGAGGTTGGCGGTGGCGGCGAGACTACGCCACTTGCCGAGCTCGTCCCGGATCATCCTTGCAAACTGTTCCGGCGTGCTGCCGCCGGGATCGGCGCCCAGCCCGCGAAAGCGGTCCTGGACGGCCGGGGTATCGACCACTTTGCGCAGCGCTCCGTTGAGTTTCGCGACCGCCTCGCGCGGGGTGCCGGCGGGCGCCAGGATCCCGAGGTAGGTACTGGCTTCGTAATTCGGCACACCGGATTCAGCGAGCGTCGGCACCCCGGGCAGGGCGCCCACGCGCTTCGCGGCGGTCACCGCGATCACTTTGAGTTTGCCTTCCCTGATGAAGCCCATGGATGAGGTGAGCTGGTCGACCATGGTGTTCACCTGCCCGCCGAGCAACTCCCCGAGCGCCGGGCCGCTGCCCTTGTACGGGACATGCAGGAATTTCGCGCCGGTGACCGAACTGAACAGCTCGATGGCGAAGTGATTCGTGGTGCCCGAACCGGCGGAGGCCATGGTGATCCGGCCGGGCTGCGCCCTGGCACGCTCGATCAGCTCTTTGACCGAGCCGACGTTGAACTTGGGGCTCACCAGCACCACCAGCGGCACGATCTGCACCAGGCTGACCGGCGCGAAGTCCTTCACGGAGTCGTACGGGACATCCTTGAACACCACCGGATTGACGGAAAGCGGGCCGCTCGAGCCCACGAGCAGCGTATGGCCGTCAGGCGTCGCCTTGGCCACCAGCGCGGCGCCGACGTTACCGCCGCCGCCAGGCCGGTTCTCGACGATGACGGTCTGCTTCAGCAGATCGCTCAATCCCGGGCCCACGATGCGCGCCGAAATATCGACGTTGCCGCCGGGCGCGTAGGGTACGACCAGACGGAGGGGGCGCGACGGAAAACTCTGTGCGATCGCCAGCTCGCAGCAGACGATCGCCGCCATACCCAGAGCTGCGGGCAACGAGCGGAATCTCATCATGACTCCTCCTTATGCGGCGGGTGGCAGCGTCCGCGATTATAGCCACGGGGAGGCTTCAGAGCGTTTCCACCGCCCACCCGGTGTCGGGTGCGCGCGGCGGGGACAGGCGGATCGGACAGCAGTTTGCGACTTGTGCGCCGGCTTCGATATGCACCTGCGCGCAGATGACCCGAAAGGTGCCGGAGTGGGCGACGATGAGCGGCAGGCGGTCGCCGCGTATTTTTGCGAGCCCGGCAAGCGTGCGCCGCGTGAATTCTTCGAGGCTCTCACCGCCCTGAGGCTTCGCTGCCCGGTCCCGCTTCGCGCGCGGGCGCCCTTCCTGGACGCCCCAGTTGCGCTCCGCCAGCTCGGGAATGGTGACCACCGGGAGGTTCAGCGCGGCCCCGACGCAGCGCGCGGTGGCGAGCGAGCGTTGCAGCGGACTCGAATAAATGGCGTCGACGCCGAGACCGACGAGCACCGCGGCTGCCGCGCGGGCCTGTTCCTGGCCCCTCTCGTTAAGGACCACATCGGTCATCCCCGCCGTCAGCCCGAGCCGGTTCGTCTCCGTTTCGCCGTGTCGCAGGAACAGGAAAGGGCGCTTGAACAGCGGGCAGGCCGGCACCGTAGATCGCTCGCTGTGCGTTAAACCACACCGCGCCGCTGCAGGTCCTCTATCGCCGCGGCACCGTAGCCGAATTCGGCCAGCACCTCTGCGGTGTTCGCGCCGCGATCGGGCGCGGGCGCGCGCACCTGAGCCGGCGTGCGCATGAGCTTGACGCCCTGGCCGACGATATCGATCTTCCCGAGCCGGGGATGCGTCACCGGCTGTGCCATGGCAAGCTGCCGGACCTGCGGATCGGCAAACATCTTGTCGATCGTGTAGATCGGCCCGCACGGCACGCCCGCCTGATTGAGCAGATCGATCCATTCCGCGGAAGGCTTCGTTACCGTGCGCGCGGCGATCTCTTCGTTCAACGCGTCGCGATTCTTCTGGCGCAGCTTGAAGTCGGCGTAATCGGGGTGCTTGATGAGTTCCGGCGCCCCGATGGCGCGGCACAGGCGCTCGTACAGATTTCCCGACGCGGCGATATTGATGTAACCGTCCGCGGTTCTGAAGACGCCGGTCGGAATGGCGGTCGGATGATTGTTGCCGGCCTGCGGCGGCACTTCCTTGTTGACGAGCCAGCGCGCGGCCTGGAAGTCGAGCATGGCGATCAACGCCTGCAACAGCGAGGTCTGCACCCATTGGCCTTCGCCGGAGCGCTCCCGCTCCAGCAGCGCGAGCACGATGCCGAACGCACAGTACAGGCCCGCGCTCGAGTCGGAGATGGCGATGCCGGCGCGCACCGGGCCCTGTCCCGGCAGGCCGGTGATCGACATGAGGCCGCCCATGCCCTGCACGACGTGATCGAGCCCAGGGCGGTCCCGATACGGGCCTTCCTGCCCGAAGCCCGAGATGCTGGCGTAGACGAGGCGCGGGTTGATCCTGCGCAGGCTGTCGTAATCGATGCCGAGGCGATGCTTGACGCCGGGCCGGTAGTTCTCGACCACCACGTCCGCCTTCTCGACCATGCGCTTGAACACCGCGACGCCGTCCGGCGATTTCAGGTTGAGCGTGATGCTGCGCTTGTTGCGGTGGAGGTTCTGGAAGTCGGATCCGTGGCGGCGGTCGAACGGGCCGCCGTCGCCGTCCTGCTCGCCGGGCTCCTCGATCGTGATGACGTTCGCGCCCCAGTCGGCCAGCATGCGCACCGCGGTCGGACCGGCCCGCGCGCGTGTGAGATCGAGCACGGTGTAGCGGCTGAGCGGCAGCTTCGCTTCGGACATCTTGCCCTCCTAGACTGCGGCGCGCACCGGCGCGGCGGCGTACTCGAAATCGCAGTGCTGCAGCGTCTCCAGCGCCCGGAGCTGCGCGAGCAACCCGCGTGCCGGGACATCTCCGATGACCGGTACCGCAAGCTCGGTGAACTTGTCGTCGAGTTCCGCATCCGTGAGCGGCATCTCGGGATCGCCTTTGCGCGTGGGTTGAAAGTGGCTGTAGCGCCTGCCGTCGCTCATCTCGATTTCCACCTGCGCTGCCCGCTGCGTCGGATAGCCCTTCGACAGTTCGGCATCCGCCACGCATTCGATTTTCTGCATGAGGGTGCGCACCTCGCGATCCCCGAGCCGCTCCGGCAGAAAGGCGTTCAACCGCACGCTGCCGTGCACGAGGGCGTGGGCGACCACGTACTGCAGGCTGAACTTCGCCTGGTACTCGCCCTCAGGGGTGGCGTTGTCGATGATGTCGAGCCCGGCCTTGTAGGTCGCCAGGCGAATTTTTCGGATGGCGCGATGGTCGAGGCGGTGCCGCTCCTTCAGGACCAGCGCCCCATCGATCGACGGAAAGGTATGTCCGCAGCAGCCGTGGTTTTTGAACGTCATGTGCACGATGTGGTAGTCGCTGCCCAGACCGCGCGTGGCCCGGGTCCAGTCCGGGTTCTTGCTCATGGCGGCGCCGAAGCCGACTTCGCCCTCCAGGATGTCGAGCGCGCCGGTCACGCCCCGGGCCGCCACCATGGCCGCCAGCGCGCCGGCATCGGCCGCGTGACCGCCGTGCAGCGGCTTGCTCATCGCCTGCGAGCGAAACGCCTGCTGCAGGCCCGCGGCAAAGGTGCCGACCGTCGCCAACGCGTGCATGAACTGCTGGCGGCTGCAGCCCAGGATGGTCGCGACCGCTGCCGCAGCGCCAAAACTGCCGACCGTCCCCGTGGTGTGCCAGTAGGCGTAATGCGAGGGCATGACGGCCTCGCCGATGCGCGTCGAGACTTCGTAGCCGACGATCACGGCCCGCAGGAACATCTCGCCCGCTACGCCATGCGCCTGCGCTGCGGCGAGCGCGGCGGAAATCGTCGGACTGCCGGGATGATAGCCCGCATCGCGATAGATGTCGTCGAATTCCACCGCGTGCGAAGCCGCACCGTTGATGAGCGCGGCGGCGCGCAACGTCGCGCGCCGGCCCGAGGCGAGGCGCGCCCGGCCGCGATCGAGGTCTTCGGCCAGCGCCTGCTCCAGCAGCGTTGCCGGCGTTACGATACTGCCGGGCAGGAGCGCGGCATACCAGTCGATGACCGCCCGCTTGGCGTGATGCACGACGGTGGGCGGCAACGACGCGCCTTGTTCCCGGATGGCGTAATCGGCGATCTGCTCAAGCAACATAAACGCTCCTCTCTGGGGACGGGCCTGCCGGGATCTGTCGCGTCATATCGTCAAGCGTGCGATACATCATGCGGCCTGTCGTACGATGAGACCGTCCACCGCGACGACGCCTTCGCGCTTCACGATCAGCGGGTTGATCTCCGCTTCCTGGACGTCCGCGATGACCGCCAGCTGCGAAAACGCGCTCACGGCGTGGGCGAGCGCGGCAAGATCGCCGCGCGGCAGGTTGCGATAGCCGCGGATCACCGCGAGCCCCTTCACTTCCTCGATCATGCCGTGCGCCTGCTCGACGCTAACGGGTGCAAGGCGCAAGGCGATATCGCGATAGATTTCCGCCAGCACACCGCCGATACCGAGCATCACGACGGGGCCGGCCTGGGGATCGCGCCGGTAGCCGACGATCACTTCGGCCAGCCCCTGCTCCATGCGCTGCACCAGGATGCCGTCGATACGCGCGTTCGGATAGCGGTCGCGCACGCGCATCATCATTGCCGCCGCGCTCGTGCGCAGCGCAACGGCATCGGCAATGTCGAGGACGACGCCGCCGGCGTCCGTCTTGTGCGCGATGTCGGACGACAAAACTTTGGCGACCACCGGAAATTCGACGCCGACAGCTTCGTCCGGCCTCGCCAGTACCTGACTTGCCGCCTGCGGCACGCCGAGCGCGGCGAAGACGTGGCAAGCCTCGTGTTCGTTCAGGCGCGGCGAGTGCCGCAGCCGTTCCACAGCGCCGGCAACGTTCTTCTCGTCGATCGCGGGCGCTTCCGCCGGCCGCGCCCAGTCGCGCCATGCCCGTATGGCGTCGGCGCACGATTCCGGCGTGCGAAAGCCCGCGATGCCGGCATCGGCCAGGAGCCGGAGCGACTGCTCGGCGTGCGGCGCGAGGAATACGGCAAGCGGTTTGCCCCGCGTTTGGGCCTGCACGATGGGTTCGATCGCGATGTCGGGCT
>JBQTJV010000327.1:0-8116 GCA_052386775.1 Betaproteobacteria bacterium
TTCATGATCGGCTTCATCGGCAACTGGTGGCTCACCCACACCGCGCATCAATTGATGGGGCGCCCGCGGAGCTACAACCCGGATGCCTTTCACAACGACATGATGTGGAATTACATGCGCAACGATCTCGATTCCGCGTACTGGCGGCAGTGCAGCGCGCAGTGGGACAAGATCACCGTGCCGCTTTACAGCGTCGGCAACTGGGGCGGTTTCTCGATGCACCTGCGCGGCAACACGGAGGGTTACATGTGCGCGGCGTCGAAATACAAGAAGCTGCGCATACACACCGGCACGCACTTCCATCCCTTCCACTCCGAGGAGGGGCGCACGGACCAGTTGCGCTGGTTCGATCACTGGCTGAAGGGGATCGACACCGGCATCCTCGACGAACCGCCGATCAAGCTGGAGATCCGCACCGGCGGCAGTACCAGGCCCTATGCCTTCCGCACCGAGAACGAATGGCCGCTCGCGCGCACGCAGTGGACGAAGATGTATCTGCACGTCGAGCGTGAGCCATCGCCCGATCCCGATGCGATGGAAGGGCGGCTCGCGCCATCAGTGCCGGAGAAGGAGGGCAAGCTCACTTATTCGGCGACCGGCATGACACGCGCCGGCGTCGCCTCGGGCTCATCGCTCGCCACCTCGCACGGCACGCTCAACCGCACCGGCGTCTCGTTCCAGACGCCGCCGCTGGAGAAAGACACGGAAGTCACCGGCCCGATCGTGCTCAACCTGTGGGTGTCGAGCACCTCGGAGGACATGGACATCTTTGCGAGCATCCGCAACATCGGGCCGGACGGCAAGGATGTCTGCGAAGTGGGGCAGCACGGCCAGGCGATCCCGTGCGTGACCAAGGGCTGGCTGCGCGCCTCGCACCGCAAGCTCGACGAGAAGAAGTCGCTCCCCTATCGCCCGTACCACGCGCACAACGAGCGCTGGTGGCTGAAGCCCAACGAGCCGGTGGAATGCCAGGTCGAAGTGTGGCCGACCAGCATGGTGTTCGCGAAGGGGCACCGCATCCGCATCGACATCCAGCCGCGCGACGGCGTGGGCAGCGCGCCCTACACGCACTATCACGCCGACTACAACGCCGGCGCCGAGAACACTGTTTACGCGGGTGGCAAATACGACTCGTGGCTGATGCTCCCCGTCATCCCCCCGAAATAGGGGACAGACCACGGTTTTAACTTTGCCGGAGGCGGACACGAGTGAAAAAGGTGGTCTGTACCCGGTCTTGCGGTTTTGGGTGAAATGAAATGAGCGAATACAAGAGCGAAGTGCGCGACGGCATGCGCATCGACTGGGACGTGCCGATCGAAATGGACGACGGCCTTGTGCTGCGCGCCGACGTATTCCGGCCGATCGAGCCGGGCCGCTATCCCGCGCTCGTGAGCTACGGGCCCTACGGCAAGGGGCTTGCCTTCCAGGAAGGCTACAAGACGGCGTGGGAGATCATGGCGCGGGACTATCCCGACGCGGTGGCCAACAGCACCAACAAGTATCAGAACTGGGAGGTTGTCGATCCGGAGAAATGGGTGCCGGACGGCTACGTCTGCGTGCGCGTGGATTCGCGCGGCGCCGGACGCTCGCCCGGCTATCTCGATCACAACAACGCGCGCGAGAATCGCGACTTCTACAACTGCATCGAGTGGACCGCTACGCAATCGTGGTGCAGCGGCAAGGTCGGACTCAACGGGATTTCGTATTACGCGAGCAGCCAGTGGCGCGCGGCCGCCCTGCAGCCGCCGCATCTCGCGGCGATCTGCGTGTGGGAGGGCTGGGTCGATTACTACCGCGATTCCGTGCGCCACGGCGGCATCGCCTGCACCTTCCGCAAGAACTGGCAGGAGATGCAGGTGAAGACCGTGCAGCATGGCCGCGGCGAACGGGGACCGAAAAGCCGCGTCACGGGCGAACTGGTCTGCGGACCCGAGACGCTGCCGGAGGAGGAACTGGCGCGCAATCGCGGCGATATGTGGGCGGGGGTGCTCGAACATGCGCTCGCCAACGATGACTACTACCGTCAGCGCACCGCCGATCTTTCCAAAGTGACGGTGCCCCTGCTTTCGGCCGCGAACTGGGGCGGGCAGGGCCTGCACCCACGCGGCAACTTCGAGGGCTACATGCGCGCCGCCTCGCAGCAGAAATGGCTCGAAGCGCACGGCGGCTCGCACTGGGCACCGTTCTACACCGATTACGGGGTGGGGTTGCAGAAGCGCTTCTTCGATTATTTCCTGAAGGACGTGCAGAACGGCTGGGACAAGCAGCCGCCCGTGCTGCTGCAGGTTCGGCATCCGGGAGAAAGGTTCGTCGAGCGCGCCGAGAACGAGTGGCCGCTCGCGCGCACACAGTGGACGAAGGGCTATCTCGACGTGCGCGACAAGAAGCTCGCCGAGACTCCGCCGAGCGACAGCGCAACGCTGACCTACGACATGATGGGCGACGGCGTGACCTTCTGGATGCCGGCGATCGAAAAGGATACCGAGATCACCGGTCCTTCCGCGCTCAAGCTTTTCATTTCCTCGTCGACCCGCGATGCGGATTGCTTCGTGGTGCTGCGCGTCTACGACCAGCAGGGCAAGGAGGTTCTCTTCCAGGGGGCGCTCGACCCGAAGACGCCGGTCGCCCAGGGCTGGCTGCGCGCTTCGCATCGCAAGCTCGACCCGAAGCTCTCCTTGCCGTGCCGCCCTTACCACACCCACGACGAAAAGCAGCCGCTCGAGCCGGGCAAGGTCTACGAGCTGGACATCGAAATCTGGCCGACCTGCATCGTGGTGCCGCCGGGTTATCGCGTCGCGCTCACCATCCGCGGCAAGGACTACGAGCACGACGGCGCGCCGGCAACCTTGTCGAACATGAAAAACCCGATGCGCGGCTGCGGTCCTTTCGTCCATGACGATCCGACCGATCGGCCGCCGGACGTGTTTGGCGGCAAAATCACGCTGCATGTCGGCCCGCAACATCCGGCGTACGTGCTGCTGCCGGTCATTCCGCCGAAACGTTAACTGCCAGAGAGGGAGCGATCATGATCCGCAAAATGAGAACCCAGCGCGACAACCAGCAGTGGATGCTCGACCTTGCGCTCAACATGCGCGGCCGGGTGCAGAACTTCGAGCGTGACGATCTCGAGGTGCCGCCGGGCAAGCGGGCGCGCAACTATCGCATGCTGCCCAAGGTGTGGCGGGAGGCGGCGGAGCGGCACGAAAAACTCGCGCGGCGCGCGCAGGCGCAGGGGCACGATGCCGCAGCTACCTATCATTACGACCATGCGATCGAAGCCTACCGCATGGCGCAGCACCCGATCTATTTCGACGACCATCCTGTGAAGGTCCATCTCTGCAACAAGCTGAACGAGATGGTGGACCGCCGCTCGAAAGTGGCGCCGTATCCCATCGAGCGCGTCGAAGTGCCGTTCGAGGGCGGCAAGACGATCTCCTGCCTGCTGCACCTGCTGCCCGACCGGCGCAAGGCGCCCGTGGTGATCTACGTGCCGGGCATGGACCAGACCAAGGAAGTCTTTCCCAAGGCGGCGCACAACGTCGCGCTCGCGCGTGGCTTTCACGTGCTCGCGATGGACGGGCCGGGCCAGGGCAACTCCAACATCCAGAAGATCCGCGCGGTGAAGGACAATTACGAGCGCGCCGGCGCCGCCGTGATCAGCTACCTGATGAAACGGCCGGAAGTGGACGCAAAGAAGATCGCCATTTACGGCATCAGCATGGGCAGCTACTGGTCGCTGCGGTTATCGAGCTACGACCATCGCGCCGCCGCCGTGGTGAGTTCGGTGGCGTGCTTCAATCCCAACAACACCATCTTCACGCAGTCCTCGCCCCGCTTCAAGCAGATGTTCATGTACATGGCGGGGTACGAGGACGAGGAAAAATTCGACAAGGACGTGGCGCAGGGCATGACCGTGCGCGGGTATCTCGGGAAGGTGAAATGCCCGACGCTGCTCGTGACGGGAGAATTCGATCCGCTGTGCCCGCTCGAGGATGCGGTGGAAGCGTTCTCGGATCTCAAGGTGCCGAAGGAAATGTGGGTGTTCGAAAACCAGTACCATCCGCTGTGGGGCATCTCGAACCTGGGCGGGATGGACTGCCACGATTACGTGCTCGACTGGCTGCAGGCTTTGTTCTCGGGCAAGCGCAAGCCGAAAAAGTCGGGACGCATCGCCTATATTCGCGAAAACGGCGACGGCCCGTGGGGCAACTGCGAATGGACGCCGCCGATCAAGCCGGGGCAGGCGTATTTCTGATCCGCAGCGCCAGGCAAAAACGACAACGGCCGCCCACGAGGCGGCCGTTGTGTCAGGCGAATCCGCGGCCCTACTGCGGCTGGATACCCACCGCCTTGAGCAGCTTCGCGTACTTGTCGATCTCGGTCCGGATCAGACTACTGAACTCCTGCGGCGTGCTGTTGGCGGCATCCACGCCGAGGTTGGCAAATTTCTGCTTCACATCGTCGGTCTTGAGGATGCGCACGAGCTCCGTATTCAGGCGTGTGATGATGGCGGGCTGCATCCCGGCGGGTCCGAGCACGCCCCACCAACTCGTCATCGAAAAGCCCGGTACGCCGGAGGCTGCGATCGTGGGCACGCCCGGAACGAGCGGCGTAGGCTCGGGTCCTGTCACGGCGAGCGCGCGCAGTTTGTTCGCCTGCACATGCGGCAGCACGACCGCCATGTCGGAGAACACGACATCGATTTCACCGCCGAGCACCGCGTTGGTGATAAGCGCCGAGCCTTTGAACGGCACGTGCAGCATGTCGGCACCCGTCATCTGCTTGTAGAGCTCCGCGGAAAGGTGCGAGATGCTGCCGGGGCCGCTGGAGCCGTAGTTGATCTTGCCCTTGTGCTTCTTCACCAGCGCGGTGAATTCCTTGAAATTCTTCGCCGGCACGGAGGGGTGCACCACCACGAGCTGCGGAGCTGTAACCGCCAACGTGATCGGCGTGAAGTCCTTGACCGGATCGTATCCCGTGTTCTTGTATACGTTGTGATTGATCGCGACCGGCCCGACGTTGCCGACAAGCAGCGTATAACCGTCGGGCGGTGACTTTGCGGCGACCGCTGAACCGAGGCTGCCCGCAACACCCGCGCGGTTCTCCACGATGGCCTGCTGCTTCCAGGCCTCGGTCAGCTTCTGCCCCAGTATGCGCGCGATGGTGTCCGACGTGCCGCCCGCGGGAAACGGCGCGATCACGCGAATCGGCTTGGTGGGATAGGTCTGTGCGGTCGTTGCCACCGGCACGCCCAGCGCTACGATTGCCAGCACGAGGCTGGCAGCGGCGTGTTTCATAACGTCACCTCCGGTTTCTGGATTCCAGGCGAGTTTGCCCTATGCCACCAGCATGCACAAGTGGCGCGTGTCCCGCTTGTGAAAACTACGGTAGCTGTATCTTCCCGCCCCCCGGCATGCCGCCGCCGGGAAGTCCGCCCATGCCGCCCTGCGGCACGACGATGGAGGAGGCGGCCTGACGGCGCAGCTCCTGCAGCTCGCGCATCGTGCGCTCGATCGCTTCCTTGGCCGCAGCGGCGAATTTCTGCGCCGCGTCCTCGAGCGAGCCCGCATCGATCTCGAAATTGATCGGCAACGGGCCGGCATTGGTCAGAATCTGCGCCTCGCCCGAGTAGACGGTCTTGCGGGCGGAATCGGGGGAGCCATCGCGCTTGACCGGCGTCAACACGCGCAGTGTGCCGACCCTGCGATCGGTGTAGATTTCCTCGCGGTAGAGCGCCGCCGGATCCATGGTCGGGTCGGCCGGGCGTTCATTGGGATTCGCAGCCATGCTTGCCTCGTAAGATGTGAAATGTCAGATAACCCCGAAGGTTAGCAGAAAGGGGGCACCTTTTGAGCGTGCGCCGTGACAAACCGGTGGGCCTGCACGAAAATGGACACCATGGACCTGGTCGAGTTTCGCGAATCGCTGTCCGCGAGCGTGCCGCCGGCGCGCCTCGGCAAATTGCTGGAAGCCCTGTGGTACGAGGCACACGGCGACTGGAACCGGGCCCACGAAATCGCACAGTCGCAGAAGGGGCGGGCCGCCGCAGCGGTGCACGCCTACCTCCACCGTCGCGAGGGCGATCTTTCCAACGCAGATTACTGGTATGAGCGCGCGGGCCGCGAGCGCACGCGCGGGGCCCTGGACCGGGAGTGGCAAGCCCTTGCCGCCGAATTGCTGAGCGCGGGAAAGGAATAACGATGACCGATATCGATGTTGCAACGCAGGCGGTGGTGCCGCGCGAGAGCATGGTGCGCCTTACGCACCTCATCTATGGGCTGCATGCGTTCAGCGCCGTGATGGGCATATTGACCAGCGCCTTCATCGTCACGGCGTTTGTCACAGGCTGGCCCTCCATCATCGCGGTCATCATCAACTACGTGAAGCGCAGCGACGCGCGGGGGACGTTCCTCGATTCCCACTTCGGCTGGCAGATCCGCACGTTCTGGTGGGCACTGCTCTGGCTGCTGGCGGTCATTCTTCTTATCTTTACCGTCGTCGGCATTCCGCTGGCGTGGCTGCTCGGCGTCGGCGTTGGCATCTGGGTGCTTTACCGCATCATCCGCGGCTGGATCACCCTCGGCAACTCACAGCCCATGCCGGTTTAGACCATCAGATCAGCGGCATCACTCACCGAGCAACTGCGCGCGCGCTTCCTCCGCATCATCCAGAACTTCGGAGAGCCGCGCGATGCCGTTTTCGACCGACGCGGCAATGCGTTCCACGCCGAGCTTGTGGCCGTCCGGGTACATCATCAGCCGCAACGCCGGAGCGCTGCCCGGCATCGCCACCGCGCCGATGGTGAGGATGCCGTCCTGCTCCAGCATTTCCATGGCCACCAGACCGGCCGCTTCGACGGCGACGAGCGCCGGTTTGTCATCCGTTCCGCGCTGCTCGCGGGCGATGTCGAGCACGTCGTCGCCTGAAATCGACACGCCCGGTCCCCCGAGGTAGGCGCGCGCCGAGCCGTATTGCGCCGCGAGCACTTCGACCAGTTCCTTCGCCAGTTCTCCCGCGCGCCGGATGACGCCGGGATCGAAATCGCGGAGCGCGTTGGCGACACCGACGTACTGTCCGGCCTGCGCTTCGAGCCCCAATTCATAGGCGCGCGAGCCGATCATCGTGACCAATTCCGGACGGCCCACGAATACGCCGGCGCGCGGGCCGGCGACATGCTTGTCCGCAGAACAGACGGCAAGATCCACGTCGCCCACTTCGAAAGTGCGCGGCTCCCCGAAAAAGCCGATGCGCGAGGCCATATGCGCATCGTCGACGTACACCAGCGTGTGCGGTGCGCGCGGGAGCGCGAGCGCGCGCCTGAAATCCGCGAGATCGAGATGCTTCTTCGAGGCGGTGATCGGCGTGATGATCAGCAGCCGCGGCGCGCCTTCGTTCTGCCATGCGCGTTCGAGATCCAAAAAGGCGAAAAACTCCCTGAATTCCGCCCCCGCCATGCTGATCGGACGGACGACGGAAGGATGAGTCACACCGCCTGCCGGAGCGAAACCGAGCACGCGGTCTCCCGGTTTGAGGATCGTAGTGAGCGCAATGAAATTGGCCGCGGAGACGCGATTCAAGATCAGCGCGCGGTGTCGCGACGCATCGGCCCCCATGTGCTTGAGCGCAAGCGGCTCGGTTTTTCCCTCGAAACGCTCGAAGAACGGGACGTGACTGGTGAGATGCGGCACCTCCTCGGTGCCGAGCCCGCTGCCGCGGTTCATCCCGGACAGGTCGTACACGCTCTCCTTGCCGCGATTTCGTACCCGCTCGCCGACCATCTGCCGGGCGCGCAGCATGCGCTTCACTTCCTCGTCGGTGCTTTTGAGTATGGCCCCGCGCGCGTAGCGTACGATGGGGTCGACCGGGTTGCCGAAACGGTCCGTTGCCGAGCGTGCGGAATCGGTGGACATGTGGCCTCTTGGTTCCTGCTGGGGAGTGCCGCAAAGCATGGACCGGCGTCGCTGGATCGTCAAGCGAGCCGGCGCCCCGCTGTAGATAGCACATCATTTGTCCGGTCTATGTAGCACGTCATTTGTCCGGTTCACTGGCTCTCCGAAAGGGGGGCGAGATGAAACGGGCAAGGATGCTACAGGAGATCCGGCAGATGCGTTTTGAA
>JBQTJV010000328.1:0-6107 GCA_052386775.1 Betaproteobacteria bacterium
AGTCGGGCTTGATCGAACGGGTCCGTGCCTCAGCGCTGACGGAGCGCGCGGCGGAAGACCAGATGATCGCTTTCCTGGAGCGCTATGTTCCGCCGTCGACCTCGCCGATGTGCGGGAATTCCGTGCATCAGGACCGGCGCTTCCTCGTGCGCCACCTGCCGCGCCTCGAAGCCTATTTCCACTATCGCAACCTCGACGTGAGCACGCTCAAGGAACTGGCGCGGCGCTGGAAGCCGGACATCATGGCGGGACTTACCAAGCACGGCAAGCATGAGGCGCTCGCAGATATCTACGAATCGATCGAAGAGCTCAAGTACTATCGCGAGCATTTCCTCAAGATCTGAAGCTCCGGCGGCTAGCCGAGCTTGATGTCGCCGTCGAATTTCACTTCCAGCGCGAGCCTGCCCACGCTGAGCGTCATGTTCGCAGGGAGCGTCTCGTTTCCGCTCAGTTTCCCTTCCTCGATCGCCTTGCGCACCGCCTTTTCGATGGCGAGCTGCGAGTTGACGCCCACCGTCTTGAGAAACTTCCGGATGCTCATGTTGAGCGCTTCATCGTTCATGTTTCCTCCTTGGAAATGTCGCGCCGCGCTACACGCGGTGCGCCTTGAAATGGTTGATCAGGCCGTTGGTCGAGACGTCGTGCGAATTTACGGAAGCATCGTCCTGCAGTTCGGGGAGCAGGCGCGCCGCGAGCTGCTTGCCCAGCTCCACTCCCCATTGGTCGAAGGCGTTGATGTTCCAGATGACGCTCTGCACGAACGTCTTGTGCTCGTAAAAGGCGATGAGCGCGCCGAGCGCGCGCGGCGTGAGGCGCGGCAGCACGATTGAAGTGGTGGGCCGGTTGCCCTCGAACACGCGGTGCGGCAGCAGCGTCGTGATCCTGTCCTTTGCGATTCCCTGCTTCAGCATCTCGGCGCGCGCCTCCTCAGCGGTCTTTCCGAGCGCGAGCGCTTCGGTTTGCGCGAAAAAATTCGCCAGCAGCAACGAATGATGGCCGGGGATGCCGTGATCGCTGCGGCAGCAGGCGATGAAATCGGCGGGAATGAGCTGCGTGCCCTGGTGCAGAAGCTGATAGAACGCATGCTGCCCATTGGTGCCGGCCGCCCCGAATATGACCGGCGCGGTAGCGTAATCGACTTCCTCGCCGCCGTGCTGCACGCGCTTGCCGTTGCTCTCCATTTCGAGCTGCTGCAGATAATCGGGCAGCCGCTGCAGGCGCTCGTCGTAGGGCAGGACCGCGTGCGCGCGCGCCCCGAAAAAGTTGATGTACCACACGCCGAGCAATCCCGCCATCACGGGTGCATTGCGCGCCAGCGGCGCATGCCGAAAATGTTCGTCCATCTCGCGGGCGCCGTCGCGCAGCGCGTTGAAGTTCTCCATGCCCACCGCGAGCGCTATCGGCAGTCCGATTGCCGACCACAGCGAATAGCGCCCCCCTACCCAGTCCCAGAATTCGAACACCGCTTCGGGCGCAACGCCAAAGGCCTGCGCCGCGTCCGGATTCGCCGTGACGGCTGCGAAGTGCGCCCCTGTCGCCGTAGCGCCCAGCCGGTCGGCGAGCCAGGCGCGGCCGGAGCGCGCGTTCGCCAGAGTCTCCTGGGTGGTGAACGTCTTGGAGGCGACGATGAAAAGGGTGGTCTCGGGCTCCAGTCCTCGAAGCACGCCGGCGAGATGCGCCCCGTCCACGTTGGACACGAAGTGCACGCGCGGGCGCACCCGGTACGGCGTCAGCGCCTCGGTGACGAACAGGGGACCGAGATCGGAACCGCCGATGCCGATATTCACCACATCGGTGAACGGACGCCCGCCGCTGCCGCAGCGTGCTCCGCTGGCGACCTCGCTGCAGAACGCTCGTACGCGGTCCAGCGTCCGGGCGACATCGTCGACCACGTTTTGTCCGCGCAGGATCACCGGCTCGCGCGCGCGCAGCGCGGTATGCAGCGCCGGACGGTCCTCCGTCGTGTTCACGTGATCGCCTGCGAACAGGCGCCTGATCCAGACGGGCAGCTCCTGCTCCTCGGCGAGCGCGAGCAACGTGCTCAACGTTCCGTCGTCGACGCGGTGCTTCGAAAAATCGAACAGAATATCCGCGCACTCCAGCGAATATTTTTCGAAGCGGCGCGGGTCGCCGTTGAGCAGTTCGCGCAAGTGCAGTCGGCTGACGTCGGCATAGCGCTGCCGCAAGCTCTGCCAGGCGCGAAGCTGGGTGAGAGACCGGCTCATGACGGCACGGACGATCGCCGGGAAAGGCTAACGATGATGACACCGCGCATTTTAAGACCTATCGGTGCAGGCGACGACCGGGACCGCTACTATACTGCTCTATGGCAGAGAACCTGCCGTTCGCTGAAAGTTCGCCATGCTGGTTGCGATCTCTTCCGGCTTGTTCCATGCGCTTCCGGCACGCCCGGCGGCAAAGCCGTGCCGGCTTCCGGAATGCCGCCATGGCTGACATCGTCATTGCGCTGGCCGCGGCGATCCGTGACCTGCGGGCGCCACGCATCCTGGCCGTCATGCTATTGCCCATGCTGGGCGCGATCGTGCTCTGGGGTTCGCTGTCGCTTTGGTTCTGGGATGCCTGGTCGGCGGGGTTGAGTGGTCTTGCGGCCGGCACGGCGGCAGCCCGCTGGCTGGAACACATCGGCGCCGGCTGGCTGCTGCAGGCGCTCGCGGCGTTCGGCGTCGTGGCACTCCTCATACCGGCGATCCTGATTACGGCGCTCCTGATCAACGAAATCTTCGCCATGCCGGCCATCGTCTCGCACGTCGGCATTCGCCATTTCCCGGACTTGGAGAAACGGGCGGGCGGAACGCTCCTCGGCAGTGTCGGGAATGCATTGGCTGGAATCGGGATATTCTGCCTGCTGTGGATCGCGACGCTGCCCCTCTGGCTCACCGGTCTGGGCGCGGTCGTGCTGCCGCTCCTCATTTCGGCTTACCTCAACCAGCGCCTGCTGCGCTATGACGCGCTGTCCGAGCACGCGGAGCGCGAAGAGTATGCGTCCATCGTATCCCGGGCCAAAGGCAAGCTATATCTGCTCGGGCTGCTGCTCGCCCTGCTGTACTACATTCCCCTGGTGAACCTGATCGCGCCGGCCGCAAGCGGGCTCGCCTTCACCCACCTTTGCCTCGCGGAACTGGCGCGCCTGAGGCGCGCGGCGTAGCACAGGGATGCCGTCAATGCATCCGTTCGAAGACTGCGGCGATCCCTTGGCCGCCTCCGATACACATGGTCACGAGCCCGTAGCGTCCGCCGATGCGCTGCAACTCATGGAGCGCCTTTACTGTAAGCACCGCACCGGTTGCGCCAATCGGATGCCCGAGGCCTACGGCGCCGCCGTTGGGATTGGTCTTTTTCGGATCGAACTTGAGGTCGCAGGAAACCGCCAGTGCCTGCACGGCGAACGCTTCGTTCGACTCGACCACGTCCATGTCTGCGACCTTGAGCCCGGCTTTGGCGAGCGCTCTCTGGCACGCCGGAACCGGCCCTATCCCCATGACCTTCGGATCCACACCGGAGATCCCGTATGAGACGAGCCGCGCCATCGGTTTGAGGCCGGCCTTTTCCGCGGCGCCCTTCTCCATCAGGACTACCGCCGCCGCGCCATCGTTGATGCCGGATGCGTTGCCGGCCGTCACCGTGCCATCCTTCTTGAACGCTGCGCGCAGCTTTGCCATGCCCTCCAGGGTCGCATCGGCACGCGGGTGCTCGTCGCGATCGAACACCGTGGTGCCTTTGCGCGTCTTGAGCTCGATCGGCAGGATCTGGTCCTTGAAATGGCCTTTTTCGATGGCGTTGATTGCGCGCCGATGGCTTTCCACCGCGAATTCGTCCTGCTGCTCGCGCGTGATCTTCCATTTGTCTGCGATGTTTTCCGCGGTGATGCCCATGTGCACGGTGTCGAAGGGATCAGTCAGCGCGCCAACCATCATGTCGATGACGCCGCCGTCGTTCATTCGCTGGCCCCAGCGGAGGGAGGGAAGGATATAGCCGCCGCGGCTCATCGATTCGGCGCCGCCGCCGATCGAAACATCGGCGTCGGCGAGCTGGATGGCCTGCGCTGCGCTGACGATCGCCTGCAGTCCGCTGCCGCACAGGCGATTCACCGTGAGCGCGGTGGTGTCCTGCGGCAAGCCGCCCTTGATGCACGCCACGCGCGAGAAATACATGTCGCGCGCTTCCGTATGGATGACGTTGCCGAACACCAGCTGGTTCACCTGCTGCGGATCGATGCGGGCGCGCTTGACCGCTTCGCGCACCACCTGGGCGGCCAGCTCCGTGGGCGCGACGTCCTTCAATGCGCCGCCGTAATCGCCGATCGCGGTGCGCACGCCGCTCAATACCACAACCTCACGACCATTGTTCATGTGTGTCTCCTTCACTCGCTGATATGGAAAAAAGGCAGGTGCAATGGCGAACACCGATAGGGCGGATCAGTTTACGCCCCGGGCGGCGGCATTGTCGAGCCTCAGCGGCGCCCGGCGTGTCCCGTCGCTACGGCCTCGCTACGCGCTGATAAAGGCGGTAGCGTTCATCCTTATCGCCGGGACGTCCGCCCTCCCAGATTTTTCGCCAGTTGCCCGTGGGCGGCGATTCCGACCGCGGATGGCCTTGCACCAGCATGAGGTCGCAATTGCGCTGGCGCCCGGGAATTTCCTCGCGATACGTGAGGATGGCGGCGTAGTAGTGGAGCATCGCGCGTTGCGATTCTCCCAGCTCGCGGCTGGAAATGCAGCGATGCTTTGCCGGCAGCGCTTTCTGTAGCGAAGCGACCATCGTGCGATAGCTCTTGCCGGTATCGATCCATCCCACGAACAGAATGGCAAGCAGGGCCCAGACTGTCGTGACACCCGCAGCCCAGATATAGACGGGACGTTCGGCGCGGCGTCTCAGGCCGAACACCATGCCCAGCCAGGCGAGCGTGTATGCCGCTCCCAGGGCGAAAGGCATGGTCTTGAATCCCGGGTCGTAACCGGGCTGCATGCGATGCAGGTGCGCGTGCAGACGCGCCGGCACACCCAACTCGAGCCCGCTCCAATAGAACCATGCAACCAGCACGCCGAAGGTAAATCCCATCACGCTGAACCAGTACCAGGCGTTGGCGGCGCCACGGCGCAATGCGTCGGCGGTGGGTGTCGCGAGCAGGGCAAGCGGCACGAGCAGCGGCAACGCGTACAGCTCGCGGACTTCCGGCGCGGCGCTCAGCATCGCGAGCGTGACCACAAAACTCAACAGCGGCAGCGCAACGCCGGGCTGGCCGAAGCCGCTCAGCCTGGCGCGCCACAGCGTCCATAACGCAATCGGCCATACCGGCCAGGCATACCAGGGCAGGATGCGCATGTAGTACAGAAAGCCATGCTCAAAATCGCCGTAAAACCGCGCGAAGTTGTTGGTCCAGAGCCACTGCTCGAACAGCGCCGGTGCATGCCGATAGAGCAATAACGGCCATGCCGCAAACCAGGGCGTCGCCACCAGCAACGCCACGGCGATCGCGGCTGCATAGCTCCGCGTTCGCCACGGTGGCGCCAGCGGCAGCAGTGCGCCGACGACAGCCAGTATGCCGGCTGCCAGCGGACCCTGCGTCATGAACACCAGTCCGGCACCGATTCCGAGCCATGCGCCACCGGCTATTGCGCGGCGCACGATCAGCGCAAAACCGTAATGCGCGATCACGAAGCCGCATAGCGCCGCGACATCGGTAATCAGTTGGTGGCTGCGCAGCACCAGCCCGAAGCAGCCGAGCAGCAACAGCGCGGCGATCGTGCCGTAGCGCTGGCCGTTAAGTTCGCGGCCGGCGAGGGCGCAAAAGACGAAGGTGACCGCCATGTAGAAGCCGGTTACCAGGCGCGCGGCGTCGTGCAGCGGCAAGAGCGGCGAGAACAGCCGTGCGCTCGCCGCTGCCGTGAGATGGAACAACGGCGGCTCGTTCAGAAAAACCTCGCCGGCCAGTCGCGGCACCAGCCACGAGCCGCCGGTCAAAATCTCGTATACGACGCCGAAAGTGTAGGCCTCATCGGGCTTCCACGGATCGTGGCCGATGAGGCCGGGCAGTATCCATGCGAGGCACAGCGCGGCAAGCAGGACGTGGCGGGCGGAAATCATGG
>JBQTJV010000329.1:0-4599 GCA_052386775.1 Betaproteobacteria bacterium
TTTGAACCGCGTCGGCGGCCAGATCTTCGCGGGGCTGCCGATCGCCGGCAGCGACACCGGGGACTACCTGGTGCGCAACCTGGTCGGCATCGATACGGCCCACAAGCTGGTGGCGATCGGTGAAATCGTGGAACCCGGCGGCAGCGTCATGTTCTGCCGCCGCGACGGCAGCACGGCGCGCGAGGACATGAGCCGCATGCTGGAGAGCATCCGCCAGGGTCTCTACACACAGCCGCGCGGCGGCGTTTACTATTCCTGCCTGGGCCGCGGGGCGAGCCTGTTCGGACCCGACTCCCAGGAACTCAGGATGATCCGCGACGGGCTCGGCGACTTTCCGCTGGTGGGTTTCTTCTGCAACGGTGAAATTTCGCACAACCGGCTGTATGGCTATACTGGCGTGCTGACGCTGTTCGTATAAAACCACCTGGGGGAGGGCAGGATGGGCATGCGGTTTTTTGCGGAACTCGCCGTCAGCTGGCTCGATATCGCAGCCTTCCTGTTCTTCGTCGTCGCATGGGTCGGATATGCCGCCTTTGCGACGCGGCATGGCCGGAACGTGCCGAGCCTGCACACCAGCATGGACGCCTACCGCCGCACCTGGATGGTGCGCATGATCGAGCGCGACAACCGCATGGTGGACGTCAACATCATGCGCAACTTGACGCGCAGCTCACAGTTTTTCGCGTCCACCACGATGCTGGTCCTGGGCGCCCTGATTGCGCTGCTGGGCTATGTGCAGCAGGCGCTCGACGTGGTATCGGGGCTGCCCTTCACCGTGAAGGGCACGCAGCGGGTGATCGAGATCAAGGTGCTGCTGCTGGTGGTGATCTTCGTCTACGCGTTTTTCAAGTTTTCCTGGGGCATACGCCAGCTCGGCTTCTGCTCCATCCTGGTCGGGGCGGCGCCGAAGCAGCCCAAGGACAACCCGGAGCAGTACGCGCCAGACATCAACCGCATCGCCCGCATCACCTCGTCGGCCGGCGTCAACTTCAACAACGGCCTGCGCGCTTATTATTTTGCCCTTGCCGCGCTCGCATGGTTCCTGCATCCCTGGCTGATGATGGTCGCTACCGCCTGGGTGGTCTACGTGCTCTATCGCCGGGAATTTCGCTCGAAGACCCTGCGGGCGCTGACCGAGGAAGACCCCTCGCCGACGATACAACCGTAGCGTCGCGCCGACGGCCTGGCGCGGTTGGTCAAATCAGCCGCTGCAGAAACACGACGTCGAGCCAGCGCTCGAACTTGTAGCCGACTTCGGGAAAGTGTGCGACGCGCGAGAAACCCATCGTCTCCAGCAGGACGATTACCGCCGTCGATTCGCTGCAACATCCCCCGAGGAGCGCATGATGGCCGAGCGCGCGGGCACGCTCGACGAGGTCGGACACGATGCCGCGGCCGATGCCGCGCCGGTACCAGCCTGGATGCACGTATACCGAGAATTCGGTCGTGCGCCGGTAGGCGGGTCGGGTGCGAAAGAAATCGAGCGCCCCCCACCCGACGGTTGCGCCATCGACCTGGGCGACGGTGACGGGGTGCATCGGCAGGCGGTTTTCCAGCCAGGTCATCCGCTGCTCCAGCGTGACCGGCTCCGTCAGGAACGTGGCAGTCGAATTGACGACGTAGTGGTTCTGGATGTCGTTGATCGCCGCGGCGTCGTTCCGCGCGGCAAGCCGGATCTCACACCCTTTCACAGCGGAGAGTAATGCCGGCGCGGGCTACGCGCGGCCCGCGCTGGCGGGCGCGATCTCGGGGAGGCCCCTGCGCCGCAGGAGCCAGTATGCGACGTAGAGGCCCACCGGCAGGCACGCCAGCATTGCGAGCTGCCGGTCGGGATGAAGCAGCACGATCAGCGCGAATGCCGCCAGAAAAACGCGCAGCATGATGTCGGGCCCGCGCCGGTCGGTAAACCGGGCCTGGATGCTGAAGGTCACGCCGATCGTCGCCGTCAGTATCAGCGCCATGGCGCCGAGCTGTGCCATGCCGGGCTCCAGCACCAGTTCGGGCCGCGTGAAAACACCGGCCATCAGGATGAACAGCGACACGCAAATCGTGATCGCGGCGAACAGCGTCCTCATGAACGAGGTTTCTGCAATCTTGGCGGTAACGGCGGCTGCGACCGACGTCGGTGGTGTCAGTTCACCCCACACGGCCAGAAAGAACGCGAAGAAGTGCACGACCCACGGATCGACGCCGACTTTGATCATGGGGGGTGCGATGACGAGCGCGGTGATGATGTAGGTCGGCGCGGGCGGCAGCCCGGTCCCGAGCAACGCCCCGAAAATGAAGGCCACGAGCACCATGGCAACAAGATTCACGCCCGCTGTCGCGATGAGAATGGCGCCGATCTTGGTCGGCACGCCCGTGATCACCAGGGCTCCGGTCATGATCGACAGCGTGGCAAGCAACAAGGTGAGATCCGAGGTCATCTCCGAAAAATTGTCCACCAGACGGCCCAATCGCTGGAACAGCGCACGCCATGCCCACCCTTGCGCGCGCACGAGCGCGACGGTGTGCGCGATGACCAGCACGCCGGCAACCGCGACAAACACGTAGAGCGCGGCAAACATCGGTGCGAGATGCATCACGCCCATCAGCCCGATCAACCCGGTGATGACCAGCAGAAACGCCACGATGTTCGCCCAGTCCGCCGCCTGCATGGGTGCGGCGGCCACGAAGTCGAGCCGCGCCCGGTGGCGGGTCGAAAGCAGGTAAACGGAGACGCTGACGCCGACGTAATAAATGATCGCCGGCGCGTAACCGCGCGCGACGACATCGAAATAGCTGCGCCCCAGGAATTCGGCCATGAGAAACGCGGCGATTCCCATGACCGGAGGCATCAATTGACCGCCGAGCGACGACGCGGTTTCGATGGCCGCGGCAGTGACACGCGGCATGCCGGCGCCGATCATCGCCGGTATCGTGGCCGAGCCGACGGTGATGGCATTGGCAGCCCCGCTACCGCTTACCGTGCCCACCGCCATGGAGCCCAGCACGGCCGACTGCGGAAGGGCGTGGGGCGAGCGCACCGCGATCTGCTTGGAGGCCTTCAGTATCGATTCAATGCAGCCGAACGCGCGCAGCGACGCGAGCACCAGGATGAAGGATCCTATCAACGTGAGCGCGAGCTGCGGCAGATTGGAGAACACGCCCGTCGACATCTCGACGCTCATCGCCGTGACGATGCGCTCCCACGAAAGACCGGGGTGGTAAAACATGCCCGGGACGACCGCTCCATATACGGCGTAGAGGATGAGGATTACGTTCAGTACGAAAAGGGCGAAATAACGCTTGCGTGCGTACTCCATG
The DNA here is from genome assembly GCA_052386775.1 of Betaproteobacteria bacterium. Classification (GTDB taxonomy): domain Bacteria; phylum Pseudomonadota; class Gammaproteobacteria; order Burkholderiales; family SG8-41; genus DSOT01. The sequence continues at coordinate 3,307 of JBQTJV010000329.1, forward strand.
ACGAGCACCGCCATGAGTGCACCCATCGTGAGATCCACGGTGTTCCACATGCCGGCGCGCACCGTCCCGATCATCTCGTACTCGACGGACATGTAAACGGCCACGACGATCGAGATGATGATGTAAATGCCGCCGATGACGTAATTCGCAACGGCGGGCAACCGCGGATACAGTTCGTTCTTGCGCAGCGCGTCGAGCGTGTAAAGGATGAACGTTACCGGAACGAGCGCGAAGGCGAGCAATACCGGGCCGCCTTCGCCAGTCCAGTAATAGACGAGAAGATAGACAAAGAAGAACGCCGCCGTGAGGAAGTAGGCCCATCCGACGACGATGTGCGGCCGGCCAGATGATCCGACGGTATCGGTCATGATTCGAAAATAATTTCCGGCAGCAGCGGGAAGCACGCGTGGCCGGCTGCCCACGCGCGTTTATCCACGGGATTCACCGATCGCGGCCTGCTACTTCGCGATTCGGGCGTCCCACTTCTTGTCCCAGACTCCCTTTTCGCGCATGTATTTCGCAAGGCCCGGATGAATCGGCACGAAATCCACCGCGGCCGTGACTCCGCGGCGCTGGAACCCGGCCATGTCCGTGGCAATCTGCGAGTAGCTCTTGTCCGCCTTGCTCAGTTCGGAAAGGTTTTTCTCGACCACTTTCAGCATCTGGTAGACATCCTCCTCGGGGACTTCGAGCCCGACGTGGAAGCCATAATAGAACGGAAACAGAATCACCTTGTCGGTGTGCACGTCCCGATTGAAGACCTGGGGCTTTTGCTCGATGACGGCGAAGCCGGCCTTCTTGAGCTTGGCGACTTCATCGGCGCTCGGGTTGAGCGCGGCCCAGTCGGTGGCGAGCGAAGCCTCCACGATCCACGGCGGGGTCGAGGCTTCGCCATTGCTGTAAAGGCCGAAACCGTCGATGCGGCCGCTTTCGAGCAGCGAGCCGGCCGCCGACAGATCGACCTGGCGATATTGGTATTTGATGCCGAGCGCCTCGAAAATACGCTCGAGCTGGGCACGGGTGTCCCACGGCGGATTTCCGGTGAAGATCGCTTTGCCGCTGAGATCGCTCCAGCTCTTCATTTTGCCCCGGTCCCGATTATGTATCGCGATACCCATCTCGACGGTGAACGTCCAGAACGACTGTACCGGCTGGCGCTTCATGCTCGCCTTGAAGCCCTTGAAGCGCTTGACGTCATTGGCGAGTTCGTAGAAGGCGATGTCGGCACCGTAGTAGCCTTCGAACTGACCCGTCGCGTAACCCTTGACGGTGACGATCGCGCCGGGCGTGGGC
>JBQTJV010000330.1:0-22313 GCA_052386775.1 Betaproteobacteria bacterium
GGTCTTCGAACTGGGTTTGACCGCCGCGCCGCGCTTCAACCTGCGCGTGCTCTGCCATCCCGCGCTCACGCTCATCGCGGAAGCTACCGGCGATACCGCGTTTCTCACGCAGCGCAGCGGGCTGGACGGGCTGTGCCTGGACCGCCGCGAAGGCGCCTTTCCGATCAAGACCTTCACCCTGGAGATCGGGATGCGGCGCCCGCTCGGCGTGGGCATCGGCAGCCTCGCCATCCTTTCCGCGCTGCCTGACGAAGAGATCAGGCAGATCATCGCCACCAATGCGCCGCGCTTGCCGGAATACGGGCTTTCCGCGGCCGCCCTGACCTCCCAGGTAAAGAAAGCGCAGAAGCTGGGCTACGCCGTGCGGGAGACACCGTCGCTCGCCGGCGTGCGGTCGATCGGCCAGGCGCTGCACAATCGCGGTGGCGTACCGTTCGCCGCCTTTTCCATTTCGGCCATATCGAGCCGGATGACGGAAAAGCGCGTCGCGGAACTCGCCGTATTGCTGAGGAACGAAGCGCGTCTCATCGAGAAACAGCTTTCCGTGGGCGCCGAGGCACGCTGAGGCTGCGGCGGCGCTCCGCGTTCTCCATTGTTATCGCGATGTCCGGCCCGAACACTTTACCGCGCAGGAGTTTTGCGCCTGATGCGACCGGCCCGCTGTCCGGCGTGCGGGTACTGGACCTGTCGCGCGTGGTGGCCGGCAACATGGTCAGCCTGCTGCTGGCCGATTTCGGCGCGGAAGTGATCAAGATCGAGTCGCCCGAGGGCGATCCCCTGCGCGACTGGCTGGTCAACGGCATCGCGACCAACTGGAAAGTCTACGCGCGCAACAAAAAGAGCGTGTGCCTCAATCTGCGCAAGGCGGAAGCGCGGGCGTTGCTGCTGCGGCTCACCGAGACCGCGCAGGTGTTCATCGAGAATTTTCGTCCCGGCACGCTGGAAAAGATGGGGCTCGCACCGGAAATACTGCAGGCGCGCAATCCGCAGCTCGTCATCGTCCGCGTCACCGGCTGGGGGCAGAGCGGCCCGTACAGGCACAAGCCGGGGTTCGGCACCCTCGCCGAGGGCATGTCGGGTTTTGCGGCGCTGAACGGCTTCGAAGACCGCGAGCCGGTGCTGCCGCCGATGCAGCTCGCCGACTGCACGGCGGGCACTTACGGGGCGTATGCCACGATGCTCGCGCTACGCCATGTCGAGGTGAGCGGCGGAAGCGGCCAGGTGATCGATCTCTCGCTGCTGGAGCCGCTCTTTTCGTTCATGGGGCCGCAGGCGGCGAGCTACCGCGCCAGCGGCAGACTTCGCGCGCGCACCGGCAGCCGTTCGACGACGGCGGCGCCGCGCAACGCCTACCGCACCGGCGACGGAAAATGGGTCTGCATGTCCGCCTCGACCCAGGCGATGACCGAGCGCCTGTTCCGGGTCATCGGCCGGGCAGACCTGATCGACAACCCGCGCTACAAGACCAACGCCGAGCGGGTGAGAAACGCGGCGGAGCTCGACGCCATCATCGGCGAGTTCATCGGCCGCATGACGCTCGCCGAAAACCTCGCGTTTTTCGATCGGCACGAAGTGACCGTCGGCCCGATTTACGATATCGCGCAGATCATGGACGACCCGCACGTCCAGGCGCGGGAGATGGTGGTGGAGTATCCCGACGCTGAAATGGGCACGGTCCCGATGCACGGCGTCGTGCCGCCGCTGTCGGTAACACCGGGCGCGGTCCGGATGCCGGCGCCGAAGCTCGGAGAACACAATGGCGAAATACTGTCCGCGCTGGGACTCAGTGGTGAAGATCTGGCGCGGCTCGCTGCCCAGGATGTAATCTACGCAGGCACGCAACGCAGGAAGGCCGCTCCGTCCGCGCAATAACCTTTCCCGCCGCGAAAACACCGAAGGAGAACTCGATGTCCCGAGAATTGCCCGTCTGGCGTTCCCTGCTCTATGTGCCGGTGAACGTGGAGAAGTTCGTCGACAAGGCGCACACCCGGGGCGCGGACGTGATTCAGCTCGATCTCGAAGACAGCGTGCCGCCGGCGGAGAAGGCCAACGCCCGGACGCTGGTGGAGAAGAACGCCGCGCGCGTGCGCCGCGGCGGCGCCGACGTCGTGGTCCGCATCAACCAGCCGCTCGCCCTTGCCGTGCGCGATCTCGAACATTCCATCCTGCCGGACGTGAACGGCATCGCGTGCACCAAGATCGACAGCGCCTCGCATGTGAAGCTGCTCGACGAACTGGTCTCCGATCTCGAGGAGAAACGCGGCATGAAGGCCGGCCACACCCGGTTCATCACCATGATCGAGACCGCAGACGCCTTCACGCGCATCGACGAGATTCCGCGCGCGAGCCCGCGCGTGGCGGCGATGAACATCGGCGGCGAGGACTTCGCGCTCGACTGCGCCATGCAACCCGATGAAGATGTGCTGCTCCACCCCAAGCAGCGCATGATCATCGCCGCGCGCGCCGCCGGCGTCATGCCGCTCGGCTTCATCGGCACGGTGGCCGACTTCGGCGACTGGGAGCGCTTCCGCCAGATGGTGCGCCGTTCGCGACGCTTCGGCTTCGACGGCGCCGGTTGCATCCATCCCGGGCAAGTCAAGATCGTCAACGAGGAGTACACCCCGAGCGCCGGAGAGGTCGAGTACGCCCGCAAGGTCATCCGGATGGACGAGGAAGCCGCGGCTGCCGGACGCGGATCGTTCCAGATCGACGGCAAGATGATCGACATACCGGTGGTGGTGCGCGCGCAGAATCTGTTGACCCGTCACGCGGCGATCAGGGCGCGCGAGGCGAAAACGCTCGCCGCGATGAAGGGATAAGGAGCACGCATGGCACAGGACCTTGAAAAGCTGAAAGAGTGGATCGGCCAGAAGGAGGCGGCCCTCGATTACGTCACCATCCCGGCGGTGCACCGGCTTGCCGCGACGCTGGACCGCGACGATCCAATGCCCAAAGCGGGCGATCCATTGCCGATCGGCTGGCACGCCATTCTGTTCCCGCGCGTGGTGCGCCACTCGCAGATCGGCGCCGACGGCCACCCCGAGCGCGGCGACTTCCTGCCGCCGGTGCCGCTGCCGCGGCGCATGTTCGCGGGCAAGCGCACCGCGTTCATGGAAGCTCTCTGGGTCGGCGACGAGGTGCGGCGCGAGTCGACGATCGCGGCGGTCACCGTGAAACAGGGGCGCAGCGGACAGATGGTGTTCGTGACGGTGAAGACGGACATCTCGAGCCCGCGCGGCCTCGCCATCACCGAAGAGCAGGACATCGTCTATCGCGGTGAGCCCGATCCCAATGCACCGCCTCCGCCGCCGCAGCCGGCGCCGGCGGCTGCAGCCTGGAAAAATACCGTCACGCCGGATCCGGTGATGCTGTTCCGCTATTCGGCACTGACCTTCAACGGCCACCGCATCCACTACGACCACCGCTACGTGACCGGCACCGAGGGCTATCCCGACCTCGTCATGAACGGCGGCCTCACCACGCTGCTGGTGTACGAATTGGCGCGCGCTCACTCAAAAACGCCGATTCGCACGATGTCGTCGCGCAACGTGCGCGCGCTGTTCGTGAACCGGCCGATCCATTTTGGCGGCGAGCCCTCTGCCGACGGCAAGAGCGCCAAGCTGTGGGCCGCGGACCAGGATGGGGCGCTGGCGCTCAGCGCCGAAGCGCAGTTTCAATGATGCGCAGCGCTTCGCATAGAAAGGCGATCTGAATGGCCGGCGGACCGCTCGAAGGGGTGCGCATCGTCGATCTCACCTCGGTCGTGGTCGGGCCGCTCGCGACCCAGATCCTGGCCGATCACGGCGCGGAGGTCATCAAGGTCGAATCGAAATCGGGCGATCTCGTGCGCAACATGAACGGGAAATCGGTCACGCCCGGCATGGGCGCGAAGTTTTTGCACTTGAACCGCAACAAGCGTTCGATCGTGCTCGATCTGAAGCAGCCTGCAGGGCACGCTGCGCTGCTGCGGCTCGTGGCACGCGCCGATGTCCTCATCTGGAACGTGCGCCCGCCGGCGATGGCGCGCCTCAAGCTCGCCTACGACGACGTGCGGACGGTAAATCCGGGCATCATCTACTGCGGCATGTTCGGCTTCGGGCAGGACGGGCGCTATCGGGACAAGCCGGCCTACGACACCATCATCCAGGGCTCGGGCGGCATGGCGGCGCTGCACCACCGCGCGATGGGCGAGCCGCGCTTCGTGCCGATGGTGGTCGCGGACAAAGTGGTCGGCCTCATCGCCGTGCAGATGATCGCGATGGCGCTCTACCGGCGCGCGAAGACCGGCGAGGGCTGCTCGATCGAGATCCCGATGTTCGAGAATCTCGTCAAGTTCGTGCTCGAAGAACACATGTATCTCAAGACGTTCGATCCGCCCCTCGGCGAGACCGGCGATCCCCGGCTGCTCGATCCGCTCGGCAAGCCGATCTCCACGAAGGACGGCTGGATCTGCATCTCCGCCAACACCAACGATCAGGCGTTCGCCTTCTTCGACGCCGTGGGCCGGCCGGAACTCAAATCCGATCCGCGTTTTTGCAGCGTGCCGGCGCGTTTTGCGCACGTGAAGGAATACTTCGAGATCCGCATCGAGGCGCTGAAAACGAAAACGACCGCCGAGTGGCTGGAAATCCTCGACGCCGCCGACGTTCCCGCCATGCCCTATCACACGCTCGACAGCGTGCTCGACGATCCGCATCTGAAGGAGGTCGGCTTCTTCGAGATGAAAGACCATCCGACCGAGGGCCGGACGCGCAGCATGCGGCTGCCCAACAGGTGGTCGTGCGGCACCCGGCAGAACTGGTCGCCCGCCCCCAAGCTTGGCCAGCAGAGCGTCGAGGTATTGCGCGAGGCCGGATACAACGATGCCGAGATCGAAAAGATGATCGCCGAGGGGGTTACCCTCGATGGCCGGATCAAGTAGCGATCGGCTTGCGTCATCCCGCCGACTTTTCGCGCCGTTAAGGCATAATGAGCGCCCTTTTCGAGCCCCACCAGACATGGAGACCCGTATGCAGTTGAGTTGGCAGAACACCCGCAAGCAGGTTGCCGTCACGATTCTCACCCTGGCGGCAGCGATCGCGCCGATCGCAGCCCATTCCCAGACGACAAAGGAATTCGAACCGGTCGTCGGCCAGGAAGGCAAGGACGTGATCTGGGTGCCCACCCCCCAGTCGCTGGTCGAGCGCATGCTGGAGATGGCGAAGACGACGCCAAAGGACTACGTCGTCGATCTCGGCTCGGGCGACGGCCGCACGGTGATTACAGCGGCCAAGAAATACGGTGTGCAGGCGCTCGGCATCGAATACAACGCCGACATGGTGACGCTGTCCAAAAGCAACGCGCAGAAGGAAGGCGTGGCCGATCGAGCGCAATTCATCCAGGGCGATATTTTTCAGACCGACTTCAGCAAGGCGACGGTACTCACGCTCTACCTGCTGCCCAATCTGAACCTGAAGCTGCGCCCGACGATCCTCAACATGAAACCCGGAACGCGGGTCGTGTCGCACGCCTTCTCCATGGACGACTGGCAGCCCGACGAGATCGATTCCAAGGAAGGCCGCACCGCTTACCTGTGGATCGTTCCGGCGAAAGTGGAGGGCACCTGGCGCTGGGGCAAGCACGAGTTGATGCTGCAACAGCATTTCCAGCAGGTGGAGGGACTGGTCAAGGCCGACAGCCGGCTTGCGCAGTTTCGCAACGCCCGCCTGCACGGTGACCGCATCTCGTTTTCGGTGATCGAGTACTCCGGCATGGGCAACATCCAGCACGATTACACGGGGCGCGTGAACGGCGACACCATGGAAGGCGCGGTGAAGCGCTCCGACGGCGGCGGCCAGGAGAAGTGGACGGCGAAGCGCGTCGCGAAGTGACGTGAAAAGAACCTGCCCCGCGAGTTTGGCCTGCTAAAGGAGAACGGAATGCCTCAGCAAAGCGCTGCCATCATCGGCGGCGGAATCATGGGTGGCGACATCGCGATCATTTTCGCCGCCGCCGGCTGGAACGTCCGCGTGATGAGCCCCTCCGAAAAAACCCGCGGTGCGCTGGCCGGACGCATTGACGCCGGCCTGAGGAAGCTCGGGGCGCCGGCGACGCATGCGGCAAACGTCAGGACCTACGCCCGGCTGCAGGACATCGACTGGAAAACCATCGATTTCGTGGTCGAGGCGGCGACCGAAGACCTGCCCCTGAAGCAGAAAATCTTCGCCGAGATCGAGTCGTTCGCCCGCCCCGATATTCCGCTCACCAGCAACACCTCCAACTTTCCCATCGGCGAGATCGGCCGCCATCTCAAGAGCCGCGCACGGGTGGCGGGCCTGCATTTCTTCATGCCGGCGCACCTCGTGCCGCTGGTCGAGATCGTCAGCTCGGATGCGACCGATCCCGAGGTGGCGCAGGGCATGGTCACGCTCATGAAAAAGCTCGGCAAGGCGCCGATCTGGGTCAAGAAGGATGTTCCCGGCTTCGTCGGCAACCGCATCCAGCACGCGATGATGCGCGAGGCGCTCTATCTCATTGCCGACGGGGTGGTGTCGCCGGAGGACGTGGACATAGCGGTGCGCTTCGGCTTCGGTTTCCGCTTCATCGCCTGCGGCCCGATCATGCAGAAGGAGATGTCGGGGTGGGACACGAACTATTACGTCGGCACGGCGCTCTACCCGCACCTGTACGCGGAAAACGGTCCGCCGGCGATGCTGAAGGACATGGTGGCGCACAAAACGCTCGGCATGAAGACCGGGCGCGGCTTCTGGGAATGGACCGCCGAGTCGGCCGCGCGCGAGAAAAACCGGATCGAGCAAGCCTTGCAGGCCGGCATCGAGATTCTCAAGTCCGACATGACGCAGGACAAGTAGCGCGGCACGCCGCGCCCGCCCCGCGGCGCGCGCAGCCGCTCTCCGCAATCGTCCGCAGCACGGACGACATCAGCGTTTTTTCCCCACGAACGGTACGCTTTGCGTTACCCTATTGTCCGCAATCCTCGCGCGTTCCAGCATAAGAAGGATGCGAGATGAATAATATCGAGAATATCGGATCGATTGCCCGTGTCACGAGCCGCTTCCGGCAATGGCTGGGAGCAAGCCTCGCGCACCGTATCACCGTCTTCTCGCTCACCCTCGCGCTCGCCCTCGGGACGATCCTCGGTCTCGGATCCTACGTCGCGCTGCACCGCCTCCTTGAGACCGCCATCGAACGCGAGATGTCTTACCAGGCCGCCTTGGCGGCGCGCAATGTCGAAGGCATCGTGAACCTGCTTTACCGCGACGCAACACGCATGTCGTCGAACGCGATGCTGCTGCGCGCGCTCGCACAGCCGGCCGGCCGCGACGACGCGCTGGCGAATTTTTTCAGTGCGTATATGGGGCCGCGCGGGCTGGCCGCCGTGGCGAGCGTACACGATACGTCGGGGCGCGCCCTCGCCGGCACCGGCAGCGGGGCACTGCGGTCCTATGAAGGCGCGAGCTGGCTGCACCGCGTATTGAGCCTGGGCTTCACCTACACCGAGATCAGCAGCGAGGGCGGGCAGCGCCATCTCCTCATCGCGCGCCCTGTTGCGGGCGAGGGCGGAATATTGGTGGTGCGGGCGCCGATTGACGAGATATTCCGCAAGGCGGTGGGCACCCTGTTCGACGACTACAACAAGCGGATGTTGACGGATCGCGGCGAGGTGCTCGCGGAACTGCGCTGGAGAAGCCTGGCGCAGCCGGTGCGGGCGGCGCAAACCATCCCGCTCGACGTCGCCGCCTTTCCGGGGCAGTTGCGGCTCGAAGTCTCCGCGGAGCGGCAGGAGGTGCTCGCCCCGCTGGCGTGGCTCGCCGCCTGCTATGCCGGCGCGGCCGGTATCCTGCTCGTGCTCCTGGTCAGGCTTGCGCGCCGCTATGGCGCGCGGCTCAACACCCCGCTCGCCGGCCTGAGCCGCGCCGCATCATCCATCGCAAGCGGGCCCGCGCCCCTGCCGCAGTTGACCGTGCAGGGTCAGGACGAGGTGGCGCGAATCGCCACCGCGTTCAACGTGGTGACGGCCACGGTGAACGAGCTGCAGGCGGAGGTCGAAAACCGCGTTGCACAGCGCACCGTCACGCTGCAGGACATGAACACCGCGCTGGTGAAGGAAATCCTGAGCCACAAGAAGACCGGCGAGCAGCTCCATGTCGCGGCGAACGCCATCGAAAACGCCGCCGAAGGGGTGATGATCTGCGACTCCGAGGAGCGCATCGTCTCGATCAACAAGGCGTTCACGCGTATCACCGGGTACGCCGCCGACGAAGTCCTCGGCACCACGCCCGACATGCTGCTCGGAGACGACGAGTCGCGCGCCAAACGGGCGGAAATCTCGCGGAACGTCGTCGACGACGGCCACTGGAGGGGCGAGTTATGGAGCCGGCGCAAGAACGGCGAGCGCTACCTCGAACAATGCAGCGTCACCGCCGTGAAGGACGACGCCGGGCGGCTGGTCAACTTCATCGTTCTGTTTTCCGACGTCACCAAGCAGAAGGAAGACGAGATCCGCCTGCAGTTTCTCGCCCATCATGACTCGCTGACCGGTCTTTTGAACCGCACGCTTTTCCAGCAGCGCTGCGAAGAGACGCTGATGCTGGCCGAGCGCAAGAACACCAAGGCGGCGGTCATCTTCATCGATCTCGATCACTTCAAGACGGTCAACGACTCGCTGGGCCACGCCTATGGCGACGATCTGCTCAAGCAGGCGTCGGTCAGACTGGCGGAGTGCGTGCGCAAGACCGACATCGTGGGCCGTCTCGGCGGCGACGAGTTCACCGTGCTGTTGAACGAGGTCGGGGACTCGGGCGACGTCGCACTGATCGCGAAGAAAATCCTCGATCGTCTGACCGCGTCATTCACCGTCGCCGGGCGCGAAATCTTCATATCGGCGAGCCTCGGCATCAGCTGGTTCCCGGACGACGGGCAGAACGCCGCCACGCTCATCCAGAACGCCGACGCCGCGATGTACGCCGCGAAGGAGCAGGGCCGCAACAACTATCAGTTCTTCTCCGCCGAGATGAACGCGCAGGCGCTCGAGATTCTCATGATGGCGAGCAACCTCAGGCTCGCGATCGAACGCGAGGAACTGGTGCTCGAATACCAGCCGCGCATCGAGCTCAAATCGGGCAAGGTGATGGGCGTGGAGGCGCTGGTGCGCTGGAACCACCCCAACCTCGGTCGCATCATGCCGGGGCAGTTCATCGGCATCGCGGAGAAGACCGGGCTCATCGAACCGCTGGGGAACTGGGTATTGAATCATGCGTGCCGGCAGATGATCGAATGGCGGAAGGGCGGCATGGCGCCGAAGCGCGTCGCGGTCAATCTCTCGGCGCGCCAGTTCATGCAGGCGGAACTCACCGAACGCATAGAGGACGTGTTGCAGCAGACGGGGCTGGAAGCCGAGGCGCTGGAGATCGAAGTGACCGAAAGCATGGTTATGCACGATCCGCAGCGGGCGGCCGTGATACTGGAGCGCCTGAAGGAAATGGGCGTCGCCATCGCCATCGACGATTTCGGCACCGGCTATTCGTCATTGAGCTATCTCAAGCGGTTTCCCATCGATTACATCAAGATCGACCAGTCGTTCGTGCGCGGGATCCCGCGCGATGCGGAGGATGTCGGCATCACCAACGCCATCATCGCCATGGGCAAGACCCTGGGCGTTCAGCTGATCGCCGAAGGCGTGGACAATGCGGAGCAGCTCGCTTTCCTCAAACAGGAGGGCTGCAACGAAATCCAGGGCTATCTGATCAGCAGTCCGATGCCGGCGGAGGCGCTGCGACGCTTCCTGCGCACCTTCGCCGAGTCGGGTGCCAGCCTGCTGGCGGGGACCAAACCGCCCAATATCGCCGCCGCACGACACGCAGGTTGAACGGCATGCACCTCGGAAGAATGGCGATTGTTTCGGCCGCGATCGGCTGGCTCGCCAGCTCGTGCGCCGTCCTGGCTCAGGCGCCAGGCTACCCCGCTAAACCGATCCGGGTGCTGGTCGCCAGCTCCGCAGGGAGCAATCCCGACATGGTCCTGCGCGTCATCTCCGGCGATCTGTCGAAGGTATGGGGACAGCAAATCGTCGTCGACAACCGCGCCGGCGCAGGCGGGAACATCGGCGCCGAACTCGCCGCCCGCGCACCGGCCGACGGCTACAACCTGTTCATGGCCCACACCAATCACTCGATCAACATCTCGCTGTACAGGAAACTCACCTACGATCTCGCCAGCGATTTCGTGCCGATCAGCCTGGTGGCGCTGTCGCCCTTCGTCGCCACCGTGCATCCGTCGCTGCCCGTCAAGTCGCTGCGCGAGCTGATCCGTCTTGCCAAGGCGCGGCCCGGCGATCTCGCGTACGCCTCGGCCGGCACCGGCAGCGGCACGTTCTTCTGCGCCGAGTACTTCAACGGCATGGCCGGCGTAAAAATGCTGCACGTGTCGTACAAGGGCGGTGGACCGGCTCTGGCCGCCGTGATCGCGGGTGAAACGTCCGTCTATTTCACGCCCATCGCCACCGGCATGCCGCACGTGCGCAGCGGGAAACTGCGGCCGCTCGGGGTCACGGCGCCACAACGCCTCCGCGATCTGCCGGAGCTTCCCGCGATCGCCGAAACGCTTCCCGGATACGAAATGCTGTCGTGGGCCGGCCTGATGGCGCCGCAGAAGACCCCGCAGGCGGTGATCGAGGCGGTGCACAAAACGGTCGCAGCGGTCTTGCACACCCCCGAAGTCAACAGGCGCCTGAGCGACCTCGGCTACATCGTCGTGGGCGGCGGGCCGGATGCGCTGTCCGCCCATATCCGCACGGAAACCGGGCGCTACGCCAAGCTCATCCGTCAGATCGGCCTGCCGCAGCAGTAGGCGGCTGCGTCCGCGCGCCTGAATTTCCGCGGCGTCGCGCTGTCACACCCACGTCGGTCCATTACAGCGGCATCGCTGTAGCTTCGCGACCGGCCATGACCCTTCACCGGACGCGGGATCGCGCTTCCCATGCTGCGCTCATTCAGTGGGCTCGCCTTTGCGTTCGCCGCATTGCTCTGCACTGCGGCCGGGCTCGCCGAAGAGCCTCGTTCAGAGAACGCGGACCCCGAGTCGTTTCGCTTCTCCGTGGAAATCGACGCACCCGGGCCGATCGCCGCCCTGTTGAAACAGGGACTCGATCTCGTGCGCTGGGCGGCCGATTCGCGCGTGAGCATGCCGCTGCTCGAGCGCCTCGTGGTGGAGGCCCGAACTGCCGCCCGCGATGCGCTCGCGGCCGAAGGTTATTTCTCCGCCACGGTGAGCAGCCAGGTCGAGCGTGCGCCACCGGTTCGCGTGCGCATCCAGGTCGAACCGGGTCCGCGCACGGTCGTGGCCGGCGTCGACCTGCGGTTCCGCGGCGCGGTGGCGAGCGGCGGTCCAGCCGCAGCAGAGCGCCTCGCCGCGGTGAAGCGCGGATGGCTGCTCAAGAACGGCGAGCCGTTCCGCCAGACACAGTGGGACGCGGCCAAGCGCAAGGCACTCGCGGAACTTGGCGCCGGGCGTTACGCGGCGGCCCGGATCGCCGCCAGCGCCGCGCGGGTCGATCCGGGGGCGAATACCGCCCATCTCGAGGTCGAATTCGACAGCGGACCGGAGTACCGGGCGGGCGGAATGCGCGTCGCGGGGCTGTCGCGTTACCCTCAGAGCGTCGTGGAAAACATGAGCCCGTTTGCGCCGGGCGAGCCCTACGACGAGATCAAAATGCAGATTTTCCTGCGCCGCCTGCTCGAGAGCGGCTACTTTGCCAGCGCGCGCACCGAAATCGACACTCGCGCTCCGCCCCAATCCGCGCCGCTCGACGTGGTGGTCATCGAGGCGCGCTCGCAACGTATCGACACCGGCATCGCTTTCAGCACCGACACCAAGCTGGGCCTGCAGACCGACTACAGCAACGCCAACATCTTCGACAGCGCCTGGCGCTTTCGCTCGCGGCTGAAACTCGATGCGAAAAACCAGCTCCTCGACGGCAACTTCGACACGCCGCCGCAGCCGGGCGGAACCTGGAACACCTACAGCGCCAAGATCGAGCGCACCGACATCCAGAACCAGGTCACGCGCCAGGCTTCGATCGGGGCGGCGCACAATTGGGGGCTCGAACGCACGCCCTCGCAGCTCTCGTTGTCCGCACACACCGAGCGCAAGCGGATCGAAGCGTCCGACATCGAAGACAGCCACGCGGTGTTCCTCGGTTACCGCAAAACCTTCCGCCACACCGATGACCTGCTCGCGCCCCGTCGCGGGGTACTCGGCAGCGTTCAACTGGGGACCAGCGTTCCGGGCCTTGCGACGCAGGATTTTCTGCGGGGCACCATAAGAGCAACGGCCTTTGTTCCGGCGGGTGAGCGCGCCGACGTGACGTTCCGTGTTCACGGCGGCGTGGTGATCGCGGACTCGCGTTTCGGCATCCCGTCCACGTTCCTGTTCCGCACCGGCGGCGACCAGACCGTGCGCGGCTACGCGTTCGAGTCGATCGGCGTGCCGCAGGGCAATGCCATCGTCGGCGGGCGCTATCTCGCCACGGCAAGCGTCGAATACACGCGCTGGTTCGCCGGCGACTGGGGCGGCGCGGTGTTCGTCGATGCCGGCGACGCCTTCGACAGCCGGCACGCCTTCGATCTCGCCGTGGGCTATGGGATCGGCGCGCGCTGGCGCTCGCCCATCGGCCCGTTCCGCGCAGACATCGCCTACGGCGAGCGCGCCCGCAGCCTGCGGCTGCATTTCTCCGCCGGCTTCACGTTCTAGCTGAGCGATGCGCCGCTACGTCGCCGCTGCGCTGGTTCTCATCGTCGCCGTGATCGGGCTCGCGGCGGGCTTTGCGGCGTGGCTCGTCTACACGCCTGCCGGCCTCGACTGGATAGCCGCCCGGGCGGGTCGCATGACGGACGGTGCCTTGCGATTGGAACAGCCGACCGGGACGCTCGCGCGCGGCGCGGGCTTGTCGGCGCTACATTACGACTCTCCCCCGCTCAACCTGCGCGCGCGCAACGTGCGATTTCGCGTGTCCCCCCTGTCGCTGCTGACCCTCGCGCCGCGCATCCTCGAGATGGAAATTGACGTGCTGCACGTAAAGCTGCAGCCCGGAGATGAGCCGGACAAGCCGCTGGCCATTCCCGCCCTGCCGGTTTCGCTGCGCGTGGACGCCGCGCGCGTCGGCGCGCTGGAGATCGAGCGCGCGGCAGAGACGCTCACCGTAGACGATGTTTTCCTGCGCTATCGCGCAGACAGCACACAACATCGGCTCGATGACGCCACCCTGCGCGTGCACGGTTTCAGCATTGCAGTGGCGGGAACGCTGAGCACCCGCGAGCCGTACTCGCTCGACGCCCGCGCAACCGTCGCCCGGCAAACGGGCGCACCCGACATCACCGCCAACGTAAACGCCGAGGGCAGCCTGCAGAAGCTGACGATCCGCCTGGAGGGGCGATCGGCCGGCGCCCACATCGCGGCCCACGCTGAAATAGCGCCCGCGGCCGAGCCCCCGATCACCAGCCTGGAGGTCCGCCTCGCGGCACTCGATCTGCGCGCGTTCGACGAAACCTACCCGCAAACCGCACTCTCGGGCGCCGCCCGGCTGTCCGGGGCAAGCGGTGCTCTCGAGGGCGCCGTGGCCATCGAAAACGCCTTGCCCGGACCCTACGACGCGGGCCGTATCCCGGTGACGAAACTCAGCACCGAAGTGCGCACCGATCTCGCTCAGGCGCACCTGACCGGCCTCGTCGTCGACCTTAGCGGTTCCGGTGCGCTCACCGGTACGGCGTCGCTCGCGCGCGACGAAGCGACGCTGGCGCTCTCCGCACGGGGCGTAGACCTCAAGGCATTGCACGGACGGCTCCATGCCACCCAGCTTGCCGGCAAGGCGCAGGCGCAGCTTTCGGCGGCGCAGCAGTCGGTCAGCGCGGATCTTACCCAGGCGGACATGCGGTTGCGGATCAGTGCCGCGCGCGCAGCGGACGCGGTGACGCTGCACGAAGCGATCCTGCACGCCAAAGGCGGTGAGGCCAACGCGCGCGGAAAAATCGCGCTCAGCGCGGGATACCCTTTCGCTGCGCAGGTGAACTTCAGGCGCTTCGACCCGGCGGCATGGGGCGATTTTCCGCAAGGGAGGATCAACGGAAGGATGAACGGGCGGGGAACGCTGCAGGACCCCGGCGCCAGAATCGAGTTTGCACTCGTCAATTCGACCCTGCGCAATGCGCCGCTCGCCGGCGGCGGGCAAGTGTCCGTCGCGGGATCGCGTTTGACCGCCGCTAGCTTCGATTTGCGGCTCGGCGTCAACCGCGCCGAGGTGCGCGGCGCGTGGGGCGGACCGAACGATACGCTGCGGATCCGGCTCGATGCGCCGCGCCTCGCCACGCTCGATCCGCGGCTCGCCGGGCAAATCAAGGGGGAAGCGCAGTTGAGCGGTGCTTTGCATGCGCCGGTCGTGCGCTTCGACGCCGAGGCCGCCGCGCTCAGCGCAGCAGGCGTATCGCTCGATCGTGCAACGGTGCGCGGCGCGCTGTCGGGCGCACCCACCGCACCCCTGCGTCTCGAGGCGCGCATCACCGGTCTTGCTGCCGCAGGACGGCGCGTGAAAAGCGTGGCTGTGGATCTCACCGGATCGCAGCGCAGCCATACGGCCGCCATCGCAGCGGCCGGAGAAGGTTTCGACATCCTCGCCCGCGCGAACGGCGCCTGGAATCACGCAACAACCACGTGGACCGGAACGCTCCTCGAGTTCGCCAACCGCAGCGCGCTGGAGGCGGTGTTGGAGAAGCCCGTGACGCTCAGCGCCGCGCCCGATCGCGTCACGCTCGGCCCGATCTTCATGCGCTTGCTGGACGGCCGGCTCGAAGCCGACGAGAGCCGCTATCAGCAAGGCCGCGTTTCGACGTCCGGGCGTTTCGTGCGATTGCCGGTGGGAAACCTCGCGGCTGCATTGCGCTTCGAGACGCCGGTAGGCGGCGACCTGCGCGTGTCCGGCGCGTGGTCGTTCGTGCAGAACGGCACGCTGGCCGGATCGCTCAACGCAAGGCGCGACTCCGGCGACATCACCCTCGGGCCGGACGGTTCGCTGCCGATGCAGCTACAGGCCTTGTCGCTGGAAGGCCGGATCGATAGGGCGCAAGTTCAGTTTCAGGCCACCCTCAAGTCGGCGATCGCGAGCGCCGAAACGACGGGTACGATCGGCGTCGTCACGACCGGCCAGGGCGCCCGCATCAACGGCGACTCGCCGCTCCGCCTCACGGCCCGACTCGCGGTAAGCGAGCTGGCCGCGGTTGCGAGATGGGTCGATGCGAGCCTGCTCGTCGGCGGTGCAGTCGATGCGGCATTGTCCGTGACCGGCACGCTGGGCACGCCCACGGTGAGCGGTGAGATCGGGGGCGACCGGCTTGCCTTCGCGCTGCCGCCGCAAGGGGTCGATCTCAAAAACGGCTCGCTGCGGGCGGTGTTGAAGGACCGCGCCGTGCGCGTCGAATCCTTTTCGATACGCGGTGGCGAAGGCACGTTCAGCGCCCGCGGCACCCTTTCGCTCAACGGCGCGGGTGCGACGCTCGATTGGCAGGCGGAACGCCTGCTGCTGCTCGCGCGCCCCGATCGGCGTCTCGTGGTGTCCGGCACGGGACGCGCCGGGCTGGTCAACGGCAATCTTTCGCTCGTCGGCGGCGTTCGCGTCAACGAGGGGTATTTCGAGATCGGTGAGGACGCCCTGCCCGAGCCCGGCAGCGACGTCATCGTCGTCGGAGAAAAGCCGCGCACAAAGAGCGACTCGCGCCTGAAAGCCATGTTGCTCGAACTGGTGGTGACCCTGGGCGACGCATTGCGCGTGCGCGGCCGCGGGCTGGATACGCGTCTCACGGGCGAGATCGTCGTCGCCAGCAAACCGGGCCAGGACCTGCGGGCGAAGGGCACCGTGCGGACGGTGCGCGGCATCTACACGGCGCTGGGGCAGCGTCTGGAAATCGAGCGCGGCGAACTGCTGTTCAGCGGCCCGCTCGACAATCCCGGGCTCGACATCCGCGCCCTGCGCAAGCGCCAGGCGGTCGAGGCCGGGGTGGAGGTGGGCGGGACGCTCAATGCGCCCGTGGTGCGCATCGTCTCCGACCCGCCGGTCGCCGAAAGCGAGGCGATTTCATGGCTGGTTCTCGGGCACGGGACGGGCGATGCGTCGCGCGGCGATCTGGCGATGCTGCCGCTCGCCGCGAGCGCGCTGTTTCGCAAAGACGACTCGCCGTCGGTGGCGCAGCGCCTGGGGCTGGATACACTCGGGCTGCGCGGCGCGGGTGGCGAGCATCAATTCCTCACCGTGGGCAAACGCATTGCGGATCGTCTTTACGTCGCCTTCGAGCAAAGCCTCGGCGCCGCGGAAAGCATCCTCAAGCTTGAATTTGATTTGACCGAGCGCATCCTGCTGCGCGCGCAAACCGGCGAAGCAAATTCGCTCGGCGTTTTTTATCGTTACACCTTTGACTGAGACCCCATGTCCATCGAAACCTCCACCGACCCGGCGCCCCGTGCAATGGCTACCCGCACCCAGAACTGTCCGCTCTGCGGCAACGACGCGCAGTATTACTTCGTCGACGCGCAGGCGAAAAAGCACTTCCTCTGCAGCACCTGCACGCAGTTCCAGATCTCGGTCGCCGCGGAAGAACTGCTGACCAGGGCATCGCCGGAATGGCGCTCCAGCCTCTCCAACAAAGCGAGCGTGCACCCGAAAGGCGCAACCCTCGTCATCGAGCGCCCCGCAACGCCGGTCGCAGGCGAGGACGGCACCGCCGTGTCGCCCGAGTACGTGGAGAACTCGCAGCTCCCCGTTTGACAATGAACGGGACCACCCCGCGTTGAGGCTGTCCCGGAACTAGTTTTGCGCGCCGGTCTTGCCGCCCGAGCACTGGAGAAACGCCTCCAGTTCGCCTTGCTTTGCGTTCAGCGTCTTGAGCCAGCGCTGCCCGCCGAAGGTGAAGCCGATCCAGTAGCCCAGCTCCACCAGTTCGGGCTCCGAAAATTCAGCGTGCAGGTCGGACCACAACGCATCGTCCGCTTGCGCCGGGTCATACATGATCGCATCCGCATAGCGCAGCGCGAGTTTTTCGCGCGGCGTGAAGCGATTCGACTTCGCATACTGCATCAGCTCGCTCATTCGGCTTTCGCTGTCCCGCGCCGACCGCGCGGTGCCCTGATTGCTTCAGTAGCCGCACTCGACCGTGTGCGCGATGTAAGCGCGCGTCAGCTCCTTCAGATCGTGCTCCAGCACGCCGCTGTTGCCGTCGAACAGCATCTTCCTCGTGAGCGTAAAGGAGCGCATCACGTCGGGCTGATGCGCGCGGATCGCCTGATTCTCGGGGCCGGGTCGCCCGGCCGCGATCGCTTCGTCCAGCCATTCACGAATCCGGGGATCGGTGACTGCCGCGGGATCCACGTAACTTATGCGCGCCATAGAAACCCCTCTTTATTTACGCTGCTCGGTGAAACCAGAACAGCGACAGCAGCGCCGCCACCAGCGCAAAGAGCGACGCCGCAGCACTGAAGAATGCCGTGAGCTCCGTGTCCTTGCGCTCGAGGACCATCTTGGCGGTGAGATTCTTGTACACCTTGTGCAGATCGGCTGCGCTGCCGGCGTGAAAGTATTCCGCTTCGGTGATTTTCGCGATGCCCTTCAGCGCCTCCTCGTCGAACCGCATGAAGACCGCGTAATCGTCGAACATCACGGGGCCGCCTTCCTTCGTGCCGAAACCGATGGTGTTGACGCGCACGCCATACGCGGCGGCGATCTTCGCCGCCTCCAGCGGGTCGGGACCCATGGTGCGGCGGCCGTCGCTCAGCAGCACGATCGCGCCCGACGTGTAAGACCCGGGCGCGACGGGGTTGACCGGCTTGCGGCCCGGCCGCGCGGAGAGCGGCACCCCGCGGTTGGGCGGCAGGTAGCCCCCGTCGAAGGCGTCGGTATCGATGTCGATGCCGGCATCCGGCAGCAGCACCGACAGGGCGAGCAGCAGCCCGCTCCCGATCGCGGTCTGACGCTGCAACTGGAAGCGGTCGACTGCAGCGAGCAGGTCGTCGCGGTTGTCCGTGGGCGATTGCACGATCGCCGCCGAGCCCGCGAACGTGACGATGCCGATCCGCACCTTCGGCGGCAGCTCCTTGATGAACGCCCGCACGGCATTTTGCGCGGCACCGAGGCGGCTCGGCTCGATATCCGCCGCCCGCATGCTGCGGGAGACGTCCATCGCGAGGACGATCGTCTGATGCGAATAGGGCAGGGTCAGCAGCGCGGTGGGCCGCGCCAGACCGAGCAGCGCGCACAGCAGCGCCAGCAGGATCAGCGCGGCCGGAAGATGCCGCCGCACCCACTGCCCGGGGCCGATGGCCTCGCGCACGAGCAGCAGGCTCGCGTAGCGCACCGCATTCCGCTTGCGCCGCCCGAGCGCATAGACGTACCCCGCGAGCAGGGCCGGGACGACGAGCAGCAGCCAGAGTAAGTCGGACCACAAGAACCGCATTGCGCTTCCTTGCACGCGCCGGAACAAACATTCTAAGCGCTAGTTGTATCGAACCATACCCCGCGGCCGGCAACCGTGATAACTTGCGCGTTCCGATACGCAGATGGTCCGAAAGGCTCCCTTCATGCGGCGACAGGTGCTCTACAGCGGCTCGACTCGCACGTCCGTTGCCGAGACCGCCCGAACGCCTTTAGCAACCGACGCGCCAGATCCAGCGGCCCCTGCGCTGCCCGCGACCGCTCGCGCGCGCCTGCGCGCCGCGCTGTCGCGGCACGCCGGACTGGCGGCCTTCATCGCCGGGGTTGTGCTTGCCGCGCTCATCGGCGCCGCCGGCATCTGGTCGCAGCCGCGACTGCAAGGCCTGACGCAGAAAGACATCGACGCCGCGGTGCTGCGCACCATGGAGAACCGCACGCTGCCCTCGCGCGCCGCCAAGGCGGCGGAGATGGTGCGTCCTTCCATCGTGCGCGTGCGGGGGTTCAACAAGCCGGACCCGAAGATGGCATCGAAGGCGAAGCCGAAACGCCCTGCCGGCAAACCCGGCGGCGGCGCGCCTGATGCCGCAGCGCCCAAGCGCAAGCCCGGCCCCGACGGCTTTGCCGAAACCGGCGTCGGGTCAGGCGTGGTCATCGTGGACGAGGGCACCATCCTGACCAACCTGCACGTCGTCGCCCACGCGCAGCGGGTGGTCGTAACGTTCCATGACGGCACGGAATCGGAAGCCGACCTGATCAGTGTCCATCCCGAAAACGACCTCGCGGTAATCAAGGCGCGCCAGATACCGGACGATTTGCCTGCGGCGACGCTCGGGTCCGCGAGCCGCCTGAAACCCGGCGACGAAGTGGTCGCCGTCGGTTTCCCGTTCGGCATCGGGCCGTCGGTGTCAGCCGGCATCGTTTCCGGCCTGAACCGCGAATTCCGCTCGCCCGAAGGCGAGCGCGTGCTGACGCGATTGATCCAGTTCGATGCGGCGGCCAACCCGGGCAGTTCCGGTGGCCCGCTGGTCACGATGCAGGGCGATGTCGTCGGCATCGTCACCGCGATTCTCAGTCCGAACCGCAGCGGCAGTTTTGTCGGCATCGGATTCGCCGTCACCATCGCCGCCGCCGGGGGCGCCGTCGGCCTCCATCCTTTCTGAACGTTTCGGAGCAACGTGCCATGAGCGAAGATGCCAGCAAAGTCCGCGGCCTGATGGAGCGGATCCTCTACGAAATCAAGCGCGTGGTGGTCGGGCAGGACCACTTCCTCGAACGCGTGCTGGTGGCCATGCTGGCCCAGGGCCACCTGCTGGTCGAAGGCGTGCCGGGCCTGGCGAAGACGCTTACGGTCAAAACGCTGGCGCGAACCATGCGCGGTTCCTTCAAGCGTATCCAGTTCACGCCGGACCTGCTGCCCGCCGATCTCATCGGCACGCGCATCTATAACCAGAAGACCGGCGAGTTCAGCACGACGCTCGGCCCGGTGTTCGCCAACCTGCTGCTCGCCGACGAGATCAACCGCGCGCCCGCGAAGGTGCAGAGCGCATTGCTCGAAGTGATGCAGGAGCGCCAGGTCACCATCGCCGGCGAAACGCACAAGGTGCCCGCGCCGTTCCTGGTCATGGCGACGCAGAACCCGATCGAGACCGAAGGAACGTATCCGCTGCCCGAAGCGCAGATCGACCGCTTCATGATGAAGGTGCTCGTCGACTACCCGACCGAGGAGGAGGAATTCGTGATCGTCGAGCGGGTCACCGGCGTCGCGACGGAAGTCAGCGCGGTGGCGAGCACCGACGACCTCGCCGCGCTGCAGAACGAATGCCGCAAAGTCTATGTCGATCCGGCCTTCATGCAGTACGCGGTGAAGCTGGTCTCGGCCACCCGCCGCTGCGAGCGCTACGGCCTCGCGGACCTGGCGCGCTACATCACTTTCGGCGGCAGCCCGCGCGCCACCATCTGCATGATCGAAGGGGCGCGCGCACTCGCCTTCCTGCGCGGGCGGGACTACGTGCTTCCGGAGGACCTCGCCGATATCGTTCCCGACGTGCTGCGCCATCGGCTCGCGCTCTCGTACGAGGCGCTTTCCGCCGGCCAGACGGCAGACGCGGTGATTGCACGGGTGATGCAGGCCGTGCCGCTGCCCGAGAAACCGCTCGAGACGCACGTGCGCATCGCCGCCGGCGGGTGACGTGAAGCTGGTCCGCTCAAAAAAAGAGGCAGCGTCCGGCGCGCCGGCCGCGCCGGATCCGGAGAGCGTGCTGCGCCGGATCGAATGGACGGTCCTGCGCCGGCTCGACGGCGTGCTGCACGGCAATTACCACACGCTCTTCCGCGGCTTCGGCATCGATCTCGCGGACCTGCGCGAATACCAGATTACCGACGACGCGCGCACCATCGACTGGAACGCGACGGCGCGCCTGCAGGTCCCGCACGTCCGGCAGTTCAACGAGGACCGTGAAGTGACGGCGTGGTTTCTGGTCGACCTCAGCGGATCGGTCAATTTCGGCGCCGGGAGTGTCACCAAGCGGGCGATGGCGGTGGATTTTGTCACGCTGATTGCACGCCTCCTCACCCGCTACGGCAATCCCGTCGGCGCGCTGCTTTATACCGACCGTGTGGATGTCGTCTTGCCGGCGCGCGCCGGACGGCGGCATTTGCTGCATCTCATCGAGCGACTCCACACTACAGGCAACGCACAGCGGCCCGGCAAACCGACGCGGCTGGGGGAGCTGCTGGAGCGCGCCGTGCGGTTCATCAAGCGGCGATCGGCGGTATTCGTGGTGTCGGATTTCATCAGCGATCCCGGCTGGGCGCGCGCGCTTGCCCTGCTCGGCCGGCGTCACGAGACCCTCGCGGTGCGGCTCTACGATGCCACCGAGATGGCGTTGCCCGATCTCGGGCTGGTCGTGGTCGAGGATGCGGAAACCGGCGAGCAACTGTTCGTCGACACGCACGACGGCACCTTTCGCCGACGCTTCGCTGCGCTTGCGGCCGAGCGCGAGGGCGCGCTGCGCGCGGCTTTGGCCGATGCGGGCGCCGACTGCATCGAGCTTTCCACCGCCGACGACCTGGTCGACACGCTGCTGCGCTTCATCCGCCTGCGCAAACGCCGGGCGCAGCTCGCGAGCGGCGGCGTTCCGGCGGCGCTGGTGAGATGAATTTCCTGCAGCACCTCGGCGGGCAGGTCACGGTGATGTGGCCGCAACTGCTGTGGCTGCTCGGGTTCTTGCCGCTGCTCGTCGTGATGTACCTGTGGCTCGCCGCACGCCAGCGCCGGCACCATGCGCGCTTGCCGGGCCTTGCGGCTTTCAGCGGGGCCGGCTCCCGCCGCGGTTGGGTACGGCGGACAGTTCCCCCGCTTCTTTTTTTCGCGGCGCTGTTCGCGCTGCTCGCCGCCGTCGCGCGTCCGCAAGTGGCCATGATGCTGCCTTCGCTGCACAAGGACATCATCCTCGCGCTCGACACCTCCGGGAGCATGCGGGCGACGGATGTGAAGCCCAGCCGTCTGGTCGCGGCGCAGAACGCGGCGCGGCTGTTCATCGAGCGCCAGCCGCCGCGCACCAAGATCGGCATCGTTTCGGTCGCGGGGGCCGCTTCAGTCGTGCAATCGCCCACCGACAACCGCGCCGACCTGATGAAGGCGATCGAGCGGCTTCAGCCCCAGCGCGGCACCGCGATCGGCAGCGGTCTCTACATCGCGCTCGCGACGCTGCTGCCCGAGGCCGGCATTGACCTCGAGCATCTCGTACAAGGACGCCCCCGGTGGGGATCGCGCTGGGCCGAGAGGGAGGCGCCCGGCCAGGACAGGAAGCCGGCGGTCGAGGGACCGAACCGTTCGGTCGCGATC
>JBQTJV010000331.1:0-3767 GCA_052386775.1 Betaproteobacteria bacterium
ACTTTTCCATGGCCTGCCTCCTTGAATGGTTGTTGATGCCCTCGTGCTCAACATGTGGCTCTGCGTGCTCGCAGCACACAATCCACGATACGCCGGAGGCAGGCCGCCTCACTCCAGCGTCAAGCCATTCTGTCTAGGTGCGAACAGAGGACGCGCCTGTGGGCATCTCAAGGCAAGAACGACGCAGAGCGGAACGGGAGGCAGCGAAGGCAGCTCGGCGGCTCGCGCGCCAGACCAAAGTCACGGGAAAGGCTGTCGACGGCGTTACCCCAGAGATCGAGCACGTCTTTCTGCTCAAGGACTGCGTGCATCTCACCGATACCGTCATCGCTGACCTGGTGTCGCGTGGCTGGCCGCGCGAAAAGCTCGCGGAATTTCGTGACAACAGCGGTCACTACTGTCCACCGCGCGACTCGATCATCTTTCACGAGCCGCAAGGACTGGAGATCACCCTGGAGAACGGTAGGCTGATGGACCATTTTCATCAACTGCTAACGGACGATGTTCGCACCCAACCCCGCAGCCCACGCGGACGCGCGGCCAGCGTCGTGCTTGATCGACCGTCGGTGTTCGCGCGCCGGTGGCTGCGAACGTTCGGCGACTCCGACTGACCCGGATGACGAGATTCGAACTACGCCGGCTTGAGCGGTGGTAGGAAGGTCGCTCTTGCTTGGGCGCCACTAACCACCTGGAGATATGAAGACAGCGAAAACAGCCCACCGCGGTACTTCCGCTGGCGGAACACGTGATCGAACGATGGACCGCCGAGTCTTCGTTATCGCGGCTCTCGCGTCATTGGCCGCACCGCTCGGCGTTGAGGCGCAGCAACGGCCCGCTCGGAAACTTCCGCGCATCGGCTTCATGTCCATCGGTACGGTTCCGACACAAGCCGCTCTGTGGGACCCCTTGATCGAGGGGCTGCGTGAGCTCGGCTACGTGGAGGGCCGGACCATCGTCATTGAGCGGCAATTCGGCGGTGGGCGGCGGGAGAGAGCGCGGGAGCTGGGCGCGAATCTCGCCCGCGCCCCGCTCGACATGGTGGTGTGCACGGGTACCCAGGAAGCGGAGACAGTTCGGGAGTTGATGGCGTCCACGCCGGTAGTGTTTGTGATCGTGCCCGATCCGGTGGGCTATGGCCTTGTCCAGAGCTTGGCCCGGCCCGGAGGCAATCTCACCGGCTTTGCCACACAGACCGCCGAGTTGACCGGCAAGCGCCTCCAGTTCGCGCGCGAAGCCCTGCCGCGTGCGGGCCGCGTCGTCCTCTTCATGAACTCGACGGCGCCCACGCGATTCCGAGATTCATATCGACGCGAGCTGCTCGCTGCCGCTTCCAAGTTAAAGATGCAGTCCCGAGTGATCGACGTCGCGAACGAGGATGGCGTCACTGGGGCCTTCGCCTCGTTGGCGACCGAGCGAGAGCGCCCGGACTTCGTCGTGGTACCGTTGGACGCGATGTTCTTCGCGAGCCGGAACCGCATCACCACGCTGGCGGCGAAGCACCGGCAGCCGGTTTTCTACGAGGCCCGATTCTTTGTTGACGCTGGTGGACTCATCTCATACGGCCCCAAGATCCCCGCGCTCTTTCGCCGGGCGGCGGTGTTCGTCGACAAGATTCTCAAGGGCGCAAAACCTGCCGACCTGCCGGTCGAGCAGCCAACCGAGTTCGAGTTGGTGATCAACCTCAAGACGGCGAAGACCCTCGGGTTGACGATCCCACCGTCGCTGCTGTTACAGGCGAACGAAGTCATTCAGTGATCGCCGTTGTACGCTCCCCGGCGCGTCTTGCCATGACCTTTGCGACGGCTCGCCGAACAAACCGCTTCAGCGGACCGGCTGCGCCGGCCGCTGAGCGCCAACGTGTGTGCCGGGCATGACACGCAACTATGTCGGTGGGAGTCCGACAGCCAGGTAATTGCAGAGCCGAAGGCTAGGGAAACGGCAAGGGCGTCGCCGCGAGGCGGGGTCTGAAAGAAGCCGAACCCGAAGCTGCGGGGCGATGAACAAAAACCGGATATGTGGCGTGGTGCATCCGGGGCGAGCGGGCACGTGACCGCGAAGCCCTCCATCTGCGGCAATTCGGGTGCGCTTTGTAAATCCGGCGCTTGCGCAGCGACAGTGACGTGTCTTACCCCGGGAGATCTCTGCGGTGCCTCGGAGGATCGAGGCTGGGCGCTCAAGCGATTTGCGCTGAAGGCCGTGGAGAAGTCAGCACAGGGCGTAGTAGGCCGGGAGGCGCCGGCTGAAGGTCCGAACGAAGGAAGACGAGGGACTGCGGTGAAGAGTGACAGGAACGCATCTGACAACCGGTTAGTGCCGGCCGTGGCGGTGCCACGGGATGAACCTGTCGCTGGAGAGCCGGAGAGCCCCGAGTCGATTGCGAACTACACGTTGCTCGAATGCGTGCTTACGCGCGAGAACCTGCGACGTGCCCTCAGGCAAGTACGCCAGAACCAAGGCGCACCGGGGATCGACGGCATGAGCGTCGATGAATTGCCAGAGTACCTCCGACATCGCTGGCCGGAAATCCGCGCACAACTGATCGCGGGGCGCTATCGCCCGCAACCGGTACGCCGCGTGGAAATTCCCAAGCCGGACGGGAGAAAGCGCCTGCTGGGCATCCCGACGGTGTTGGACCGCTTCATCCAGCAAGCCATAGCGCAAGTCGTATCGGCGCAATGGGAACCGCACTTCCACGAACGGAGCTACGGATTCCGCCCGCGGCGCTCGGCCCATCAGGCCGTGCGGCAATTGCAGGCGGATATCCGCGAAGACCGCCGCTGGGTGGTCGATCTTGACATGGAAGCGTTCTTCGACCGGGTCAATCACGACCGGTTGATGGACCGGCTCAAGAGGCAGGTGGGGGATCGGTCGCTGTTGCTCCTGATCAACCGTTACCTCAAGGCCGGGGTGCGTGTTGGCGAGAACACAGAAGCAACGACCATGGGTGTGCCGCAAGGCGGCCCGTTGTCCCCGGTGCTTGCCAATGTGGTGCTCGATGAACTGGACTGGGAACTGGACCGGCGCGGCCACCGCTTTGCCCGCTACGCGGATGACTGCAACATCGTGGTCGGAAGCGAACGCGCGGGCGCGCGGGTGATGCGAAGCGTGAAGCGCTTTATCGAAGACTCAAGTTACGCTGCTATCACTGGAAGCAATGGGGACGGGCGGGCTATCGGGAATTGCGCCGGCGCGGGGTGAGCGTGCGAGAAGCATGGCACACCAGCAAGTCGGCACATGGACCGTGGCGGCTGTCCAAGACCCCGGCGCTCGCGCTGGCGTTGCCAGCGCGGTACTTCCGCAACTTGGGGCTTCCGTGTCTGGTGGCGAGCTAGCAATTCAATCCGTCGAACCGCCGTGTACGTGATCCGTACGCACGGTGGTGTGGGAGGGGGCACCGTGAGCTGTCTCCCTATCCCGATTATGTGCCATTCGCGGATCGCGCGCGGTTGTGGCAGGATTGATGTCGACGCGGAGGCTTGATCTATGTCCACGGCAAAGGAAGAACTGACCCGGTTGATCCAGGGACAGCCGGAAGACAGCTCACGCGAGGAAATAGTGCGCGAGCTTGCCTTTCACGTCATGGTTGAGCGCGGGCTTGCCGACTCGGACGCGAAGCGCACAATCTCGAATGAAGAGATGGCGCGGCGCATCCGCTCGTGGCAGAAATAACGTGGACCGAAGAGGCCCAGCGATGGCTCGAGGACATCTTCGAATACATTGCGGCGGATAATCCCACCGCTGCGGCCCGAACGGTCCAGGAAATCTAC
>JBQTJV010000332.1:0-15328 GCA_052386775.1 Betaproteobacteria bacterium
GCCAATGCGGCATGGGATGCGGTCTCGTTGCTCAGTACTCGCGGCCCGAGCCGGGCCGCGTCAAAGCCTGCGCGTTAGGCATCGCGTTGCTCCTCCGCCGTCAAGCCGGCTTCGGCACCGGCGATCAACGTGACGCTGGCGCGCGGCCGGGGCAGCGCCTTCAAAGCAACGCCTGCCTGCGGTGAAAGGAGTACTTGCAGTTCATCCCGCCCCGCGGCACGCTGCCCGAGCCAGTCGCGCAGCGCCATCACCGGCAGGACGTGCGGGATGCGATTGCGCCCGCATTGCTCGCACGCAGCGATCGCGATCGCCTGCCAGTGCGCGCAGCGCTTCTCTGCACGGTCGCGATCGAGCCGCACCACGCCGCGACTCGTCTGCAACGGCTGGATGATCGCCACACCGAGCTCGACCGCCTTCTGCACCGTGTAATCCATGCGCTCGGCACCCGAGATTCCCTGTGCCAGCGTGATCGCAAGCGGCGACTCGCGATCCACCGATCGTGCTTGCGTGACGTCGAGCGTGACGCCATTCCTGGCAACCTGCGCGATGACGGCTGCATACTCGATGCCGCGCCCATCGAACAGCGTCACGGCTGCGCCTTGCTTCAACCGGAGCACGTGTGCAACGTGGTGCGCTTGCGCGGGCGGAAGCTGGCACCGACCGTGCGCCGGAATCTCCTGCGGAAAGTAGATACGGCTCAACGGGTTGACATGGTCGGCGCGGGCTCGGGATTATGCCATACAGGCGGCGGGCCGCCGCCATGGGACGTGGCGGCATCCGACGGTCAGAATCGCTCCGCGCTAGCCCTGCCCCATACAGGCAGAATAGAATCGCGCATTCCTTGGAGTGCGCTTTTTGAAGATAGTCATACTCGGTGCCGGCCAGGTGGGCTCTTCGGTGGCCGAAAATCTGGTGTCCGAGGCGAACGACATCACCGTCGTCGACACGAACCATGACCGACTGAAGAAGCTGCAGGACCGCTTTGACCTGCGCACGGTGAGCGGCAACGCGGCGCACCCGGCGACGCTCGCGCAGGCCGGCGCGCGCGACGCCGACATGCTGCTCGCCGTGACCCAGAGCGACGAAATCAACATGGTGGCCTGCAAGCTGGGCGCCACGATGTTCAATATTCCCACCAAGATCGCGCGCATCCGGTCGGCCGATTATCTGTCGCATCCCGAGATCTTCGCCCCGGAGAATTTCGCGGTGGACCTCCCGATCTGCCCGGAACAGGTGATCACCGACTACATTGCGAAGCTGCTCGAGTTTCCCGAGTCGCTGCAGGTTCTCGAGTTAGCCGGTGGCAAGGTAAGCCTGGTCGCGGTGCGGGCCTTTCACGGCGGTCCGCTGGTCGGGCATGAACTGCAGTATCTGCGCAAGCTGATGCCCGGGACCGAGACCCGGGTCGCCGCCATATTCCGTCAGGACAGCCCCATCATCCCCGAGGGCAAGACCATCGTGGAAGCCGGCGACGAGGTCTTTTTCATCGCGGCGACCGAGAATATACGCGGCGTGATGCGCGAACTGCGCCGCCGGGACAAGCCCGTCAAGCGGGTCATGATCGGTGGCGGCGGCAACATCGGGCGGCGGCTCGCCAAGGCGATAGAAAATCGCTACGACGTCAAGATCATCGAGTTCAGCAAGGCAAACGCCGAGCGCCTCGCCGCCGAACTCGACAAGACGCTGGTGCTGACCGGTGATGTCACCGACGAGGAACTGCTCGAGACGGAGAATATCGGGGACATGGATGTCTACTGCGCCCTCACCAATGACGATGAAAACAATATCATGTCGTCGTTGCTTGCCCGGCGTATGGGCGCGCGCAAGGTGGTGGCACTCATCAATCGCAGCTCGTATGTGAATCTGGTGCAGGCGGGGCAGATCGACATCGCGATCTCGCCGGCGCAGGCGACCATCGGCACGCTGCTCGCTCACGTGCGGCGCGGGGACTGCGTAGCGGTCCACTCGTTGCGGCGCGGCGCCGCCGAGGCGCTTGAGCTGGTGGCTCACGGCGATGCGCGCTCATCGCGGGTCGTCGGCAAGACCATCGAGCAGATCGATCTGCCGAAGGGCGCGACCATCGGCGCCATCGTGCGCCGGCGGCAGCAGCCCGGCACGGAAACGAATCGCAGGCCGGCGTACGAGGACGACGTCATCATCGCGCACCACGACACCGTCATAGAACCCGACGATCACGTGATCGTGTTCGTGGTCAACAAACGGATGGTCCCGCGGGTGGAGAAGCTGTTCCAGGTGGATATCGGTTTTTTCTGATCGGCCCGCTTACGCGGCGACACAGGACGACAAGAAAAATTCAACGATGACGTGGCTGCTCCCGGTATGTCCCGTGCTCGGCATCATCGCCATGGCGATGAGCGCGACCCACCTGCTGCCCATCGCCGTTTCTCTGGCATACGACGATGGCGCCGCGGCGCAGTTCATGACCTCGATGACGCTCAATTTTGCCGTCGGGTGCGTGCTGTGGCTGGTGACCCGTCGTTTCAAGCGCGAGCTGATCCTGCGCGAAGGCATACTGCTGGTAGTCATAGTCTGGAGCGGTGGAGCGCTGTTCGCCTCGGTGCCCTTGCTGCTCGCCATCCCCGGGCTGTCGTTCACGGACGCCTACTTTGAAGCGACATCGGGACTGACCGCCACCGGCGCGACGGTGCTTGCGAACCTCGACCGCCTCCCCGCGTCGGTCAACGTATGGCGTGCCGAACTGCAATGGCTGGGGGGGATGGGGGTGATCGTGCTGGTGGTCGCGGTGCTGCCCATGCTGGGCGTAGGCGGCCGGCAGATTTCCAAGTCAGAGATTCCGGGGCCCATGAAGGAGGGGGCGCTTACGCCGCGCCTCACCCAGACGGCCAAGGGTCTCTGGGCGGTGTACGTTTTGCTGACAGCCTCGTGTCTGGTGAGCTATCACGCCGCGGGCATGAGCTGGCTCGACGCGCTGGTGCACAGCTTCACGACACTTTCCCTGGGTGGATTTTCCTCGCATGACCAGAGCCTCGGGTATTTCAACTCGCCGTTGATCGAAACCGTGGCGATCGTCTTCATGCTGGCTGCCGGAATCAATTTCGCAACCCACTTCATGGTGTGGCGGGAACGCAGTCTGACTCCATACGGACGTGACACCGAAGCGCGCTATTTCGTGCTGACCGTAGCCGGCAGCGTGGCCGGCATCGCGTTGTTTCTATGGTTGGCAGGCGTATACCCCGATTTCACAACTGCCCTGCGCTATGCGGCGTTCAATATCGTTTCCGTGGGCACCACGACCGGATATGCCACCGCCGACTACGACACCTGGCCCGTCTTCGCGCCGCTGTGGGTGCTGTTCCTGGGAACGTTTCTCAGCTGTTCGGGATCGGCTGGCGGCGGCATCAAGATGATACGCGCCATCATCCTCTACCGGCAGGTCTACCGCGAGTTCAACAAGCTCGCGCACCCGAGCGCCATGGTACCGCTCAAGGTTGGCGGGCAGGTGGTGGCGAACCAGATCGTGTTCGCGGTTCTCGCGTTCTTCTTCGTCTGGGTGGCGTTGCTGGTCAGCATGACGCTCGTTCTCGGCTGGTCGGGACTCGACGCGATGACGGCATTTTCCGCGGTGGTCGCTACGCTCAGCAACATCGGGCCCGGGCTCCACCAGGTGGGACCGGCGACGACCTACGCCGTGCTCACGGATTTCCAGACCTGGATCTGCGCCATCACCATGCTGCTCGGGCGACTCGAGCTGTTCACGGTCCTGCTGGTATTCACGCCGACGTTCTGGCGCAAGTAGATCGCAGACGCCCGGTTTTTTCTGCGGCGTTCCCCCGCCTGCATCCCGTTTGTGAAGGCCTCGGCCGGTGTTTACAATAGGTCGAGAGCCCCGCATGCAACGAGTGAATCTCACGCAGCACTTTCTGATCGCCATGCCCAACATGGTCGATCCGCACTTCGCGAAGACGCTGACGTTCGTCTGCGAGCACAATGAGCAGGGCGCACTGGGCGTGGTGGTGAACCGGCCGATCGACATGACGCTCCAGGCGCTGCTGGAGCAGATCAGCATCCCCCTTGCATCCGATCTTTTCAAGTCCGTTCCGGTCCATTTCGGCGGACCGGTCCAGGTCGATCGCGGGTTTGTTTTGCACGCGCCGCTCGGGGAATGGCAGTCCACGCTGGCGGTGAGTTCCGAAATCGGCCTCACCACGTCGAAAGACATCCTGGAGGCCGTCGCGCGCGGCGAAGGTCCGAAGCAGATATTGGTGACGCTGGGTTACGCCGGGTGGGCACCCGGCCAGCTCGAGCACGAGCTGTCGCAGAACGCCTGGTTGACCGTGCAGGCCAAATCCGAAGTCATTTTCGAGCTGCCGTCCGAAGAGCGCCTCCCCGCGGCGATGAGCCTGCTGGGGGTGGACTATGCCCGTCTGTCGGAGCAGGCAGGACATGCCTGAGCGAAAGCCGGTGCCCCGCGGCGCTCGATTCCAGCGTTGAAGTCGCACCGCCAATCGCTCGACTCGATATCCGGCCCGGCGACCGCCGGTACGGTGCTCGGCTTCGATTTTGGAGAAAAGCGCATCGGTGTCGCGGTGGGCGACCTCCAGGTCGGAATCGCGCATCCCCTCGCGACCATCCGCGCAGAAGACAACCGCAGCCGATTCTCGGCCATTGCCGCGATCGTCGAGGAATGGCACCCGGTGATGCTGATCGTCGGCGTTCCGTTTCACGCGCAGCAGACCAGGCACGAAATGGAGCGGCTCGCGCGCCGCTTCGCCCGGCGGCTCGAAGGCCGCTTCGGCATCCCGACGCACCTGGTCGACGAGCGCCTCACCTCCGACGCCGCCGCGACTGCGCTCCGCGAGCAAGGCATTTCCGCGCGAAGCACCAAAGGCGCATTGGATGAGGCGGCGGCGCAGCAAATCCTTCAGGCCTATTTCGAAGGGCGGCGCGCGAAACAGCCGGCCCGCTGCGCGTGATTGTGTTAGTCTACGCGCCGCGCTACGCACGATAAGCCATGCCGGGTAAAACGCTGCCTGACGCCGAGCAACTGCTCGCGGCGCTCACCGAACAGATGCGGCCCACCGTGGGCCCGGACAGCGGCTTGATCGGCATCCATACCGGCGGCGTATGGATTGCCGAGCGCCTCCACGAGGCGCTCGGCATCAAGGTGCCCTGCGCATCGCTGGATGTCTCGTTCTACCGGGACGACTACGAAAAGATCGGGCTCCACCGGGACGTCAAGAGTTCCAGCATTCCTTTCGAGGTCGAAGGCCGTCATCTGGTTCTGGTCGATGATGTGCTCTATACCGGCCGCACCATACGCGCCGCGATGAATGAGCTGTTCGACTACGGCCGTCCGGCGAGCATCCGGCTGGCGGCGCTCGTCGACCGCGGCGGGCGCGAATTGCCCATTGCCGCGCAGTTCGTCGGCGCAGCGGTTGAGCTTGCTGCGGGACAGAGCATCGAGCTGAACCGCAGCGGACGCGGGCGGCTTTCCCTGGTCCTGCACGACGGCGATTGCTAGGATGTGGCTCAATCCAGCCAACCCGCAGTTGAACAAGAACGGCGAGCTGCATCATCTGCTGACCGTCGAGGGGCTGCCCCCAGAGATACTCTGGCAGATTCTCGACACCGCGCAATCCTTTGTCGGGGTGACCCAGCGCGAAGTGAAGAAAGTCCCGCTGCTGCGCGGCAAGGCGGTATTCAATCTTTTCTTCGAGCCCAGCACTCGCACCCGAACCACGTTCGAGATCGCCGCGAAACGCCTGTCCGCGGACGTGATCAATCTTGCCATCAATATCTCGTCGCAGACCAAGGGCGAGACCGTGCTCGATACCGTCGCCAATCTTTCCGCGATGCAGGCGGACATGTTCGTGGTCCGCCATGCGGCAAGCGGTGCCCCGTATCTGATTGCACGGCATGTCGCGCCCGATATACACGTGATCAATGCCGGCGACGGGCGGCACGCGCACCCCACGCAGGGGCTGCTCGACATGTACACCATCCGTCACTACAAGAAGGATTTCTCCAGCCTGCGCGTTGCGATCGTCGGTGACGTGCTGCATTCGCGGGTGGCGCGCTCGCAGATTCATGCGCTCACGACGCTCGGCTGCCCCGAGATCCGGGTGATCGGACCGAAGACGCTGCTGCCGAACCACGTCGACAACCTGGGCGTGCACGTCTACCACGACATGAAGCAGGGGCTGAAGGATGTGGATGTCGTCATGATGCTGCGCCTGCAGAACGAGCGCATGGAAGGCCCGCTCCTGCCTTCGGCGCAGGAGTTCTACAAGTACTACGGCCTTACCGACGACAAACTCGCCGTCGCCAAGGCGGATGCCATCGTGCTGCATCCGGGGCCGATGAACCGCGGCGTGGAGATCGATTCGAGCGTCGCGGACGGCGCGCAGTCGGTCATCCTGCCGCAGGTGACGTTCGGCATCGCGATCCGGATGGCGGTGATGAGCATTCTCGCCGGAAACTGAGCGATGAAAGTGCACATTGCAAACGGCCGGCTGATCGATCCCGCAACCGCGCTCGATACGAAGCAGGACATCTATCTTGCCGAGGGCAGGATTGCGGCGATCGGTCGCGCGCCTCAGGGATACAAGGCGGATCGCACGCTGGATGCATCGGGACTGATCGTCTGCCCCGGCCTGGTGGACCTCGCCGTGCGGCTGCGCGAACCGGGCTTCGAATACATGGCGACGCTCGAGTCGGAGATGCAAGCCGCTATCGCGGGGGGCGTAACGAGTCTCGCCTGTCCGCCCGATACCGATCCGCCGCTCGATGAACCGGGCCTGGTGGAAATGCTCAAATTCCGGGCCAAGAACCTGAGCCAGGCGCGGGTCTACCCGGTCGGCGCGCTTACGGAGGGCCTGAAGGGCGAGCGGCTCACCGAGATGGCCGAATTGCGCGACGCCGGCTGTGTCGCGTTTTCCCAGGCCGACGCGCCGCTCACCGACAATCAGGTGCTGTTCTACGCATTGCAGTACGCCGCCACCTTCGGGTTCCCGGTGTGGCTGAGGCCGCAGGATGCGACGCTGTCGCGCAATGGCGTCGCCCATGACGGTCAGGTGGCAACCCGGCTCGGCCTGCCCGTCATTCCGGTATGCGCCGAGACCGCTGCGCTCTCCATCATCCTGCTGCTCGCGCGCGAAACCGGCGCCCGGGTGCACCTGGCGCGGCTATCGAGCGCCGAGGGCGTCGACATGGTGCGCCAGGCCAAGGCGCTCGGCATCGCCGTCACCTGTGACATCGGCATACACCACGCGCATCTCTCCGAAATGGACGTCGGTTATTTCGATCCGAACTGTCACCTGACGCCGCCGCTGCGCACGCTGCGCGATCGCGATGCCCTGCGCCGCGCCCTGGAGGACGGCACGGTGGACGCGCTGTGCTCGGACCATACGCCGGTCGACGAAGACGCGAAGCAGCTTCCCTTTGCCGAGGCCGAGAGCGGCGCAACCGGGCTGGAACTGCTGCTGCCGCTCACGCTGAAGTGGGCGGAAGAGGCTCGGGTCCCGCTGCCCGGCGCGTTGGCCAAAATCACCTGCGATGCCGCGAGAATACTCGGCATCGACGCTGGCCGGCTCACGGCCGGGGGCACGGCGGACATCTGCATTTTCGATCCCGCCCGCTACTGGAAAGTGGCGCCCTCGGCGCTGCGGAGCCAGGGAAAGAACACGCCGTTCCTGGGCCTGGAAGTCAAGGGAAAAGTCTGCTACACGCTGATCGAGGGCGAGCCGGTTTACGAAGACCCGCGCGCTGAGTAGCCGGTGACGTCGACGGAACTCGGCTGATTTCCGGTCATCCTACGGGAACCGCCCCACTTCACACCAGGAAACCGCTGCCATGAATCCCTTGCTCGACTTCTCCGGGCTGCCCCGGTTCGACGATTTCAAACCCGAGTACATCACTCCGGCGGTAGAGCAGTTGCTGGCGGAAAACCGGGCGCTGATCGTGCGTCTTGCCGCGCCGGAAGTGCCGGCGACGTGGCGCGATTTCGTGGCGCCGCTCGAGGAGGCAAACGAGCGCCTGTCGCGTGCCTGGGGCCAGGTGGGCCATCTGAATGCGGTGATGAACTCACCGGAGCTGCGCGACAGCTATAACGCCAACCTGCCCCGGATCACCCAGTATTACACCGAGATCTCGCAGCACCAGGGATTGTTCGATAAATTCAAGACGCTGGCTGCATCGCCTGGATTTGCCGAACTCGCCCCGGCACAGCGCAAGATCGTCGAGAATGAACTGCGCGATTTCCGGCTCGGCGGCGCCGAGCTGCCTGCCGAGGACAAGGCCCGTTTCATGACGATACGGGAGCGGCTCTCGCAGGTCTCCTCCCGCTTCAGCGACAACCTGCTTGACGCGACGAACGCTTTCGCGCACTACGTCACCAGCGAGAAGGACCTGGGCGGCGTTCCCGACGATGTATGCCGCGTGGCCCGCGATGCCGCGCAGGCAGAAGGCCGTGACGGCTGGAAATTCACGCTGCACGCACCGTCTTATCTGCCGGTGATGCAGTATGCCGACAACCGGAATTTTCGCGAGCGCATGTACCACGCCTACGTCACGCGCGCCGCCGAATTCGGCAAACCGGAGTGGGACAACACCGCCCTGATGGCGGAAATCGTGAACCTGCGTTCCGAGATGGCCCGATTGCTCGGATTCGCGAGCTATGCCGAGTACTCGCTCGAGCCGAAAATGGCGGAATCCCCGCAGCAGGTGCTCGATTTTCTCGGCGAACTCGCAGCGCGGGCACGTCCCTACGCCGAGCGCGATCTGCAGGAGCTGACCCAATACGCGCGGGAGGCGCTGCAGCTCCCGGACCTCGCAGCATGGGATCTCGCCTACGCCTCCGAAAAACTGCGCATGGCACGCTACGCGTTCTCGGATCAGGAGGTGAAGCAGTATTTCCCGGAAACCACCGTGCTGCCCGGCATGTTCCGGCTGGTCGAGACGCTTTACGGGCTGCGCATCACGCCTTCGGAAGCGCCAAAGTGGCACAACGACGTGCGGTTCTTCGCAATACACGATCGATCCGGCGCGCTGGTGGGACAGTTCTACGCCGATCTGTACGCGCGCCCGTCGAAGCGCGGCGGGGCCTGGATGGACGAGGCGATTACGCGATGCCTGAAGGCGGGCCGCGTGCAGGCGCCGGTGGCCTATCTCAATTGCAACTTTTCCGCGCCGGTCGGAGACAATCCCGCCCTGTTCACGCATGATGAAGTGATCACGCTATTCCATGAATTCGGTCATGGCCTGCATCATCTGCTGACGCGCATCGACCACCTGGGCGTCTCCGGCATCAATGGCGTGGAATGGGATGCCGTCGAGCTTCCGAGCCAGTTCATGGAAAACTTCTGCTGGGAGTGGGACGTGCTGCAGCCCATGACCCGGCATGTAGCCACCGGCGCATCCTTGCCGCGCGCCTTGTTCGACAAGATGGTCGCCGCGAAAAATTTCCAGAGCGGCCTGCAGACGGTTCGTCAGATCGAGTTCGCGCTGTTCGATCTGCACCTGCACCATGACTTCGATCCGCGCGGGGCGACGACGGTGCTGCAGTTGCTCGACCAGATACGCTCGCGCGTGGCGGTCATCCAGCCGCCCGCGTACAACCGCTTTCCGAACAGCTTTTCCCACATCTTCGCGGGTGGCTACGCGGCGGGATACTACAGCTACAAGTGGGCAGAGGTGCTTTCGGCGGACGCTTACAGCCTGTTCGAGGAAACCGGCGTGCTCAATCCCGAAACCGGACGGCGCTTCCGCGACGAAATACTCGGCGTGGGCGGGAGCCGGCCGGCGCTGGACTCCTTCAAGGCGTTCCGCGGCCGTGAACCGCGCATCGATGCACTCCTGAGGCATAGCGGCATGAGCGGCGGAGCAGGGGCCCCGGCTTAACGCCGGGGATGCGACCCGCGAAGGCCGCCGGCTGCCGACACCGTGCATCCACTTTACGCTGATGCTTTTCGGAGGCAGCGCCATGAGCGGCGGAGCAGGGGCCCCGGCGTAACGCCGGGGATGCGACCCGAAGGCCGCGGCGCCATGGAATGTGACGAACTCCTTTGCGCGCTGGGAAGTGCGGTGTTAGAGTAAAAAAAATAGCCCTGCACCGGAGGCGCGATGAGAACAAGCTCCATCTTGATAGTCGGACTCACCATGCTGATCGCGCCGCTCCACGCCGCTCAGCTTTACCGCTGGGTCGACGAGAAAGGCAACGTGGAGTGGCGCGACACTCCGCCGCCCGCCACGGCCAAGAAGGTCGAACAGCGCAGCATCAGCGCGAGCACCATCCCGGCGAGAGACTTGCCTTACTCACTGCAGCAAGCGGTGAAGAACTTTCCAGTGACGCTCTGGGCGACGGATTGCGGCGAACTATGCGATCGCGCCCGCGCGCATCTCAAGCGGCGCGGGGTGCCGCACACCGAGCACGATCCGCAGAGCGACTTCGCGGCTTTCAAAAAGGCGGCCGGCGGCGGCAGCGAGGTGCCGTTGCTATTTGTGGGAAGCACGCGCCTCAAGGGATATTCCCAAGGCGAATGGGATTCTGCGCTCGATATTGCCGGCTACCCCCAGACCGCATTGATTCCCGTGAAACCCAAGCTGACCGCAGCCAAGCCCCCGGCCGCAAGCCCACCCACGATGGTACGGCTGTACACGAGTACCGATTGCGGACCGCCTTGCGCCCAGGCAAAGGAATTGCTGGGAAGCCGCGGCGTGCCGTTTCAGGAAGTAGTCGCGGATGCCGCCCCCGCCATCGACGAGCTGCGCAAGTTGTCGGGGGATGCGTTCGTGCCGACTCTGATTGCAGGTCGCCTGGTCGTGCGCAGTTTCGTGGCCGCCGATTATCACAATGCGCTGGACCAGGCCGGCTTCCGCCGCGAGGACGCGGCCGCCAAGCCTTGATGCCGCCATCACTGACCGACCATCTCAGCCTGGCAGTCTGACATCAAGCGCTGTGCAAAGGATCGGGCGTCGCCACGCGGTACGGAAGCAGACCGTATCGTTACGACAGAGCCGCTCCCGCGCGGTTGTATGTCCGCTACCGCCAGGCCGGCACTGCCCGAGGTTTCGCGTACCAGAACTTCCCAGCCGGCATCGCCTTGCAGCCGCTCTTCGGCGGTGATGCCGGGCATACTTTTGGCATTGCGCGCGATACAGATTGCGGCCGAATACGGCGTCCGACCGGTTTCAAAGCTATACGGTCTGACCTTGTCGACCGGTGGCGCCTGTGCGCAGCCCACGCCGACCAGCGCCAACAGCGATGCCCCCCATGCAAAAGATTTTTCCATTCCCGCTCCTACGCGAGATATCGTCCCGCGCTGCAGCTAACCTGACACAACGCCGTGTATAGCACAGAAATCGCGCCGTGATCCCATGCGCCTCGCTACCTGGAATGTCAATTCGCTGAAGGTACGCCTGTCCCAGGTGCTCCCCTGGCTCGGGCAGCATCGCCCCGACGTATTGTGCCTGCAGGAAACGAAGCTCGAAGACGGCAACTTTCCGCTGGAAGAAATATCGCGCGCGGGATACCAGGCGATCTACAGCGGACAGAAAACCTATAATGGCGTGGCGATTCTCAGTCGCCATGACCCGAGCGGGGTGGTCGCTGCCGTTCCCGGTTTCGAGGATGCCCAGAAGCGCGTGCTGGCGGCCAGCCTGGGCGGTATCCGGGTGGTATGCGTGTATGTCCCCAATGGAGAAAACGTCGAATCGGAAAAGTATCGCTACAAGCTCGCCTGGCTGGACGCGCTCACCGCATGGTTGAAGACGGAACTGGAGCGTTTTCCGCTGATGGCCGTGCTGGGCGACTTCAACATCGCGCCCGAGGAGCGCGACGTGCACGACCCGGCGCTATGGAAGGGGCAGGTGCTCTTCAGCGAGCCCGAGCGTGCGGCGTTTCGAAGGCTGCTGGCGATGGGACTCAACGACGCGTTCCGCCTGTTCGAACAGCCTGAAAAATCGTTTACGTGGTGGGATTACCGGATGAACGCATTTCGCCGGAAGATGGGGCTGCGTATCGATCACGCTCTGCTTGCCCAGCCGCTCGCGCAACGCTGCACGGCGTGCTGGATCGATGCGGCTCCGCGCTCGGCGGAGCGGCCGTCGGATCACGCGCCCCTCGTCGTGGAGCTGTCTCGCTAGCGGTCGCGATGCAGCCGGCCTACGCGGGATCGCGCTCCTTGCGGTGATCGAGGCCCAGTTCCTGGATCTTGCGCGTGAGCGTGTTGCGGCCCAGTCCCAGCAGTTGCGACGCCTCGATGCGACGCCCGCCGGTGTGCGCGAGCGCCTTGGCAATCAGCGCCCTCTCGAAGCTGCGCGACAGCTCTTCCATGATCGCCAACTGGCCGCGGTTGAGCAGCGCCTCCACCTCCTTCTCGAGCAGGGAAATCCAGCCCTCGGCAGAGGGCACCGCCGCAACCGTTCGGACTTCCGGCGGCAGGTCCTTGACTTCGATCGTCACTGAAGGCGCCATCACGGTAAGCCAGTGACAAAGGTTTTCCAGCTGGCGCACGTTCCCCGGAAAGTCCTGAGCGCTCAAGTACCGCACGGTCGCCTCCGACAGGCGCTTGGCGTCGACCCCCAGATCCCGCGCGCATTTCTGCAGAAAATAGCGGGCCAGCAGCGGAATGTCCTCGCGCCGCTCGCGCAACGACGGCAGCCGGAGGCGGATCACGTTGAGCCGATGGTAGAGATCTTCGCGGAACAGGCCTTGCTTTACCCGCTGCTCGAGGTCCTGATGGGTCGCCGCAATGACGCGCACGTTGGCCTTG
Source organism: Betaproteobacteria bacterium (assembly GCA_052386775.1). Lineage (GTDB taxonomy): Bacteria > Pseudomonadota > Gammaproteobacteria > Burkholderiales > SG8-41 > DSOT01. Next base: position 12,753 of record JBQTJV010000332.1, read on the forward strand.
ATCGGCTGGTGTCCGCCGACGCGGTAGAACTGCCCGTCGGACAACACCCGCAACAGCCGTGTCTGCAGCTCCGACGGCATATCCCCGATCTCGTCCAGGAACAGCGTGCCGCCTTCGGCCTGTTCGAAGCGCCCGCGGCGCATGGTTTGCGCGCCCGTGAAGGCGCCGCGTTCGTGTCCGAAAAGTTCGGACTCCAGCAGCTCCTTGGGAATCGCGGCGGTATTGATCGCGATGAATTGCTTGTCCGCACGGGGACTGTGGCGGTAGAGGGCCCGCGCGACCAGTTCCTTGCCGGTGCCGGACTCCCCCGTAACCAGAACGGTCGCATGGGACTGCGACAGCCGCCCGATCGCGCGAAACACCTCCTGCATGGACGGCGCCTGCCCCAGTATTTCGGGTGCCGCAGGGGATTCTTCGGGGACGGCTTGCTTGCGCGCGCTTTCCTCCATGGCCCGCCGGATCAGCTCGACCGCGTGATCGACGTCGAAGGGCTTCGGCAGGTATTCGTAGGCGCCGCCCTGAAAGGCGGTGACGGCGCTTTCCAGATCCGAATACGCCGTCATGATGATCACCGGCACGTTGGGGTAACGGGCCTTCGCGGCCTGCAACAGCTCCAGTCCCGATTCTCCTGGCATGCGGATATCGCTGACCACGACCTGCGGAGCATCACGCTCCAGCGCGCTGAGCGCGTCGCGTGCCGACTCGAATGTCCGGTAGGCGATGTCTTCGCGCATGAGCGCCTTCTCGAACACCCAGCGTATCGAACGGTCGTCGTCGATGATCCACACCGGTTTCATGCCGCCGCCTGCGTGCCGTTCTCGCTGCCGTCGCCGACCGGCAGGAGTACCGTGAAACAGGTGCGCCCCGGAACGCTTTCGTAAGCGATGGTGCCGCGGTGCTGCGTGATGAAGGTCTGGGCGATGGTCAGGCCCAGACCGCTCCCGTTATCCCGCCCGGATACCAACGGATAAAGGACACGCTCCCGGATGGCCTCGGGAATGCCGGGCCCATTGTCCACCACGCTCACTTCGATCGCATGACGGTAGCGCTTGCGGGCAAGTGTGACCTGCCGGGCAATGCGGGTCCGCAGGTGGATCTGCCCCCTGCCCTCCATCGCCTGCGCGGCATTGCGCACGATATTCAATGTCGCCTGGATCAACTGCTCGCGGTCGCCCTTCAGCAGCGGGAGACTGGAATCGTAGTCGCGGTGGATTGCTACGCCGTCCGGGTACTCAGCCAGGATCACGCTCCTTACCCGCTCCAGTACCTCATGGATGTTGAGGGGTGCGGGTTTAGGCAAGCGATGCGGCGCCAGCAGGCGGTCCATGAGCAGCTGAAGCCGGTCAGCCTCTTTCATGATCACCTGCGTGTACTCGTGAAGTTCGGGACGCTCCAGCTCGCGGTCCAGCAGCTGCGCGGCGCCGCGTATGCCTCCCAGCGGATTCTTGATTTCGTGGGCCAGGTTCCGGATCAGCTCCCGATTGACCTGGTTCTGGTCGAGCAGCCGCTCTTCGCGTGCGATCTTGAGCTGCTGCTCGATGTGGCGCAGTTCCACAAGTATCGCGCTGCTGCTTTCGACCGGCGTGACGGTACACGCGAGCTGCACTCTCCCCCGCCCCGCCACGCTCAAGGCAAGGTCGTGTTCGGTGTAGCTGCAGTTGTGGGAGCAGGCATAGCCGATCGCGGCGACCAGCTTGTCATGCTCATCGAAAACCCGGTGGAGGGGCAACCCGGCAGTATTCCTGCTGCTCAGTGCAAGCATGTTTTCTGCGGCGGCATTGAGATAACGAACGGTGAGGTTTTCATCGAGCACGAGCACAGCGGTCGCGAGGAGGTCCAGACCGGGGAAGGTTTCCATTGTCATGACTCACAAGCAGCGGACCGGAGCAAGAACTGCGCCATGACCGTGCAACGCTTCCGCGCGGACCTCCCCCGGCTCACCTGAGATTCGCCAGCTCCTTTCGCAGGCTTTCGATATTGTCTTCGTGCTGCTTGACCCGCTTTTGGTACGGCTCGAGGCGGTCGAGCACGCGCTGGTAATTCTTTTCGTCCCCATGGCGCACGGCCTGCTGATCCGCCAGCTCCTTCTGGGCAGCGGCGAGCTGCTTTTGCTCGTTCGCCAGTTCCTGCTCCAGGATGCGACGACGGTCGGTATCCCGATCGCGCTGGGTGGCGGCATCCACCTTGGGAAACGCGGCCGGGCCCGGCGCCGTCTTGCTCGGGGGTTTGACGGTAGGCACCGTGTTGATCGGGCCGACGTCGAGCAGTTTGCATCCCTTGGCCTCGGCCTTGATGTTGGTGAATCGCTTATTGCCGCTGGCGTCGACGCATTCGTAGATCTGCGCATGGGCGTTCAAGCCCACCACCATGCTCAGCAACACAAATACTCGCATGTACTCTCCAAGACCCCGTTCGTCTAACGATGGGCAAGCCGGATGGTTGACCGAATCACCACGTAAGTCTATGTCACAAAATATATTTTATCAATGCACCTTATTAGTGCACAAAGTCCGGGGAACAAAAAAGGGCGGACACGGTGGTCCGCCCCGCATGCTTCCGGCCCCGCCGTTACAGGC
>JBQTJV010000333.1:0-2013 GCA_052386775.1 Betaproteobacteria bacterium
TCCTCGCTGATGCAAGTATTTTGCGAAGTCCCAGACCTGTTGTATTATGCTGTAATACAGCAGATCGAGGACACGCTATGAAAATGCTTTCTGTCCGCCTCGACGACCGGGAAGCCGCTGCGCTGGAAGCGGTATGCGAAGCGCGCGGATTGACTCGTTCCGAAGCGGTGAAGCGCGCGATCTTGAATTTTGCCGAGTCAGAAACGCACCGCCCATTTGGTGTGGTGGCGAAGGAACTGGGTCTCGTCGGGTCTTTCTCCGGCCCGACAGATCTTGGCGTACGCCACGACAAGCATCTCCGGCGCGCATTCCGTGCGAAAACTGCTCGTTGACACCGGCCCGCTCGTAGCTCTGGTCAACGCCCGCGACCGTCAGCACAGCGATGCGGTGCGCTTCTTTGCCCAATTCGAAGGCGCTTTAATTACCACGATCGCCATAGTGACGGAGGTGTGTGCGTTGGTTCCTCGCCGCCAGGCGAATTTGTTCCTGCGGAGCGTGGAAGGCAGCAGATTCGCCTTGGTTCATGTGCCCGAGCAGGAGCTGCCGGGGTTGGCCGATCTCATGGAAAGATACGCGGACCGTCCGATGGATTTTGCAGATGCAAGCCTGTTGTGGCTCAGTGAGACATCAGGAGTTCGCGATATCGCAACGCTGGATAGTGCTTTTCACATTTACCGGACCAGGCGCGGCCACTCGCTGCGCAACCATTTCGGAACGAAATAGAGCGCAGGTCGGGTTTTCGTTAGGGAAGCTCTGAAAAAGTCCGTTCGCCCTGAGCCCTTCGATTTCACTCAGGGCAGGCCTGCTGCGAGACATCAAGTAGGGTGGGCTTCAGCCCACCACGAACGGTTTTTCGCCGTTCGTCCTGAGCTTGTCGAAGGATGAACGGCTACAATTGCCGCCATGGCAATCCCCTTCGTCGACCTGAAGACCCAGTACGCGGAGCTCAAAGACTCCATCAACACCCGCATCCAGCGCGTGCTCGACCACGGTCAGTTCATCATGGGCCCCGAGGTCGGCGAACTCGAGCAAAAGCTCGCCGCCTACACCGGCGCGCGGCACTGCGTAACGGTCGCCTCCGGAACCGAGGCGCTGTTGATCGCACTGATGGCGATCGACCTCAAGCCCGGCGACGAAGTCATCACCACGCCCTTCACCTTCGTCGCGACCGCGGAAGTCATCGTGCTCCTCGGCGGCGTGCCGGTTTTCGTCGACGTCGAGCCGGATACCTTCAATATCGACCCGGCGAAGATCGAGGCCACCATCACGTCCAAGACCAAGGCCATCATGCCGGTCGCGCTTTATGGCCAGCCGGCGGACATGGACGAGATCAACGCCATCGCCGCCCGCCATGGAAACATCCCGGTCATCGAGGACGCCGCGCAGAGCTTCGGCGCGACCTACAAAGGCCGCCAAAGCTGCAACCTCTCGACCATCGGCTGCACCAGCTTCTTTCCCAGCAAGCCGCTTGGCTGCTATGGCGACGGCGGCGCGATCTTCACCAACGACGACGCGCTCGCCAAAGCCATGCGCGAGATCCGGGTACATGGGCAGTCGGGCCGCTACTACCACACCCGCCTGGGTGTAGGCGGGCGCATGGACACCATCCAGTGCGCCGTCCTTTTGTCGAAGTTGGAGCGCTTCGATTGGGAAATCGAGCGCCGCATCGCGATCGGCCGGCATTACGTCGAGCTGCTGCGGGACATTCCTTCGATCACGCCGCCGATCGTTCGTCCGGACCGCACCTCGGTATGGGCACAATTCACCATACAGGTGGACGAGCGCGACTCAGTGGCGAAACGGCTCAACGAGGCTGGCATTCCGACTGCGGTGCACTATCCGGTGCCGCTCAACCATCAGCCGGCTTACGAGAATGCCTGTCGTGTCGTCGGCCCGCTCAGCGCTTCGGATCGGGTCGCCCGCCGCGTTCTGAGCCTTCCCATGCACCCCTACCTCGCCGCCGCCACCCACGCGCGGGTCGTAAACACTCTTCGCTCGTGCTCAGGGGAGGGT
>JBQTJV010000334.1:0-9542 GCA_052386775.1 Betaproteobacteria bacterium
CGCGCCTGACGCTGATCCCGTTCATGATGCTGGCGCCGTTCATGGTCTCGATCATCTACTTCGCCGCCTTCCAGGCGACGCAGAGCTGGGGCGATCTTGCCGCGCTGTTCGGGCTGGGCGTGCTCGGCATGTACATGAAGCGCTTTGGCTGGTCGCGGCCGGCGCTGCTGATCGGATTCGTGCTGTCGATGCGGCTCGATGCCTCGGTCTACCAGTCGGTGCAGGTCTACGGCATGAGTTTCCTCGAGCGCACCGGCGTGCAGATCATGCTGGCGCTGATCGCGGTGTCGGTATTTCTGGCGATTCGATTCAAGCCGTCCCGCGAGCCACTGACGCACCGGGGCCGTCACGCCCCGATCGTGCGGGCGCCGCAGTTGATCTTCCTCGGCTTCATCACCGCGTGCGTCGGCTACGCGATCTACGAGATGTCGCGCCTGACGTTTCTCGCCCGCGTCTTCCCGCTCTCGGTGGCGCTGATCACGCTCGTGCTTCTCATTGCGGCATTCGCGCTGTCGCTGCGCAACCGGCCGTCCTACGTGCTGAACGACAGCGAGCGCGACTGGTCCGATGGCGAACGGCCGCTGCACTCGGACCTGTATTTCCAGGGCTGGATGCTGGGCTTGCCGGGCGCGGTCGCCGTGCTGGGCTTTGTGCTCGGCATCTTCGTCTACATCACCGTGTTTCTCCACCTGATGGCGCGGATAACGCTGCCCAAGGCCGCGCTCGGCGCGCTGGGCGCGGTGCTGGTGCTGACGCTGCTCTCCCACACCTTCGTTCTGGACTATCCGCAGGGCCTTTTGCAGCGGCTCGTGGAAATGCCCTGGCCGTTCAACTAACATCGCTTCAATAATCGTTGGAGGTGCGCGCATGGCGGACCATGCCAGGCAGACGGTAGGCGGGATCTCGGTGTACGTGCCGACCGGCGAAGTCGATACGCAGTCGAAGCGCCTCGCCGCGCGCTTGTCGACGCTGCGCGGGGCGCGCGTCGGGATACTCGACAACTGCAAGGAGTTCGCCGACATCGTGCTGCGCGGCGTGGCCGGCGTGCTCCAGCGCGACCACGGCGTCGCGGCGGTGAAGTTCTGGCGCAAGGCCTATCTCGGCGTTCCGTCGCCGTACGCGAAGGAGATGGCGGAGCAGTGCGACGCGGTCATCAACGGTGTCGGCCACTGAGGGTCATCGACGCCCTGGACCGCGCGTGACGCGGCCGCACTGGAGGACCTCGGAATACCCACCGTTACGGTTATCAGCACGGCGTTTGCGCCGCTTGCGCAGGTGGTGGGCGAGGGGCTGGGCCACGTGAGCCTGCCGATCGTTGTCGTGCCGCATCCCCTGGGAAACCGCGACGAACGGGTGATCGAAAAATACGGTGCGGAGGTCACGCAGCAGTGCGTGCGGGTCCTGACGACACCGGTCGAGGTGCTGGTGCGCGAATTCGAAGGCAAGCAGTATCCGCTGCCCGACGCCGTGATGCCGCGGTAGCGCACAAGATCAGTTCATGAAGTCGGACCTTCCACGCATCGTCGAGCCGCACGAGAGCTTAGACGCCGTCAACGATTACTTCTACGAGCGGGGCTGGACCGACGGGCTGCCGATCGTGCCGCCGACCGAGGCGCGCGTCGAAGCGATGCTCGCCGGCATGCCGTGGCGCACGCCCGATGACGTGATCGGCATCGTGCCGCCGCGCATGGGTGTGGCCAGCATGCGGCAGATCGCGGTGAACGCGGTCATGGCGGGCGCGCGGCCCGAGTACCTGCCGGTGATCGTCGCGGCGCTCGCGGCGGTCTCCGAGCCCGAGTACGGGCTTTCGCACCGGCAGACGACGACGCATGCGGGCGCGCCGCTCGTCATCGTCAACGGTCCCATCGTGCAGCGGCTGCGCATCAACTGCGGTCGCGGGCTGTTCGGGCCGGGCTGGCGCGCCAACGCCACCATCGGGCGCGCGCTGCGGCTCGTCCTCATCAACATCGGCGGCGCGGGCCCGGGCGTGGACGCCTCGCAGACCGGGCACCCCGGCAAGTACACCTATTGCATCGCCGAATACGAGGCGGCGAACCCGTGGCAGCCGCTGCACGTGGAACGCGGCTACGCGCGCGAGGACAGCGTGGTGACGCTGGTCAATACCGAGGCGCCGCACAGCATGACGGAAAACATCCAGACCGATCCCGACGAGATCGTGCGCACGTTCGCCTCGTGCATGGCAACGCTGGGCGTGAACAATCTCTATTCGCAGGGCAACCCGGTGCTGGTGCTGGGCATCGAGCACGCGCAGCACATTGCGTCCGCCGGCTGGAGCAAGCACGATCTGCAGCAGGCGCTGTTCGAACGCGCGCGGCAGCCGTGGGGGCTCATGAAGAACCGCGGCAAGTCGAAGGGACCGCGCTTTCCCGAGTTCGTGGACCGCAGCGACGACAACGCGATGGTGCCGATCGTGCGCGAGCCGCGCGATCTCATCGTGATCGTCGCGGGCGGGGCCGGCGGCAAGTCGATGTTCCTGCCGACCGCCGGCGGTCAAAGTCTCGCCGTGTCGAAGCGCATCGAGACCTGACACTCGCCATTCCGGACTAGCGGCCGTCAGGAAAGCGCGATCGGAGAAACGACGTATAGAATGTGCGACTGGATCCCGGTTTTCACCGGGATGACGAACGTGTTCCGGTTTTCATACCGGCATGACGATCTTCCTGGAGGAGAAACATGGCACGAAAGATGACCGGTGCACGACTCATCGCCGAGACGCTGAAGGCCTACGGCGTGAGCCACGTGTTTTTCATGGACGCGATCCTGCGGCGCGCGCTCGCCGAGATGGACGAAGTCGGCTTGAAGCGCATCCTTGGCCACTCGGAAAAGGCGGTGGCCTACCTGGCCGACGGCTACGCGCGTGTCTCGGGCCGCCCCGGCGTGTGCATGGCGCAGTCGGTGGGCGCGGCGAATCTCGCCTCCGGCATGCAGGACCCGTATCTCGGCCACTCGCCGGTGATCGCGATCACCGGGCGCCACGTCGCGTCCATGCAATATCGCAACGCCTACCAGGAAGTCGCGCACGAGCCGCTCTACGCCGCCGTCACCAAATGGCAGGGGCGGATCGACACGCTCGAGCAGATTCCGCATCTGCTGCGCCAGGCGTTCCGCGAAGCGACGACCGGCACGCCGCGGCCGGTGCATCTCGACATCGCCGGCTTCACGGGCGACGCCGTGACGGCGCTCGAAGCCGAATTCGATATCGTGGCGGACGAGGCGCATACCGTTTTTCCGGCGTTTCGGCCGGGTCCCGATCCCGCCGCCGTGCGCAAGGCGGCGGCCGCGATCAACGCGTCGCGCCGTCCCGTCATCATCGCCGACCGGGGCGCGGACATCTGCGGCGCGCGCGAGGCACTCGCAAAACTCGCCGAGCGCGTCCAGGCGCCGGTCGTGGCGACGCTCGACGCCAAAGCGATCATGAGCGAAGACCATCCGCTCTTCCGCGGCACGCAGGGCTTGTACGGCCGGAGCTGCGCCAATCATGTCATCGCCGAAGCCGATCTCGTGATCTTCGCCGGCAGCAACACGAGCGATCACACCACCGCCAACTACAAGATGCCGAAACCGGGCACGGCTATCATCCACATCGATCTCGACCCGGTGGAGATCGGGCGCAACTATCCGAATACGATCGGCATCCTGAGCGACGTGCGCGCGGCGTTGGAAGCGCTCGCGGACAGTGCGGCCGCAGCCAAACATGAAGACTGGCTCGCGCATACGAAGAAATTCGTCGAGGCGTGGCGCGCCGAGGCGGACAAGGTGCGCGCCGCCGACAAGGTGCCGCTGCGTCCCGAGCGCATCTGCGGCGAGCTGACGGAACTGCTGCCGAAAGACGCGATCCTCATCGCCGACACCGGGTATGCCGCGCTGTGGACGGGCACGCTGGTGTATCTGCGCCATCCGACGCAGAGTTACTTCCGCGCGGCCGGCTCGCTGGGCTGGTCGTTCCCGGCGTCACTCGGCGCGAAATGCGCGGCGCCGAATCGTACCGTGGTCTGCTTCTGCGGCGATGGTGGTTTCTTCTATCACCTGCCGGAACTGGAAACCGCGCGCCGGCGCAACATCAAGACCATCACCATCGTCAACAACAATCACTGCCTCGCGCAGGGGCTGCGCAATCTCAACATCGCCTACGAGGGACACGATCAGACCAACAAGGGCGAGTGCTACGAATTCCTCGAGACCGATTTCGCGAAAGTCGCGCAGTCCTTCGGCTGCTTCGGCGCGACGGTCGAGAAGCCGCAGGAATTCAGGAAGGCGTTCGAGGCGGCGCTGGCGTCCGAACTGCCGGCGGTGATCGACGTGAAAACCGAGTTCGCTGCGCTCGCGCCGATGGCGTGGGTGCCGGGTTAGTCCCCCCATCCCAACCTTCCCCCGCAAGCAGGGGAAGGGGGTGTTCCCGAAGGGGGCGCGAAACCAGGACTCCCTCCCTTGCGCGAAGCGCGGGGGAGGGCAGGGAGGGGGGCTACGAAGTTTGAGATACCCCGAGCTGCTTCTTCAACTCGCGCTCGGCGCGCTTGCGTTTCTTTTCTTCATCGGCGCGCGCGGCTTTCTCGCGCTCCTCGGCTTCCTCGCGCTCGCGTCGCAGCCGGGCCTGCACTTCCGGCCAGCTCGCCTTGTGCGCTTCCAGCTCCGCCGCGGCCTGCTCCGCCTCCTCCTGCTTCAGCCCGCGCAGATAATTCGGCGCGAATCGGTATAGCGGCGGGTTCCACTTCTCGCGCGCTTCGGTGAAGGTCGTCCAGTCGCTGCAGCGAAGAAATATCAGATCGTCCTTGATCGCCGGGCGATTGCACGGAATGCTGCGGTCGAGCACGACCCATCCTTCCACGCTGTGGTAGCCCCACCATTCGTTCTCGTCCATATCGCACCTCGTCGAAATCAAAGACTCATCGGGAAAAATCCGTTGAATGGCTTCGTCTGCGCTATCGCGCCGCAGCATCAAGTGACCAATCGGGGGAGATCGGGAAGCACCGGAAGATGCAGGGAGACCGGCCGATTACCATTCGACGATTTTCGAGTATGGGCGCGATGAGTGCGCTTAGCAAGCAAATTATGCTTAACGTTTTAGAATAGGCGAAAGGAGGAGCGTGCGATGAAAAACAAGACCGTCGTGCAACGCGCTCGTGTGGCGTCATTCCTGCGCTGCAACGGGCACGGGGCGCTCGTCGTGGTGGGCTGCGCGCTGGCGCTGGCGAGTGCCGCAAACCATGCGCAACCGTACCCGTCCAAGCCGGTGCGCATCGTCACCGGCTCCGCCGCCGGCGGCGGCGCGGACATCACCGCGCGTGCCATCGCGCAGAAGCTCACCGAGAGCTTCGGCAACACGCAGTTCATCGTCGACAACCGCTCCGGCGCGACCGGCATGATCGCGAACCAGCTCGTCTCGCGCGCGCCGCCCGACGGCTACACGCTGCTGCTCCAGCCCTCGTCGTTCGTCACCATCAGCGCGCATCTCAATTCAAAAGAGGGCTGGGATCCTGTGAAGAGCCTCGCGCCGATCATCCAGGTGAGCGCGTACGGGCTGGTGCTGGTCGTGCATCCCTCGGTGCCCGCGAAAACGGTGAAGCAGTTGATCGCCGTCGCCACGGCGCGTCCCGGCGTGCTCAACTTTGTCTCCTCGGGCGTCGGCAGCAATTTCCATCTCGCCGGTGAACTGTTCAAGCTGCGCGCGAAGATCAACATCGTGCACGTGCCCTATCGCGGCAGTCCCGCCGCGGTGATCGATCTCATTTCCGGGCGCGGCGATCTGCTGTTCGGGCTGGTGCCGGTGCTCCATCCGCACATCAAGGAGGGGCGCCTGCGTGCGCTCGCTGTGACGACGCAGAAGCGCAATGCGCTGTTGCCGGACGTGCCGGCGATGGTGGATGTGCTGCCCGGATTCGAAGTGGTGAGCTGGGAAGGGATGTTCGCGCCGGCCGGCACGCCGCAGGACATCGTCGCCAAACTGCATTCGGCGACCGCCGCCGCGCTCGCCGCGCCGGACATGCGGGAATCGTGGCGCAGCAAAGGCGTCGAGTACGTCGCCGTCACGGCGCAGCAGTTCGCGGAGAAGTTGCGCGAAGATCACGAGCGCACCGGCGTGCTCATCAAGGCGGTGGGCGTCAAGCCGCAGTGAGTGGCATCGCAGAACCAAGCTGGACGGTTGCCCGGTATGGCGGTATGATTAATTCATACCGAGATGCAGAACCACAGATCATGAAGACCGCTGTCAGAAAAACCATCTCCCTGCCGGCTGACCTGGCGCGTGAGGCGGAGGCGCTTGCCCGTGCTGAAGGCAAGACATTGAGCGCAGTCGTGCAGGACGCGCTGCGGCAGGCGCGCATAGAGCGCCGCTTGCAGGAACTTCGCGGCATACAAGGCTACTGGAGCCGCAAGGCGCGCGACAAAGGGATACTGACTGAGGCTGACCTCGAGCGCTATCTCGGCGTTTGAAAGTCGTATTCGATACCAACATCCTGGTTTCGGCCCTGGTATTTCCCGGTGGCCGTGCAGAAAGCGCGCTTCATCGCATCATCGAAGAGCGTGACGAGCTTGTCATCTCCAAGCCAATCCTGGACGAGCTGCTTACCATACTGGCGCGAAAGTTTTCGCGCGACGCAGAGGAAATCGCGCATGTCGGGGTGTTTCTTTCGGATCTCGGGACCCTGGTCAAGCCGCGGCGACGCCTGCGGGTGGTCAGGGACGATCCAGACAATCGAATACTCGAATGCGCAGTCACCGGGAGAGCGGGCGTGATCGCGACCGGCGACAAGGCTTTATTGGCGCTCGGGCAATACCGAAATTGCCGTATCGTGAGCTTGCGGGATTATCTGGCGCAGTAGATCATCACCGCGTGGCTCGAAAAGCTTACCTGCGGCTTACAAAATTCACGCCAAAATTTATCGCCGGCGGGGCAGCTCTTCAGCACTAGAAATTCTGAATCGGCGAACCTGCCTCCGTGGGCGCCTGTCGTATTCGTTCCTTCAGCAACCACGGAGATTCATCATGCGGAAAATTTTTCCCGCGGCGGTAATTCTTGCATTCCTAACCGGCTGTTCGACAGTGTCCGGCTGGTTTGATCGCGACGGCAGCAGCACTGGAATACCCGAGCGCGGCGTGACGGGCGCACCGGGCTACAACGCGCACACAGCGCGGCCGTATCCGAATCCGGGTTCCGTCGATCCGCACACCGGCGGCGTCGTGCTGAATTACGACGAGAAACACTGGCCGCCGGTGATCCAGGGCCAGGCGTTCCCGCCGCAGCACATGTGGGCTGACTGAACGCGGCCCCATCCGGGGGCGGAATAGCGCCGTGCCGAAGCGTGTCGATCTTTCCGATGTGAAAGAGAGACACGCTTCGTTTTTGGGAGACGAGGGGAGGAACTGTGCACGGAACAGCGGGTCGTAAAGTTATCCTCACCCGACTGACGATTCGCTTGTGATCCGCATCGGCATCTCCGGCTGGCGCTACGCGCCCTGGCGCGGCGTGTTCTACCCGCAGGGCCTGCCGCAGCGCCGCGAGCTCGAGTACGCCGCCCGCCACTTTCCCACGCTCGAGATCAACGGCTCGTTCTACTCCCTGCAGCGCCCGGAGTATTACGAGGAGTGGCATGACGCCGCGCCGCCCGGCTTCGTCTACGCCATCAAGGGCTCGCGCTACATCACGCACATGCTGCGGCTCAACAATATCGAAAAGCCGCTCGCCAATTTCTACGCCTCCGGAATCTTCGCCTTGCGCGACAAGACGGGCCCGTTCCTGTGGCAGTTTCCGCCGATGTTCCGCTTCAACCCCGAAAAGCTGGCGCGCTTTTTCGCGCTGCTGCCGCGCGACACCGCGCAGGCGCCCGCGCTCGCCCGCCGGCGCGACCAGCGCATGACCGGCCGTGCGCGTCTTGCGATCGACGCCCGGCGCACACTGCGCCACGCCATCGAGATCCGCCACGAAAGCTTCATCTGCCAGGAGTTCGTCTCTCTGCTGAAGGAGCACGATATCGGCCTGGTCGTCGCCGACACCGCGGGGAAGTGGCCCAAGCTCTTCGAGATCACCAGCGATTTCGTCTACGTGCGGCTGAACGGCGACATCAAGATCTAAACCAGCGGCTACACCGGCCGCGCGCTCGACGAATGGGCGGCGCGCATCCGCGACTGGGACGCGGCCGGCGCGGACGTCTACGTCTATTTCGACAACGATGTGAAGGTGCGGGCGCCGTTCGACGCGCTGGTGCTGATGGACAAGCTCGGGTTGCGCTGGGAGCCCGCGGTTCCCGCGGATGACGGCGAGGCGCCGTATCGCCTGCGCCGCGCTGGCGAGCGCGTCCGCCTGCGGAATAAAGCCTACGGTCCGCGTGTTACCAGAGATAGTCCCGCGTGGCAGCTAACGCCGCGCCGCTGAGCGGCGTATGCTACGGGTGAAATGGTCATAAAGGAGATGACTATGAACAGACTGATACTTGTGGCCGCGGTGTTTGCACTTCTGGCCGGCTGCGCGGGCGGCGGCTATCCGCGCAGCGCTTCCTACGACGGCGCCGGGTATACGCCCAATCCCTATCGCAGCGAAACGGGCTCGCCCACGGACTGGTCGAAGCCGTACTACGGTGACCGCTACTGGCCGCCGGTCGATCTCGATTCACCCTTCCCGCCGCAGATCATGGACGGACGCGGAAGAGGCAAATAATAAGGGCCGCGTAGCTGCCGACCTCCGAGGGGATCTGCAAACAACCAAGGAGCATTCCATGCACAAATTGATTCTGATCGCGGCGGTTTGGGCAGTCGTGGCCGGTTGTGCCGGTGTAAGCGGCTACACCCCGACGATGACGGGGGCGGCACCGGAGCACAACGATCGTTACTGGCCACCGTACAATCCCAACTCGGCATTCCCGGCCCAGATCATGGACGGCGGCAGTCAGGACTGACGCTACAGTCGGACTACGAGTCTGGATCCAGTGAAGAACCGTATGGATTCCGGCGTACGCCGGAATGACGAGATGGCGCGAACGGTCAGTTGTTGGCTTTGATACCGGCTTCCGCGATCAGCTTGGCGTACTTGTTGATCTCAGACTTGATGTAATCGCCGAACGCCTCCGGCGTCGCCATCGGGAACGGGAAAATCCCGAACCCTTCGAGGCGCTGCTTCACCTCAGCGTCATCGAGTGCGCGGTTCAAATCCCGATGCAGCCGGGCCACGATCGGCTTCGGCATGCCTTTCGGCCCGAGAAAGCAATACCAGTTGTCCACCGCGAAGCCCGGCACGCCCGCTTCCGCCACCGTCGGAATATCGGGAAAGAGGCTCACACGCTTCGCCGACGTCACTGCGATTGGGCGTATCCGGTTTGCCTTGATGAACGTGATCGCGGTGGACACCGTCGAAAAGATGAGATGGATGTTGTTGCCCAGCAGGGCCGTCATCGCCGGCGCCCCGCCCTTGTAGGCGATGTGCTGCATCTTCACGCCGATCATCGAATTGAAGAGCTCCGCCGCGAGATGCTCCGCATGTCCGATTCCCGAAGAACCAGAGTTGAGCCCGGTCGGATTCTTCTTGGTGTGCT
>JBQTJV010000335.1:0-11562 GCA_052386775.1 Betaproteobacteria bacterium
ATGGAACCTCCGGGATACTCAGCGCCTGCGTCCGGACTGCACCGCATAGGCGAGGGCCAGCTCGTAACCTTTGGCGCCCAGACCGCTGATCATGCCGACCGCCAGATCGGTGAAGTACGAGCGCTGACGAAACGGCTCTCGGGCAAAGACATTCGACAGGTGCACCTCGATGAAAGGAATTGCGGCTGCGGCCAGCGCATCGCGCATGGCAACACTGGTGTGCGTATACGCTGCCGGATTGAGAATGATGAAATCCACGCCTGCGCGGGCGGCCGCCTGGATGCGCTCGATCAGCTCCGCCTCCGAGTTGCTCTGGTAGGCCTCAAGATCGACCCCCGCCTGGCGTGCCTGCTCCGACAGCCGCGCTTCAATCGAGGCGAGGGTGTCGGCGCCGTAAACTCGCGGCTCGCGGCTTCCCAGCAGGTTCAGATTGGGACCGTTGAGCAAAAGTACGCGCTTGACTTTCAAATTGGCCACGGTAGGACGCTGGTTAGCCCATTTTGCTGCAGGTTGGCAGCAAGTTTGCCGTATTTACCTCCCCTTTGTCCAGCCATCGGCTTGGCCGCCCTAGGCCGACCTATCCGCCAAGGGCCGCGGTACCGACACCGGGTAAAAGGAGCCGCGACCATGCATCCCGGAACCGTGGCAGATAGACGAACTTGGACGAGGAAGCCGACTTTAGCGGGTTTTTGGACGCACTACAGCAGGGAAAGCACCTCGCGCTCCAGTACCGTTTCCTTTACTTTGCCGAGCTCGCGGCTGACGATGCGACCGTTGCGGTCCACTACCACGGTAAAAGGCAGGGCTCCCACCCGGTTTCCCGTCTGCCGGGTGAGCTCGATGGTCTCCAGCCCCCCCAGCAGCACAACATAGTTGATATTGAACTCGCGTGCGAAAGCCGCGACTTTGTCGCGCTGGTCTATGGCTATCCCGACGACCTGCAGTCCCCGCGCGCGATACTTATCCTGCAAGCTGATCAGGATCGGGATCTCCTCCCGGCATGGTGCACACCATGTCGCCCAGAAATTCACGACTACCACGCTGCCGCGCCACTGACTGAGCCCCTGCGGCTGACCAGTGAGGTCGGGCAATCGCATGGCCATCAGCGACGAAGACGAATCGTCGGCCGAGAGGCGCCACAGGTGCACGCCCGCACCCGCCAGCCCCGCGGCGGCCGCGACTGCGGCAACGACCAGAAATTGCCGGCGGCGGGTCACTGAATCGCCAGCACGCGATCGAGTACGGCGGCGAACTGCTGGGCCGTCTGGAAGCCGATCACCCGGACACCGGAAATTTCGCGCCCGCTGCGATCGAAGAACACGATGCCCGGCGGGCCGAACAGGCTGAAGCGGCGCAGCAGTGCGCGGTGCTCCTCGCTGCCCGCCGTCACATCGGCCTGCAGCATGACCATTTCATCGAGACGGCGACGCACCTCCGGATCGCTGAAGGTGTAGCGCTCCATCTCCTTGCAGGTCACGCACCAGTCCGCATAGAAATCCAGCATCACCGGCTTGCCGGGAGCGCCCTGCACCACGCGCTCGAGTGCGGCCACCGTATCGACGCGCTGAAAAGCGACGGGCGTCTCGACCGGGGCCTGTCCCAGGCGCAGCGCCGAAAGCGGCTGCAGGACATCGCGGCTGCCGGACAGCGCACCGACCAGGAACGCCGCACCGGTGAGCAGCGCGATGACACCGATGCCCTTGCTGAAGCGCAGGAAACCGTGGGCGCCGTGCGGCAGCGGGTCCAGCGCGTGAAGGTGAATGGCCGTCACGATGAGCAGCGCGGCCCACGCCAGCATCAGCACCACGACCGGGAGCAGCGGCGAGACGATGTAGATGGCGACCGCGAGCAGCACCACGCCGAAAAACCGTTTCACCGTCTCCATCCAGGGTCCGGCTTTCGGCAGCAGCGCCCCGGCCGAGGCGCCCACCACCAGCAACGGCATTCCCATGCCGAGCGCCATGGCGAACAGCGCCGAACCGCCGAGGACCACATCACGGCTCTGACTGATATAGAGCAGCGCGCCGGCGAGCGGCGCGGCCATGCACGGGCCGAGGATCAGCGCGGACAACACCCCCATCGTGAATACGCCCATGAAGTGGCCGCCATGCAGGCGGTTGGTGGTCTGGGCCAGGCGTGACTGCAATGCGACCGGCAATTGCAGCTCGTAGAACCCGAACATCGCGAGCGCGAGCAGAACAAACACGGCCGCAAAACCGCCGAGCACCCATGGATTCTGCAGCGCGACGGACAGCACGGCACCCGACAAGCCTGCGGCGACGCCGGCGAGGGCGTACGTAATCGCCATGCCCAGGACGTAGGCCGCCGACAGCAGGAAGCCGTGCGTCTTCGTCACGCGGCCGCCCCGACCGGCGATGATTCCGGAGAGGACCGGAACCATGGGCAGCACACACGGCGTAAAGGAGAGGAGCAGCCCGAAGCCGAAAAAGCTCGCCACCACCAGCCAGTATCCGCCCTGGAAAACTTCTGCGAACGCAAAGTCGTCGCGCTGTTTCGCGCGCCCCGGAACATCGACGAACGGCGAAACCCCGGCCTTTTCTGTCGCGGCCCCGACAAACGGGCCGCCGCCGGCGGGGCTGTACGCCGCATAGGTCAACTGCACCCTCTGCTCCTGGGGCACGTAGCACACCCCCACGTCCGCGCATCCTTGCGACACGGCGGTAAGCGTGAGCGCCGGCACCACCCCGCCGGTTTCCACCGGCACCAGGATCCGAACTTCGTCGCGATAGACATCGACATCGCCGAAGAACTTGTCGGTCTTCCGCTTACCCGGCGGCAACTGCGGCTCGCCCAGCTTTGCCTCCGCCGGCGCCACCGAGACGCGGAACTTGTCGCGATACATGTAGTAACCGGGGGCGATCTGGTAGCGAACTTCGATGGCATCGGGCCGGGCGATGCGGGCGGCAAACCGGAACGCCTTCTCCGGCTCCAGCAATTCCGGCTCCGCGCCATGAAGCGCGCCGGACAGCAAACCGATCAGCAGCAGGAGGAATCGCATCGGTCTGCCGTCAATCGGGTGACGTTTCGTGCATCACCCATTCGAGATAAGCCGGCAAGCCGCCGGCGACCGGTACTGCAACGATCTCGGGGATGTCGTACGGATGCAGCGCCTTGATGCAGGCTTCCAGCGCCGCGTAAGCCGCAGATCGGGTTTTGATCAGCACCGCCACTTCCGTCTCGCTCACGATCTCGCCCTTCCAGCGGTAAACCGAAGCGATCTCGCCCAGCACGTTAACGCAGGCGGCGAGCCGCTTCTCGACCAGGGTTCGCGCCAGCTGGGCCGCGCTCGCGCGGTCCGGCAGGTTGGTGAACACCATCAGCGTATCAGTCGTCTTTCGCGGCATGGACTTACCCGGTATCGCGGCTCGACGCAGGGCGACGGGGCCGTGCGATCGCTGTGGTAGACTTGCGCCCTTTGCCAGCCTGCGCCCGGACCGGCAGTGCGCCTGGTGCAATCATGCCGGTGGTCGACTGACGCGCTAGATACCGCAGCGCACACGCCGCGAGCGCGCCCGGTCTTTGCTGCTCCGCAGGATTTCTCCACCTTCGCCGCCTGCGCCCAGTGGGCTTCGCATGGCGGAATTTTAGCCCAACCCGGCAAACCGCGCCGGGCCCGAACAGCATGCCGCACCGGATTACCATCAAGCCGAGCGATTACAGTTTCGACGTCGAAGACGACGAAACCATACTCGAGTCCGCGTTGCGCGACGGTCATGTGATCGCTTACGGATGTCGCAACGGCGCCTGCGGCACCTGCAAGGGCCGGATCCTGCACGGCGCCGTGGACTACGGCACGTACCAGGAACAGGCCCTTTCCGCAGAGGACAGAGGGCGCGGCTATGCGCTCTTTTGCCAGGCGCGGCCGCTGAGCGATCTGGTGGTCGAATGCCGCGAGATCAGCGCCGTGGGCGACATCGCCATCAAGACGCGTCCGTGCCGGGTGCAGAAGATGGCGCGTGTCGCCCCCGACGTCATGGTGCTGCAGCTCAGGCTTCCGGCAAACGAGCGCCTCCAGTTCCTGGCCGGGCAGTACATCGACATTCTGATGAAGGACGGCAGGCGCAGGAGCTTCTCCATGGCCAATGCGCCGCACGACGACGCCTGCCTGCAACTGCACCTGCGCAATTACGGCGGCCCGTTCAGCCAGTATGTCTTTACCCGGATGAAGGAGAAGGAGATCCTGCGCTTCGAGGGCCCCCTCGGAACCTTCTTCCTGCGCGAGGACAGCGACAAGCCCATCATCCTACTCGCCAGCGGCACCGGTTTTGCACCGATCAAGGCGATCGTCGAGCACGCGATCCACCAAGGCATCGATCGGCCGATGGTGCTGTACTGGGGCGGGCGCGTTCGCAGCGATCTTTATTTCCACGGGCTCGCCGAATCCTGGGCGCATGAACGGCGCCTGCACTATGTTCCGGTACTCTCCGAAGCACGCCCGGAAGACTCCTGGAGCGGGCGCACCGGTTTCGTACACCGCGCAGTGATGGCGGATTTCCCGGATCTTTCCGGCTACCAGGTGTATGCGTGCGGGTCACCGCTGATGGTGGAGGCCGCGCACCGTGATTTCACGGCGCAGTGCCGGTTGCCGGACGAGGAGTTCTACTCGGACGCCTTCACGCCGGCGGCGCCGCCGGGCGCCCCGGGTTAAAGCGGCATCTGGCGCTGCCCGCCCGTGGCCTGGCGCAGCCGCTCGACCGCCAGGTCCAGGCTCGCGCGCGCGTGGCGGTGGGCTGCCTCGGCATTACCGAGCTTTTCATGCAATTGAGCGAGTGCGAGCTGCGCCGACCACGTCGGTTCGATCGCAATGCTCGCTTCCAGGTAACTCTGCGCTTTACCCCAGAGGCCCTGCCGGGCGCAAAGCCTGCCCAGCGTCAGCAGCAGCGGCGCATCCCGCGGTTGCGCCTGCAGCCAGCCTTCCGCCCGCTCGATGCGCGGCAGCGCATCGCCGTTCACGGATTCGGCATAGAGCAGCACCAGCACGCTGTCCCAGCCCGACTGCAGGCTCTGCTCGATGATTTGCTGGGCCTCCGTGCCGGCACCCAGCGCGATAAAGCATTGCGCCGCGGCGGCGGCGACCTTGGCGTCCTTTCTTTCGGCAGGCGGAACCTTCTGCCACGCCTCGCTCAGCGCCCGGACGTCGAGCGCCTTGCGCTTCAGGTTCTCCACGCGCGCGCTCACCCGCAGCTGTCTCGCCTGCTCGGCGTCGAATACGCCGCGCTTCTCCAGCTGCTCGATGAGCGCCAGCACCTGCTCCCAGTTCCGGAGCGCTTGTTGCGCCCGCAGCTCGAGACGCAATGCAGCGGTATGCTTGCGGGACAGGCGTTTCAGCGCGTCGAGCGCATCCTGATGACGCCGTTCCTCGAGCAACAGCTCGGCCTCGGTCACGGCCTTCACGGCGTCGTCGTCGGACGCGAGCTCAGCAGCCTGCGCAAGATAGGCATCGCGCCGCTCGTAGGCGCGCAATTCATGCGCCGCGCGCGCGGCCAGCACCGCGCACAAGGCCGCATGATCGCCCAGCTTGATGGAACTCGCCGCCGCCCGCTCCGCCCGGGCATAGCGTCCGGCGAAAAACTCCTGCAGCGCCTCGAGCAGCGTGGTCTGCGCTTTTTGTCGGCGCCGCGCCGCGCGGTAGGCCTGGACCCGGGACGGCAGGCGCACCATGCCGGATATCACCCGCACCATCGCATACCCGATCGCAAAGGCACCGGCCAGCAGGACCAGCACGAGATTGAGCGACAACTCGACGCGGTAAGGCGGCCAGACCACCTGCACGTATCCGGCGTTGTAACGCGCAGCGACCACGAGTCCCGCTGCCAGCGCGAAGATGACGACGATCCAGAGCAGCGCTCTCACGTGACAACCTGCCTATCGAGTGGCCGACTCGCGCGCCGGGCGCAGATTGCGCAACGCGTCGAGCGTCGCGGAAATATCCGGAACGTCGATCCTGATTTCGCTGGAGTGCAGATTGCGCAAGGTGCCGGCGGCGTTCGCCACGCCCGCGTTGCGCATGTCGTAGTAGCGCTCCAGCCATTCGCGCGCCGCCTTCAGATCCGTCTTGTAGCTTACTTCGTCGCGGCCCAGCAGGGCGAGCCGCGCGCCGATCAGGCGCAGCTTGAGATTCTCGCGCAGGAAAAAGCTCTGCGGCGGAGCGAGCAGCGGCACCTCCGGTTTTTCGATGTGCTGAATGCGCACCAACTGCTTCAGCTCGGCCCAGGCTTCGCGAGCGAGGCGCATGAGTCCGTTGCCCGGTTCCGCGGTGTCGGCCCTCGGCGCGGCCACCGGCCGCACTTCCATCGTGAGCGGCAGGCGGTCCACTGCCGAGACCAGGTTGTCGAGCCGTATGCTGAGTCCCACGGTATCGACGTGCGGCAGGGCATTCAGCCGCTCGATGTCGCGGTTGAGCGCCTTGCGCAGCGCGATCAGTTGCGGGCGCTCCATGCGTTGCAGCCGCATATCGGCGTTCTGCAAGGCGATCAGCGCGGCCTTGACGTTGCCGGCGAGCTGCAACTGCTGGTTCGCAATCAGCAGCGACTGCTCGATTTCGGCATAACCCCACTCGTCGCGGTTGCGCGAGAGCTCCTGGTAGAGCGCCTCCAGCGCGATCTGCTGACTCTGCGACTCGGCGAGCTTCGCTTCGAGCACGCCGAGCTTGACCTGCGCCGCGATCGTCGCTTCCCGCGCCTGGTCCGCGAGCAGACGGCCTTCCTTGGCCCGCGTCTCCAGTTCCGCCAGCCGGCGCGCCGAGCTATCCGTGAGTTCGGTCAACCGTCCGCGCGTGTCATGCCACTGCCAGGCGGATATTCCGAGCGCCAGCAACGCCACGATCGCCACCAGCAGCAGCAAACGCGCGGAGGCCGGCTGGCCGCGGGCCGGCGCCGCTGTCGCCACCTCAACCGTTTCGCGCGGCGGGGCGTTCAGGACCGATGGATCGCTCGGTGTCGGATCGTTCATGGCAGGGGCTTGCCTAATCGGCCTCATAGTATGCGAGGAAGCGTACGGTCACCGCAACCCGCGAGGGGCTACGCTGTACCGTGCGCAAAATAAGCGCACAGCCCGCTGAGGATGCCGTCGTCACCCGCGCCGGTGACCAGCACCTTCGAGAAGGCGAGCTGGCGCGCGTTTTCGGCGATCCGCGGGTGCGGGACGAAAAGCGGCGTCGTCCTGAGACGTGCCCCGCCTGGCTCACCCACCATGGCGAGGAGGTTTTTCAGGCCTATGCTGCTGGTCACGACGAAAGCGTGCAGCTCGTTTCGAGCCCACCCTTCGTAGAGCGGCGCGGGGCTGATCCTGGGAACGACACGCCGATAACACTCGGCATACTGCACGCGTGCCCCGCGCGCGAGCAGCGTGTCGCCGAGCAGTTCACGACCGCCCTGCCCGCGGAAGATTACGATGCGCTTGCCTTTCGCCTGCTGAAAAAAAGGCAGCGCGAGCAGCGCCTCGCTGTCGAAACTATGGGGCGGAGCGATGACCTCGCGCACCCCGCGGCGCTCGAGAGCGCCCACCGTGGCATCGCCGATGGCTGCGACAACCAGACGGCTGGGCAGCGCACGGCGTGCGGCGATCAGCTCGAGCGCCCGGGTCACCGCGTTGGGGCTTACGAAAATCGCGACGTCGAAATCCTGAAGCTGATCCACGACGGCGTAAAAAGACTGCACATCGTCAGGCTCCGTGATTTCTATCGCCGGAAAGAGCATGACGCGGGCGCCTGCGGCCCGCACCTTGGCCGCGAGCGACTGCGCCTGGTGCGCGGGGCGCGTGATCACGATGCCGCGCCCGGTCAGCGGCTTCGGCGCCGAATCGCTCATCCAGCAGCCGGCCCGTCGGCCTCCAGGCTGGCCAGGATGGCGTCAGCCCCTCTCGCGCGCAACTGTTCGGCGAGCGCTATCCCGAGCGCCGAGGCATCCTCGGAGCGTCCTTCCAGCTCGCCGCGCGCCAGCCGCGAGCCGTCCGGCGCACCCACGAAACCGCGCAGGCGCATGCGTTCCCCGCTGATTTCTGCGTATGCGCCGAGCGGCACGTTGCAATTGCCGGCCAGCGCGCCCGACATGGCGCGCTCTGCGCTCACGCACAGCGCCGAGGGCGGATGGTCGAGCGGCGCGACCAGACTCTGGACATCGGTTCGATCCGCCCGGCACTCCAGCCCGAGCGCGCCCTGCCCGACGGCGGGCAGACTCTCTTCCGGCGTGAGCAGCGCAGTAATGCGGTCATCAAGTCCGAGCCGCTTCAGGCCGGCGGCGGCCAGGATAATCGCGTCGAACTGGTCCTCATCGAGCTTTTTCAGCCGCGTCGGCACATTGCCGCGCAGCGGCGCGACGTGCAGCTGCGGAAACCGCGACCGTACCTGGCTTTCCCGACGCAGGCTTGAGGTGCCGACGCGCGCCCCGGGCGGGAGCTCCGCGAGCGAGCGATAGCGCAACGACACAAAAGCATCGCGCGGGTCGGCCCGTTCCATGATCGCGGCGAGGCAGAAGCCATCGGGCAATTGCATCGGCACGTCCTTCATGGAATGAACGGCAAGGTGCGCGGTTCCCTGCGCCAGCGCATCCTCGAGCTCCTTGATAAAGAGGCCCTTGCCGCCGAGTTTTGCAAGGGAGGCATCGGCCAGGCGGTCGCCCTGGGTCGTCATGCCGAGGATCTCGACCTCGAGGTCGGGATACAGCGCGTGCAGCCGCGACGCCACGTGCCGTGCCTGCCACAGCGCGAGCGCGCTTTGCCGCGAGGCGATCACCAGGCGGCGCAGAGCGACAGTAGACGAAGAGGCGCTCATCGTTCCTTCCCGAACTCGCGCACGATGTGCTGCTGGCGCCGGCTCACCGCGATCTTTTCATCGCAGCCATTCAGCACGACCAGCCAGCTTCCCTCGCTGCCCTCCCCCGTGGCGCGCTCGAAGCCGCGTATCGCCTCGCGCGCGACGATACAGTTGCGGTGCACGCGCACGAAACGTTCGGCGTATTCCTGCTCGAGCCGGGTCAGCGATTCGTCCACCAGGTATTCGCGCCGGCTGTCGCGCACGGTGACGTACTTCAGCTCCGCCTTGAGGTAGATCACCTCCGCGATCGGAATGAGGTGTATCTTCCCGCGCTCCTGCGCGCTCAGGAAAGCGCGCGGCGCGGGCTGCAGTTCGCGCAGCGTCTCGGGCGTGAGGCGTGCGGAGGAGCGGGCCCGCAGCAGCGCCTCGCGCAGCCGGGCGGCGCGGATCGGTTTCAGCAGGTAGTCCACCGCGTGCACCTCGAAAGCGCGGATCGCGTAGGCATCGTACGCCGTGGTAAAAATGACGGCCGGCGGATGCTCCAGTCTTTGCAGATGCTGCGCGACCTCGATGCCGTCCATCTCGGGCATGCGGATGTCGAGCAGGACCACGTCCGCGGGCCGCTCGGCAACCAGTGCGAGCAAGGCCCGGCCGCTGTTGGCCTCGCCGGCGACCGCGACCGGCAGCTGGGCGTCGCAATCGGCAAGCAGATCGCGCATGCGGCTTCTGGCCGGCGCTTCGTCGTCGACGATGATGACCCGCAGCGGTTCGGTGCCGGAATCGGTCATGGGCGGCTCTTCACGTAGGGCATGGTGATGTGCACCTGATACGTCTCGTCGGTGACCCGGGTCGCAAGACTCGCTTCAGCGTCGAAATGGAGCTGCAGTCGCTCCCTGATGTTCGCCAGCGCCATCTTGTTCCCGGCGTGATGGTTTCCTTCATGCTCGTAAGGATTCCTGAGCACCGCATGCACTTGCTCGCGCGCCAGATAGATGTTGATACTGATGACGCCCGGCGCGGTGCGCGGCTCGATGCCGTGATAGACCGCATTCTCCAGCAACGGTTGCAGCACGAGCGGCGGAATGCAGGCGTCGGCCGGCATGTTGTCGACGTGCCACTCCACCTTGAGACGCTCGCCCAGCCGCAGCTGTTCCAGCGCCAGGTACTCGCGGCACAGTTCGACCTCGCGCGCGAGGGGCGTCAGTTCGCGGTTGTCGGCCATGACGACGCGAAACAGGTCGGCCATGTCCTCCAGCGCGCTTTCGGCGCGCTTCGGATCTTCCCGGATGAGACTCAGCACGGCATTGATGCTGTTGAACAGAAAGTGCGGCCGGATCCGCGCCTGCAGCGCCTGGAGCCGCGCCTCCGATATCGCCGGCGAAAGCGCGCGCCCGCGCAGATCGAAATAGAGCAGCAGCATGAGCGTGACGAGAAAGGTCAGTGTCCAGTAACGCTCGAGCCAGGCGCCTTCCACCGGCAGCAGCGGGCGGCCGTAAACGTGGAGCAGCGTTGCGAGCGTGAGTTCAAGCGTCAGGACGGCGACCGCACCGAGATAATAAGGCAGGTGCCTCAGCAAGTCGTTGAGCGCGACGAGCGCGAGCATGCTCACCAGGAGCAGCGGCTGCACCACCATCGATACGTCGAGCAGGCGCGGCCAGAAATCGTGCGCTCCCTTGCTCGAGATCATCGCCGCAGCGATCGCGGCGAGGTTCACGATGAGCAGAATCCGCAGCAGGATGCCGAGATTGCGGAAGTTCGGCAGAGCGCTGCTATAGGCGTTTTGATTTATACTGCTGGTCATGCTTCGAACATTTTAGAACCTATCTCGACAACAGGCACGCGGCGTCTCGACGCGCGCCCTCGAGTTGGTCCTGGCAGCCACCATGTCACCGAACGATAAGCCGCCGGCAAGCCGCAGCAAACCGTGGTCCGGGCGTTTCAGGGAGCCGGTAGCCGACCTCGTGCAGCGTTTCACCGCGTCCATCGGTTTCGACCAGCGCCTGGCGGAGTTCGACATCGACGGCTCGCTCGCGCACGCGCGCATGCTTCACGCCGTCAACGTCCTGTCGAAGGAGGATCTCGCGGCGATCGAAAAAGGCATGGAGCAGGTCCGCAGCGAAGTGCGGGCCGGCACCTTTCCGTGGTCGCTCGAGTTCGAGGACGTGCACTTCAACATCGAGCGCCGGCTCACCGATCTGGTGGGCGACGCGGGCAAGCGCCTGCATACCGCGCGCTCGCGCAACGACCAGGTCGCGACCGACGTACGGCTGTACCTGCGCGCCTCCATCGATCACGTGCTCACGCTGATCCGCGAGCTGCAGAAAACCCTCCTCGATCTGGCCGAGGCGCACGCCGACACCGTCATGCCCGGCTTCACGCACCTGCAGGTGGCACAGCCGGTTTCGCTCGGGCATCACCTGATGGCCTACTTCGAGATGTTCGCCCGCGACGCGCAGCGCTTCACGGAGGCGCGCCGGCGCGTCAACCGGCTGCCGCTCGGCGCGGCGGCGCTCGCCGGCACGTCCTTTCCCATCGACCGCGTCATGGTCGCGAAGGAACTGGGCTTCGACGGCGTGTGCGAGAACTCGATCGATGCGGTATCGGATCGCGACTTCGCCATCGAGTTCTGCGCGCACGGCGCGCTGATGATGATGCACCTGTCACGGATCTGCGAGGAACTCGTGCTATGGATGAACCCGCGGTTTGGCTTCATCGACATCGCGGACCGGTTTTGCACCGGCTCGTCGATCATGCCGCAGAAGAAAAACCCCGATGTGCCCGAGCTGGCA
>JBQTJV010000336.1:0-3762 GCA_052386775.1 Betaproteobacteria bacterium
CTCGTCCTTGATGTCCTTCTCGAACTCCTCGGGTGTATCGCCCGCGGCTTCCAGCCCCTCGCGCAGCAGCAGCGCCTTCATGTCCGGCGTCTGCACGATCCTCACCACTTCGGTATTGAGCCGGGTGACGACCGGCCGCGGCGTTTTTGCGGGCGCCAGCATGCCGACCCAGGATTGATGCTGGTAACCGCGCACGCCGGCTTCCGCGATGGTGGGGAATTCCGGCGCGGCGGTCGAACGCCTGGCGCTGGTCACGCCGAGCGGGCGCAGCTTGCCTGCCTTGATGTGCGGCAGCGCCGTCGAGATGGTGGCGAAGTAAAGGTGGACTTCACCGCTCAGCAGCGCCGTCATGCCGGGCGCGCCGCCCTTGTACGGCACGTTCACCATCTTGACATCGGCGTGGTGCATGAACAGTTCCGCCGCAAGATGCGTGCTGGTCGCAATCCCGCTGGAGCCGAAATTGAGCTGCCCCGGTTTGGCTTTAGCAAGGGCGACCAGGTCCTTGACGGATTTCACCGGAAGGGAAGGATGCACGACCAGGATGTGCGGCAGCGTCACGAGTTGCGAGACCGGCGCGAAATCGCGCACCGGGTCGAAGGGCAGCGACTTGCGCAGGCTGGGATTGATGGTGAAGGAAGCGGCAACGACGAGCAGCGTGTGACCATCCGGCGCGGACTTTGCCACCGCTTCGGTGCCGTGCAGGCTGCCCGCGCCCGGACGATTCTCCACGACGACGTTTTCCTTCAGCGCTTCACCCAGCCGCTGCGCCACGGCGCGCGCGACGAGATCCGTCGATCCGCCGGCGCTCTGCGGAACGATAATGCGGACCGGGCGCACGGGGTAGCGCGGGTCTGCTGCCTGAACGTCGGCCGCATACAGCACGAACAGCGCAACGCTTACTGCAACGAACGGTTTCATCGTGCTCCTCCTCGTTATGTTTTGGCTGCATCAGTCCGAATCATAGCCCGGCTGCACGCGTGCATCGATCACGCACACGCCGCCCGCGCGCGCGGTTTCGATGCCCTGTTCGATGGCCGGCTGCATATCCGCCACTCGTGTCACGGGGCCGATGCCCGTCGCGCCCTGTGCCCGGGCCATCGCTGAGAGGTCGATATCCGGTTCGCTGATCCGCTGGCCGATCCAGCGATTTTCCGGCGGGCGGCCGCGCGTTTTGGCGACCCGCTCCTGGTGCGCTTCGTCGTTGAAGAACGAGCGGTTGTTGCACACGATCATCAGGCACGGGATCTTGTAGTGTGTCGCGGTCCACACGGCGGAGTTGCTCATCAGGAAATCGCCGTCGCCGAGCAGGCCGATCGGGATGCGGCCGCTGCCTTTGAGCGCGAGCGCGGCGCCCACGGTGATACCGGGTCCGGAGCCCACACCGGCGCCGCCGTCGTAGCCGATGTAATCCAGCGGATGCCGGAAGTGCGTGTAGGCGCCGTTCCAGCCCAGGGGCAGGCGCGTGAAGCAGACATCGATTCCCTTGATCGCCGCATTGAGCGCGTGCGCCACGCCGCTCAGGTTGAGCGGATCCGAGGGGGCCGGCAGCGTCGCGGCCTTGTGCGGGGAAACGCTCGCCGTCCGGGGCTTCGCGGCCTCCAGCAACAGCGGAACCGCGGCATCCGGGTCGCACATGAGATACACGTCCATCGGCGGCAGGCCGTAGTAGTCCATGCTCCAGCCGCGATGGTTGTGCGCGTCGCACGAGACCTGGATCACCTTCGCCTCGATCGGCCGGTCTCCATAAGCCTGCTTGAGCGTGCCGGCCAGATCCAGGCAGTCGAGCGAAAGGATCACGTCGGCCCCAGCCAGCAGCTTCTGGCCCTCGGCTGTGAGCCGGTTCGACGGCGGCACGGGATGCAGTCGATGATCGGTGGGAAACGACGCGGCGAGCTTGATGTTGGTCAGCACGCGCATGTTGAGCTTTTCGGCCAGCGCCACGCGCGCCTGCCATGCTTCCACGCTGCGCGAGCAGCGCCCGGCGAGCATCACCGGGTTCTTCGCGTCCGACAGCAACTTCGCCGCGGCCAGTACGGCTTCCGGCGCCGGCTGCACCGGGGCCGGTGCGGCGTAGCGCATCACATCGGGAATGTCGGGCATCGCGCCGATCTTGGATTCCTGCAGCGCAGAATCGAGATTGACGTAAACGGGACCGTAGGGGGCCGTCTGGGCGATCTGGGCTGCGCGCAGCACCGCTTCCATTGCGGCTGCGACCGACCCGGGCTGGTTGTCCCACTTGGTGTAGCCGCGGATCAGCGCGCCCTGGTCCGAACATGTGTGGATCCAGTCGATCCAGGGCCGGCGTTTCGCGGCGTCCCACGGCCCGGTAGCCCCCATGATCAGCACCGGCGCGCGATCGCACCACGCGTTGAAGATCGGCATGGCGGCATGCATGAGGCCGACGTTGGAGTGCAGCGCCGCGGCCATCATGCGGTTGGAGACCTTCCAGTAGCCCTGTGCGATGCTGACCGCGTTCTCGTCGTGCAGCGACAGCACCATCTGTGGCGTGTGATTGCCAAGGTAATTGACCAGGCTGTCGTGGAAGCCGCGATAACTTGCGCCGGGATTGAGCGCGATGTACGGGATGTCGAGCGCGCGCAGCACCGCCGCGACGGCATCGCTGCCCCAGAATTCCTCGCTTTCGCGTGAGCGGACCGGCGTGTCGTGCACGATCGCGCCGGTCATGTCGTCTTTCGCCTTCATGCTTTCTCCTTCAATCCACGCGCGCGCCGGATTGCTTGATCACCTTCGCCCACTTGTCGAACTCGCTCCTCAAGTGCGCGGCAAACGCGTCGCGCGCGCTGCCGACCGCAACATTGCCGCTGTCCGTCATGCGCTGCTTCATATCTGCAGCCTGCATGATCTTCACGACGTGGGCGTTAAGCACGTTCAGGATTTCCGCCGGCGTGCCGGCGGGGGCCAGCATGCCGTACCACTGGCTCGATTCGTAGCCCTTCAATCCGGATTCCGCTACGGTGGGGAGCGCCGGCAATACGGAAAGCCGCGTACTGCTCGTCACCGCGAGCCCGCGCAACTTGCCGGCCTTCACCAATTGCACCGCGTTGGTGGTCGGCATGAACATGACGCTCGCTTCCCCGCTCATCAGCCCGACGATCGCCGGACCGGTGCCGCGGTAGGGCACGTGGACCATCTTCACGCTGGCCAGCGTGTTGAAGAGTTCTGCGGCGAGATGCGGCGTGCTGCCGCTGCCCGAGCCCGCGAAATTGACCTGGCCCGGGCGCGCCTTCGCCAGTGCGATCAATTCCTTCACCGATTTTGCCGGCAGCGAAGGATGGACCACCAGCACGTTAGGGGCGACCGACAGCAGGCTGATCGGCTCGTAGTCCTTGATGGGATCGTAGGTCACCTTGCTGTAGAGGCTGGGCGTGGTGACGAAATTGGCACCGTTGACCATCAGCGTGTAGCCGTCTTTCGGCGATTTCGCGACGATCTCGCTGCCGATCATGCCGTTCGCGCCGGGGCGGTTGTCGATCACGAACGGCTTCCCCAACGCCTCCGCAAGTCGTTGCCCGATGAGGCGGCCGGTGGTGTCCACGCCGCCGCCGGCGGGGAAGGGCACGACGATGCGCACCGGCCCGGTGGGATAGGATTGGGCGCCGGCATGACTCGTCACCAACAGCAGTGCCAGTGCGGTCGCTGCCAGGGCAGAGCGTGTGTTCGCTATTCTCATTATCTCTCCTCGGAAACCGGAATTTTTATTTGGCGGCGCGCTGCCACGCCGTCATCAGCGCCCGCGCCGCG
>JBQTJV010000337.1:0-2755 GCA_052386775.1 Betaproteobacteria bacterium
GTTGACGTTGGATGAGAGGATGGCTTAGGGGGTGTGCTGACCTGAGGGAGATACCGCAATAGACCAATTATCCCGATTGGTCTATCATCAGGCCAGGCCTCGATCATGGCGAATTCGGAACATCGTACCCCCTCGCGCAACGGCGCGCAGCGCGTCCGCGACTTCATCGCTGCGGCGGCTGCGGAGGGCTCGCTGCCGCCCGGCGGGCGTCTGCCGACCGAGCGCGAGCTGGCGAAGCGATTTTCGGTGCCGCGCAACGCGGTGCGCAAGACGCTCGCCCAACTGGAAGCCGAAGGCGCCATTACCCGCCATGTTGGCCGCGGCACTTTTCTCGCAATGCGCGCGGAATCGCATGCGACCCGCACGCTCGACAGCGTGGCACACACCAGCCCGGCCGAACTGATGGAAGCGCGCCTCAGGATCGAGCCGGCGCTCGCCGAATTGATCGTCACCAACGCTACGCCCGCGGACTTCGCGCGCATGGAAGCGTGCCTCGACAAAGCGGAGCGTGCGACCACGCTCGATGAATTCGAACTGTGGGATGCGGCCTTGCACCAGGCGATGGCCACCGCTACCCATAATCGCTTTGTGGTTCGCGTGCTCGACATGGTGACGGCCGTGCGGCAGCAGGCCGAGTGGGGAAAGCTCAAGGATCGCATCGTCACGCCGGAACGGCGCATCCAGTACCAGGAGGAACACCGCAATATCGTGCGCGCCCTGCGCGATCGCGACGCCGAGCGCGCCCGCGCCTTCATCATCGAGCATCTTCAGCGCGCGCGCCGCAACCTGTTCGGCTTCTGATTCCGGTTCGCGCTTTGCGCGCATAATGGCCGCATGGATCTCTCCTTCACGTCCGCGGTGGTGATCCTGCTGCTGGTCATGGATCCCGTGGGCAACATCCCCTTGTTCGTGGCCCTGCTGCGGCCGGTGAAACCGTCGCGACGCACGCGGGTCATCTTGCGCGAATGCGGCATCGCGTTTGTCGTGCTGATCGCCTTTGTGCTGTTTGGCGACCCGGTGCTCAGCGTGCTGGGGCTGTCCAGTTCTTCGCTCCATATCGCCGGCGGACTCATCCTGTTCCTCATCGCGTTGCGGATGATCTTTCGCCGCCCGGAAGGTATTTTTGGAGATGTCATCAGTGGTGAGCCGTTCATCGTTCCGCTCGCCATCCCGTCCATCGCCGGACCCACCGCCATCGCGACCGTCATGCTGATGGTTTCGCGCGCCCCGCAGCGCCTGCTGGAGTGGGTGGCGGCAGCAACGGTCGCAATGCTGATCACGCTGGCCGTACTGGTCTTTGCCGAGCGCCTCAGCAAGATCATCGGCGAACGCGGTCTGCTGGCGCTGGAACGTTTGATGGGCCTCATCCTGACCGCCATTGCGGTGGAGATGCTGCTGCAGGGTATCCAGAGTTTCGTGCGGCAGCTCTGAGCCGTCCTCTGGCGACGCGCTCGGGGCCCGCTGTAGCGTGTTGATATCGTTGCAGGTCTGCGCGCCGTTCGCGTCGTCGTCGGGGCAGGCGGACGGCAGGCGCACCGGTGGCGCATACGGCACGGCCTTCCCTGACTGCCGGGCCGAATGTTCCCGAGAGCCCATGCGAAGGCTTAAGCACAAGTAATTGATACAGCGAATCTAGTCTGCTTTGGCCAAGCCGCTTCAGCGGGCGCGGGCCAAGGTGGTCTCGCGCAAATTTCGGCGCATCGGCGGGTCGTGCGCGTGTAGCGCAAAAGCGACAATCCTGTCGAACGCAACAATTCACAATTTCTGTGGATATCTATGTGAGCAACTCCAAAAAAGCGAAACGATGCACACTATCCGCGGCATCGTTCTTTGCTTTGCTCAAAATTTAGTCACCGCGCCGCGTGCTGCCGTGGGTGAAACGCAACGTATGGTCGCAGTTTTGTTGTGGCTCATCAGGTTAGGGGCGCCACCTCAAGCTGTTTGAGATGTTAGAGAACGCGGCCGATGGAGCCGGCTCGCAAGCCCCTTGGAAAACACCCGGATACGTTGCCGGTGGGCGCGCCGGGCGCACGAAAACGGGATGGCGCCACCTCAACGTGCGATTCGGGATGCGCGCCAGGCAAGCTGCTGGCGCGCGGCCGATCCTCCGCCGTGCACCGTGCCCTCTATTACGGCCCCCCGCACGCGGCCTTCGAAATGCTGCCGGTGGAAATGGTCGGTATCGTCTATGAGCACGAAGGATAGCCGGTCACCGTCGATGCGTGCGTCGCGAACGTGGGCGAGTTTTCCTTCCCGGCGGGCGCTGCCCTCGAGTTCCTGGAATTTCTGGGTGAATTCGATTTCCACCTGCGACACGGTGTCCGGAGCGCTGATGCGCGCGTTCCAGCCGCCCGCAACCTGCGCCGGCACCACCCAGAAGAACACCTCGCTGCCGGTGCCGCGGACGCTCAACTTCAGGTCGGGCTGCCAGTCGCCGAGCGCATAGCCGTGCGATACGACACGCGTTCCCGGGCGCAGTTCGCCAAGCAGCCGCGGGCGCAGCTTCATGTTCACGGCCGGCAGCAGGTACAGGGTCACCACCGTCGCTTTTTTGATCTCCGTGTCGAACAGATCGCGCTGCTCAAAGGTGATGCGATCCGCCACGCCGGCCGTGCGGGCATTGGCGAGGCTTTCGCGCACGAGCTGCGGGTCGAGATCGACGCCGAACCCGCGCGCGCCATATTGACGCGCCGCCGTGATCAGTATGCGTCCGTCACCGGACCCGAGATCGATGACATAGTCATTGGCGTTGACA
>JBQTJV010000338.1:0-7170 GCA_052386775.1 Betaproteobacteria bacterium
TGATGCCGGTGGCGAGCATGTCGATGCGGTTGCGGATCGGCGGCACCCAGATGTTGGACAAGCCCGGCACCTTGACGGTGCGATCCAGTTCCGCGACGAGCTTCTCCGGCGTCATGCCAGGCCGCCACTCGCCGCGCGGCTTGAACTGGATCGTGGTCTCGAACATTTCGAGCGGCGCCGGGTCGGTCGCGGTCTCGGCGCGTCCGGCCTTGCCGAACACGCTCGCGACTTCGGGTACGGTCTTGATCAGCCGGTTGGTCTGCTGCAAAAGCTCGGATACCTTGCCGGCGGAGATGCCGGGCAGCGCCGAGGGCATGTAGAGCAAATCGCCTTCATCGAGCGGTGGCATGAACTCGCCGCCAATGCGCATCGCTGGATAAAGGGTCGCCGCGAGGACGAGCAGCGCCACCACCAGCGTGGTCTTGGGAAAAACCAGCACCTTGTCGATTAGCGGCCGATAAGCTGCAAGAAGCCCGCGGTTGAGCGGGTTTTTCTTTTCCTCCGGTATCTTGCCGCGGATGAGGTAGCCCATCAGCACCGGAATGAGCGTGACTGCGAGGCCTGCGGCCGCCGCCATTGCGTAGGTCTTGGTGTAAGCGAGCGGTGAGAACAGCCGGCCCTCTTGGGCTTCCAGTGTGAACACCGGGACGAACGACAGCGTGATGATCAGCAGCGAAAAGAACAATGCCGGCCCGACCTCAACGGCCGCCTCGCCGATCAAGTGCCAGTGCGCATCACTCGTGAGCGATGCGCCGGGATGAGCGTGTCGCCAGCGCTCGATGTGCTTGTGGGCATTTTCGATCATCACCACCGCTGCATCTACCATGGCGCCGATCGCGATCGCGATGCCGCCCAGCGACATGATGTTGGCGTTCACGCCCTGGTAATACATGACGATGAACGCCATCAGCACGCCCAGCGGCAACGAGACGATCGCGACAAGGGCCGAGCGCAGGTGGAACAGAAACGCGAGGCAGACCAGCGCGACCACGATGAATTCCTCGATTAGCTTCTCGCTGAGATTGGAGACGGCGCGCTTGATGAGGCTGGAACGATCGTAGACGGGGACGATCTCGACCTCCGGCGGCAGGCTCGGCTTGAGCTGCTCAAGTTTCGCCTTGACCGCCTCGATCGTCTCGAGCGCATTCTTGCCGAAACGCATCACGATCACGCCGCCGGCGACTTCGCCGTCGCCGTCCAGTTCGGCAATCCCACGACGCATCTCCGGACCGACCTGCATGCGCGCGACATCACCCAGTCGGACCGGCACCCCGGCGTCGCTCGTCGTTAGCGGAATCTTGCGGAAATCGTCGAGCGACTGCAGATAGCCCGACGCACGCACCATATATTCGGCTTCGCCGAGTTCCAGCACGGACCCGCCCGTCTCTTGGTTGGCGCGCTGCACCGCTTCGATAACCTTCCCGTGCGGAATGTTGAACGCCCGCAGGCGGTCGGGGTCGAGCACGATCTGGTACTGGCGTACCATGCCGCCCACACTTGCCACTTCCGCAACGTTCGGCACGGTTTTCAGTTCAAATCTGAGGAACCAGTCCTGCAGCGCCCGCAGCTGCGAGAGATCCCACTTTCCGGAGCGATCGATGAGCGCGTATTCATAGACCCAGCCCACACCGGTTGCATCGGGCCCAAGCGCACTCCTCGCCTGCGGCGGCAGCCGCGCCTGCACCTGGTTCATGTATTCGAGAACGCGCGAGCGCGCCCAGTAAAGATCGGTGCCGTCTTCGAACAGGATGTAGACGAACGAGTCGCCGAACATCGAGTAGCCGCGCACCGTCTTGGCGCCCGGCACCGACAGCATGGTAGTGGCGAGCGGGTAGGTCACCTGGTTCTCGACGATCTGCGGCGCCTGGCCGGGATAGGTCGTGCGGATGATCACTTGCACGTCGGACAGATCCGGGATCGCGTCGAGCGGCGTCTTGAACATCGCCCAAATTCCCCAACCCGTGATCATCAGGGTCGCCAGCAGCACGAGGAAGCGGTTGGCGATCGACCAGCGGATGAGCCCGGCGATCACGGCTTGCTCCCGGCCGGCGCGATCTTCTCGATCACATAATCTCCGTCCTGATTGGGCTCGCTGCTCAGCTCGAACTCCACCGCATCACCTTTCTTCAGGCGCGCCAGTTCTTTTTTATCGGCGATGGCAAAGCCCATCTTCATCGGCGGCCACTTCATGGTCGGAATCGGCCCGTGCTCGAGTTCGACGCGGCCCTTCGCGGGATCAACGTCTGTCACTTTGCCCGTGCCGCGATGGGCCGCTCCACCCGTTTTCGCAGCGTCCGGCGTCGCCCTCTCGCCCATGCGTGTCGTCGCGGCTTTCAAGCTCGCCTCGGAATCGATGAGAAACTGCCCGGAGACCACGACTTTCTGGCCGGCCTGGAGGCCTTTTCGGATCTCGGTTTTTCCGTTCGATTCCATGCCGGCATCCACATTGACCGCCGCGAACCTGCCTTCATCATAGGCAACGATCACGACGCTGCGCCGGCCGGTATTAATAACGGCTTCGCTCGGGACGAGCAGAATTTCCTTTCGCGCGGTCGGCGCAAAGTTAACTGTGGCAAACATGCCGGGTACCAGCCTTGCGCCGGGGTTGCGAAGCTCGACGCGCGCCTTCAACGTGCGGGTCGCGGCGTTGACTTCGGGAAGAATGGCGCTGACCCGGCCCTTGAACACGCTTCCGGGAAGCGCTGGCGTGCGCGCTTCGACCGGATTGCCGGGCCGCAGCAGGCTCGCCTGCATCTCCGGTACTTCAGCGTTTACCCACACCGTGCTGAGCCCATTGATGCGAAAGAGCGGCGCACCGGACATGACGGTCATCCCTTCACGCGCCCCGAGTTCCGCGATCACGCCGCCCATCGGTGCGGTCACGATCAACCGCGGCTGCACCTTGCTGGTCTGCTCTACGAGGCGGATGTGATCTTCGGTCATGCCGGCGAGCCGCATGCGCTGGCGCGCGCCGTCCGTGAGCTGATCCAGACCTGCTCCAGACATGCGCTTCAGCGACAGATATTCCTCCTGCGCGGCGACCCAGTCGGGCGCGTAGATTTCCGCGAGCGGTTGGCTCTGCTTTACCGGATCGAGCGGCGCACGCACGTAGAGTTTTTCGATATAACCGTTGGTGCGCGCCTGCACGACCACCACGTCGCGTTCGTTGTACACCACGTTGCCAACCGCCTCGACTGCAGGGGCGAGCGCGCCCTTCACGACTTCTGCAGTGCGCATGCCCAGATTCTGTTGCACGCGCGAACTGATCGTGATCTTGCCGTCGTCGCTATCGCCTGCATAGACCGGAACCAGTTGCATGTCCATGAACGGCGATTTGCCGGGCTTATCGAATTTCTGACCCGGCACCATCGGATCGTGCCAATAGAGGACGCGTTTTCCAGTGGTCGGCTCGATGTCCCCGACCTTTTGCGCAACGCCGGCTGCGGATGTGGCGCCGTCCGAGGCGGACGCGCCCATTTGCATGCCGCGATTCATTCCAGCGCGGTAGGCGCCATAGCCGCTCGCGATAAACCCCACCACAACGAGCGCCAAGACCACGAGTTTCGCGGTTTTCATTTCGCTTCCTTCATCGGTGTCAGGGACGAATCCGTCATCCCGGTTGCATGCGCTGCGACAGCATCGTCCGGAAACAGGAAATTGATCTGCGCCCAGAGTCGTGCGGCATCCATTTCCAATTGAAGCGCCTGCATACGCAATTCGATCTCGTTGCGGCGCGCGGTCAGTACGTCTGCGAGGTTCGCCTTGCCGCCGCGGTAAGCGGCAAGCGCCGCCTGAGTGCGCTCCCTCCCCAGCGGCACCAATTCGCGCTCGTAGCGCTGGCGGCGCTCGCGGGTGTTTTCCCATTCCTGGATGCGCATGCGTACTTCACCGACATGAGCGCGCAGCGCTTCATCGCGTTGGGCCTCTGCCTGCCCAACCATAGCAAGTTTTGCCGCGAGTTCGCGGTCCTGGCGGTTCTTCTGGTGCCACTGCAGCGGGATCGCAACGCTGATCGAGACCATATTGGAGAACGCCGAGCCGCGCTGCTGGTACATGGCTTCCACAGACCAGTCGGCCTTCTTGTTTGCCCGGGCGAGCCTCGCCTCCGCCTCGGCCACCTCCGCCTGCCTGGCCAGCATGGCGATCTCCGGGTGATGCGCGAGCTGCGTGTCCAGCGCGCGCGCATCGAGCCGGATCGTTTCGATACGGGGCTTGCCGCTCAGGTTAGCTTCGGCTGCAGCTTCACCGATCCATCGCGCCAGGGCGGTCTTGGCGGTGCGCACCCGGCGCGCTGCGTCGCTCGCACGATCCTCGAGCGCGATCACTTCCGATCGCGCCGCGAAGAGATCGGCCTGACTGCCGCGGCCGGCACGATAAGCGCTCTCCGCCGCCTCCACCTGGAGCCGGGCCTCGCGGATCTGTTCCGCGACTACAGCGGTTGTCGCTTCGGCGTAATAGCGTTCGAGCCAGGCCAGTGCAGTATCGCGCTGGATCGTGGCGAGCGTTGCGGTCTTTTCCGCCAGAGTGCGTTCGGCTTCGCGCTCGAAGCGCGCGCTCTTGAGCTTGCGCTTTTCGCCGCGCGTGAATTCCTGCATGAGGCCGATGCTGCGCATCGTCATGAAATCGCGCGAGACGCTGAATCGGTCGGCGCCATCGACCGGGAGATTTTCAATGCCGAATTTCAAGCTCGGATCGGGAAGCTGGCCCGCCGCAACCGCCATTTCGCGCGACGCAGAAACGGCGAGGTCCTGCGCGACAAGCTGGCGCGAGCGCTCGGCGGCGAGGCGCTGTGCTTCCGACAGCGTCAATGTTGCTGCGTGGGATAAGGCAACCGGCAGCAGCAGCGCTGCCGCAACAGCAAAGGAATACGTCATAAAACCTCCGCAAGGAAATCGGTTACGGCCGCTATCAGGCGGCCGCGATCAAACCGCGCGGAGGATCAAATCAGGTAGCTGCAGAAGAGAACAGACTTGGGTGGATCGCAGATTTGTTCGGCGAGATGGTAGTCCCGTGAAGACCGACGACGCTTCTCGGCCTCTGAGAAGGGAGCGGGCAGGGCCGCGGTGACCGGTGAAGCTGGAACCGTGAGCTTCGCGTATGCCGGTAGCTTGGCGCCATCAGCACAGCGCATCACACACAGATTGACCTCCATGGCGGCGCTACCGCAGCACGAATCGCTCGATTGTTCGGCGACCGCCGCGGCGGCTGACATCGCCGAATCGGCGCACGGCCGCATCGCGAATGAAGCTTGCGCGAAGAGCAGGGCGCCTGTGAGCAGGAGGCCGATAACGCGGCGAAAGTGGCCGAAGCGGAACATGTGCGCCGCACTTTAAATAAGCACCTGCAAAAGGTCAAGCTTACGTCGTATGGGCAAAGGTGGATGTGGATCAAGCCGCATGCCGATATAAAGGTCTTGTGCAACGTTGCCATCGCGTTTTGACACAGCGACGTCTGTGCATTCCTCTGGCTTGACCTTACAGCCACCGGAACGTTTATTCTACAAAATTGCATTCCACCACCGCGCAGAAGTTGAACGCATATGTGTCACCGGGAACGGTCTCGGTGCGAAGGTGGTCTGAGTGTAACCAGGTGATTCGGTGGTCGGAAGAGACGTTTAATGTGGACGCGACGGACGGTTCTTAAAACTCTTGCAGCTGGCGGCGGCATGCTGGCGATGCCTGCGACATTCCGGGAAGCGTTGGCAGCGCCCGAGCCAGATCTGATTCTGAGGCTCATTGCTGCATCGGACAGCGTTGCGATCCGCCATGGATCGAAAACGCGGGTCCTGCGCTATACGGGCGAAGTGTTGCGCGGCCGCAGTGACGCGCTTCGCCCGTCATCCGGATATCTGGGTCCCACGCTTGAGCTTCGCCGCGGTGAACGGGTGCGTATCGAAGTCGTGAACCGTATGGACGACCCGACCGTGATTCACTGGCACGGCATGATCGTCCCCGATACCGCGGACGGTCATCCGCACCAGGCGGTGGACGCCGGAAATCGCTACACCGTCGAATTCACTGTCCGCAATCCGGCGGGCACCTATCTCTACCACCCGCATCCGCATCGCATCACCGGGCGGCAGACGTACTCCGGGCTTGCCGGCCTGCTGATCGTGCGCGAACCGGTTGAGCGGGAAGTGGGCTTGCCCACGCCAGAACACGAGCTGCAACTCGTCCTCCAGGACCGGCGATTCGATGACGACAACCAATTCGTCTTCAAGCGCATGATGATGGACGACATGAACGGCGTGCTCGGCGACCGGGTACTGGTGAACGGCGCGCCCGATCCGGCGTTCAAAGTCGCCCCGCGGCCCTATCGCCTGCGCATCGCGAATGTATCCAACGCGCGCATCTATAAGCTCGCCTGGTCCGACGGCCGGCCGCTCCGGGTCATCGCCACCGACGGCGGGCTCTTGAGCCGCGCCGAAGGCATTCAGGAGCACCCGTACGTGACGCTTTTTCCCTTCGAGCGGATCGAACTGCTGGAAGACTTTGGCGCACGGCGCGACGGCGCGGAGAACGCGATCGTGAGCCGGGAATTCTCCTGCATTGATGACATGATGGGTACCATGATGGGCGGGGGAGGCGAACGTGGTCGCGATCGCGATCGCGGCATGGGTGGTGGCATGATTGACCGGATGATGGGCGGTGGAATGATGGGTGGCGGAGGTATGGGCCGCGGAATGATGGGTGGTGGCATGATGGCTGGCATGATGGGGCCGTCACAGGGCGAACAATTTCATCTTGCACGCTTCACAATAGCGTCCGGTGCGCGGCCTCGGAGCGGGGCACTCGCCTTTCCCAAGTCCGACGCTGATATGCAGGAAGGCAACTACGAGCTGCGCACTCAGCTTGCATTTCGTCGCATGCGCGGCTTTCTGAACGGCCGCAGGTTCGACACGGAGGACATGATGGCCGTTGCGGACGACGAGCGTCTGCCACTCGGCAAATCATCGGTATGGACCTTCGCGAACGACGGGCGCGGCATGCCCATGCCGCACCCCATCCATGTCCACGGTGTGCGCTTCCGCGTGATCGAGCGCAGTTCGAGCAGCATCCCCGAGGACTTGCGCCAAGGCATCGTCAATGCCGGATTCAAGGACACGTTCGGGATCTTTCCAGGCGAACATGTGCGTATTCAGATCGCGCCCACCGTCTCCGGTTTATTCAT
>JBQTJV010000339.1:0-7822 GCA_052386775.1 Betaproteobacteria bacterium
CATGGCGGAGGAATCCGAGGCGATGCAGAAACTCGCCTCCGACAAGCAGGCAAGCGCGGGCACGACCAATCTTGGCGCATTGCTCAAGGCCAAGCTCGACGTAGCGAAGACCGAACAATAAGGGAACGCCATGACCAAGTCGGAGCTGATCGCAAAACTGGCGGCGCGCTACCCGCAGTTGGTGGCGAAAGACGCCGAGCTCGCGGTGAAGATGATCCTCGACGCGATGGCGAAGAGCCTCGCGCAGGGACAGCGCATCGAGATCAGGGGATTCGGCAGTTTCGGCTTGAACTATCGTCCGCCGCGCACCGGCCGCAATCCGAAGTCCGGCGAGAAAGTGCAGGTGCCGGCCAAATACGTTCCGCACTTCAAGGCGGGCAAGGAACTGCGCGAGCGCGTCGACTTCAAGAAGCAGTAAAACGACTGAATAAACCGAGGCATCGTCTGTCGCGACGGCATCATCGAAAGATCATGCCGTCTTTTTTTGCCTGCGCGGCGCCCCGGCCGGTCGCTGACACGCGACGTGCCTTACTTTAAGCTGGAGCTATGCGTTACTTCCTGTGGCTGCTGAAGTTTGCGTTGTTTGTGGCGATCCTGAGCTTCGCGGTCAAGAATACGGACACGGTCGCGGTGCGCTACTACCTGGGACAGGAATGGCAGGCGCCGCTGGTCCTGGTGCTGCTCGTTTTCTTCTGCTTGGGCGTCGCGGTCGGCATTATCGCGAGCCTGGGGCACCTGTTCCGCCAGCGGCGTCAGATCGCGGCGCTGAAGAGTGAGCTGCGCGCGCACAGCGAGCCGGGCGGGAAAGCCGTGCACAGCGCGCCCGATACGCCATGAACCGGCGCGACAACAGGGCATCGCATCGTGGAACTTGAGTACTGGTGGCTGCTCGCGCTGCCCCTGTTCTTCGCGCTGGGTTGGCTCGCGGCCCGCATCGATATCAAGCAGATCGTCTCGGAGTCGCGGGCGCTTCCCGTGTCGTATTTCAAGGGCCTCAACTTTCTGCTGAACGAGCAGCCCGACAAGGCGATCGAGGCGTTCATCGAAGTGGTGAAGGTCGATCCGCAGACCATCGAGCTGCATTTCGCGCTGGGGAGCCTCTTCCGCCGGCGTGGCGAGGTCGAACGCGCGATTCGCATGCATCAAAACCTGGTGGAGCGCGCCGATCTCGTGGAGGAACAGCGGCTGCATGCGATGTTCGAGCTGGCGCAGGATTACCTGAAGGCGGGACTGCTCGATCGCGCGGAGGAGCTTTTCGCCAAGCTGGAGGGCACCGCGCACGGCGAAGCGGCCCTCAAGTTCCTGCTCGAAATCTACGAGCAGGAAAAGGACTGGCAGAAGGCGATCGGGGTCGCGGACAAGCTGGAGCATGTCACCGGGCGCTCCCACCAGAAGGAGATTGCCAATTTCTACTGCGAGCTCGCCAGCAACGAGATGATGCATTCGCGGCCCGACGCGGCGCGCCCGTACCTGGCCGAAGCGCTCGCGCACCACCGCCTGTCGGTGCGCGCCAATCTGCTGCTGGGCGACCTCGAGAGCAGCATGGGCAATACCGAGGCCGCGATCGACGCCTGGAAGCGCATCGAAAGCCAGAATCCCGCCTACCTCGCGCTGGTTGCCGAGAAACTGCTTGCGACCTTTACGCGGTCGAAGCGGATCGATGAAGGCCTCAACCTGCTCCGCGGCTATCTGGCCAAATACCCTTCGCTCGACCTGCTGAACACGGTATTCCAGGGGACGCTCGAGACGCAGGGCGCCGAAATCGCGTATCGTCTGGTGCGGGATGAACTGCGCCGCAATCCCACGCTGCTGGGCCTGGACAAATTGCTCGAGGCGCAACTGCTCGAAGCCCCGCTCGACCGCCGCCGGGATCTCGAGTTGATCAAGGAACTGGTCCACCAGCACACCCGCGGACTCGCCATGTACAAGTGCGACAATTGCGGTTTCCGGGCGCGCCAGTTCTACTGGCATTGCCCGGCATGCGCAGCGTGGGAGACCTATTCGCCGCGCCGCACCGAGGAAAAAGGCCTGACCGCGTGAGAACCGGGGAGAACGTTTGAACAATCCGCGCGTGATCGTGGCGCTGGATTACGCCGACGCCAACGGGGCCCTCGCGCTGGTGGAGCGGCTCGAGCCCGCCATGTGCCGCCTGAAGGTCGGCAAGGAGCTTTTCACCGTGGCCGGCCCGGCACTGGTGAAGAGCCTGGCCGACCGCGGTTTCGGCGTGTTTCTGGACCTCAAGTATCACGACATACCGAACACCGTGGCCAATGCCTGTCGCGCCGCCGCCGATTTGGGCGTATGGATGCTGAACGTGCACGCATCAGGCGGGCGCGCCATGTTGCTGGCGGCACGGGAGGCGCTGGCGCAGAAATCGAAGCCGCCGCTGCTGATCGGCGTCACCGTGCTGACCAGCCTGAGCGCGGCGGATCTGGGCGAACTCGGCATTGCGGGAACGCCGCTCGATGCGGCTTTGCGCATGGCGCGCCTTGCACGGTCGTGCGGCGTCGATGGCGTGGTGTGCTCGGCGCAGGAAGCAGCCGGTCTGCGCCGGGAATTCGGCGCCGGTTTTTGCCTCGTGACGCCGGGCATACGCCTTGAGGAAACCCCGTCCGACGATCAGCAGCGGGTAATGACGCCGCGCGCGGCGGTGGCCGCCGGCGCCGATTACCTCGTGATCGGGCGGCCCATCACGCGCGCGCCCGATCCGCTCGCCGTACTTCTCGAGGTCAACGGTCAAATATGAAGCGGGCGGTGAACGCGCGGCTGCTGGTCGTCGGCGATGTGATGCTCGATCGCTACTGGTTCGGGGATGTGGGCCGCATCTCGCCCGAGGCGCCGGTGCCGGTCGTGAGAATAGATCGCGTGGAAGAGCGGCCCGGCGGCGCGGCGAACGTCGCCCGTAACGCTGCCGCCCTGGGATCGAAGGTGAGCCTGCTCTCGGTCATCGGGCTCGATGAAGCGGGCGCGCGCCTCAAGAAGCTGCTCGGCAAGGAGGCGATAAACGCCCGCTTGCATGGGGACCGCAGCATCGATACCACCATCAAGTTGCGCGTCATCGGCCGCCACCAGCAGTTGTTGCGCGTGGATTTCGAAACTCCGCCCAGTCACGAGGTGCTGGCATCGAAGCTGAAAGACTTCGGGCGCATGCTGCGTTCAGCCGACGCCGTGATTCTCTCCGATTACGGCAAGGGCGGGCTCGCGCACATCTCGAAAATGATTCAGATGGCGCGTCGGGCGCGCAAACCGGTGCTCGTCGACCCCAAGGGCGAGGACTATTCCCGTTATCGCGGCGCCACCATCATTACGCCCAACCGCGCGGAATTCCGCCAGGTCGTCGGCGGCTGGAGCAGCGAGTCGGAGTTGACCCGGAAGGCGCAGGCGCTGCGCCGCAAGCTGGGGCTCGGCGCGTTGCTCATCACCCGCAGCGAGGATGGCATGACGCTCTACCAGGCGCGCAGGCGAGTCCACGTGCCGGCTCAGGCGCGCGAAGTCTACGACGTCAGCGGCGCGGGTGACACCGTGATCGCCACGCTCGGTGCGATGCTGGCGGGCGGCGCCGCGCTCGAGGAGGCCGTGCGCATTGCGAATCGGGCAGCCGGTATCGTAGTGGGCAAGTTCGGCACAGCCGTCGTTCGTCCCGACGAATTGTTCGCAGCGGAGCGGTGAATCGATGTATTACGTCGTAACAGGCGCCGCCGGTTTCGTCGGCTCCAATCTGGTCAAGGCGCTGAACGCGCGCGGTATCGGCGACGTAATCGCGGTCGACAACCTCACCCACGGCGACAAGTTCGTCAATCTGGTCGACTGCGAGATCGCCGATTATGTGGATCAGAAGGATTTCCTGAATGCGCTCGAGGACGGGCGCTTCAACGGCGACGTGAGCGCGATACTCCACCAGGGCGCCTGCTCGGATACGACTGAAACCGACGGCCGCTACATGATGGAGAACAATTACGATTACTCGCGCCGGCTCCTGGAGTTCTGCACTACGGAGGAAGTGCCGTTGATCTATGCCTCCTCCGCGGCGGTGTATGGTGCGGGCACGATATTCAGGGAGGCGCGCGAGTGTGAGGCGCCCCTCAATGTGTATGGCTATTCCAAGTTTCTTTTCGACCAGCTCGTGCGCCGGCGGTGGAACGATCTGACGTCCCAGGTGGTGGGTCTGCGCTATTTCAATGTTTACGGCGAGCGCGAGCAGCACAAGGGGCGCATGGCCTCGGTAGCGTTCCACTTCTTCAACCAGTACCGCGCCGGCGGTGCGGTGTCGCTGTTCGAAGGCAGCGGCGGATACGGCAATGGCGAGCAGCGCCGCGATTTCGTGTCGGTGGAGGACATCGTCGCCATCAATCTCCATTTCCTGGATCACCCCGGGCACTCCGGCATCTTCAACGCGGGCACCGGGCGGGCGCAAAGCTTCAACGACGTCGCGGTCGCGGTCGTGAACACCTGTCGCAAGGCCCAGGGCGAGCCGCCGCTGACGCTCGTGGAAATGCAGACGCAAAGCGTCGTGCGGTACATCCCCTTTCCTGCGGACCTCAGGAATAAATACCAGAGCTACACCGAGGCTGACGTGTCCGCGCTGCGTGCGGCCGGCTATGCCGCGCCGCTGCTGAGCGTGGAGCAGGGCGTCCCGCGCTATTGCGAGTGCCTGCTGCGGCGGGCCGGCGCGTGACGCTACAAGGAGTCGATTTCTGATGTTCAATTCGCTGGAGCATTTCGTCGGGAACACGCCGCTCGTCAAGCTGAAGTCCATAAGCGGTGGTACGAACAACGCTCTGCTGGCCAAGCTCGAAGGGAACAATCCGGCGGGTTCGGTAAAGGACCGGCCGGCGCTCTCCATGATCCGGCGCGCCGAGGAGCGCGGCGACATCCGGCCCGGGGACACGCTGATCGAGCCCACCAGCGGCAACACCGGCATCGCGCTCGCGATGTGCGCGGCCATGATGGGCTATCGCATGATCCTGGTCATGCCCGAGCATCTTTCGCTGGAACGGCGCCAGACCATGGCGGCATTCGGCGCCGAGTTCGTGCTGACGCCCAAGGAAGGCGGCATGGAAGCGGCACGCGACATCGCCGAGAAGATGCGCGACGAGGGCAGGGGGGTGATCCTGGATCAATTCGCCAATCCCGATAACCCGCTCGCGCACTACGAAGGCACCGGTCCCGAGATCTGGCGCGACACCGGGGG
The DNA here is from genome assembly GCA_052386775.1 of Betaproteobacteria bacterium. Taxonomy (GTDB): domain Bacteria; phylum Pseudomonadota; class Gammaproteobacteria; order Burkholderiales; family SG8-41; genus DSOT01. The sequence goes on from JBQTJV010000339.1 coordinate 5,192, forward strand.
CCGCATTACGCACTTCGTCAGTAGCATGGGAACCACCGGAACGATCATGGGCGTCTCGCGTTATCTCAAAGAAAAGAACCCGTCGATCCGGATCGTGGGCTGCCAGCCCGCTGAAGGGGCGCAGATCCCGGGGATTCGCAAATGGCCGCCGGCTTACCTGCCCGCGATCTGCGACTGGAATCGCGTAGACCAGGTCATCGAAGTCGGCCAGCGCGAGGCCGAGGAGATGACCCGCAGGCTCGCGCGTGAAGAGGGCATATTCGCCGGCATCTCTTCGGGCGGCGCCATGTGGGCGGCGTTGCAGGTGGCGCAGGCAGAGAAGGAGGCGGTGATCGTGACCATCATCTGCGACCGCGGCGACCGTTACCTTACCACCGGCGTTTTCCCGGCCTGAAAGAAAAGGCGTCCTCCGGATGGTACCCGTGCTCGCGTTCGATATTGAAACCGTCCCCGATGTGGCGGGGCTGCGCATGCTCCACGGACTCGATGATGCGGTGCCGGATGCGGGCGTGGCGGACATGGCGTTCCAGTTGCGCCGCCAGGCGAGCGGCGGCGATTTTCTGCCGCTACATCTCCACCGGGTCATCGTCATTTCCTGCGCATTGCGTGAACGCGACAGCTTCCGCGTATGGTCGCTGGGCGGCCCGCACCAGGCTGAGGGGGAACTGATTCAGCGGTTTTTCGACGGCGTCGAGAAATACACGCCGCAGCTCGTATCCTGGAACGGGTGCGGTTTCGATCTGCCGGTGCTGCACTACCGGGGGCTGATCCACGGCGTGAAGGCGCCGCGCTACTGGGACATGGGCGACGGCGAGCACCGCGACAGCCGCGATTTCAAGTGGAACAATTACATCAGCCGCTATCACTCCCGGCACCTGGACCTCATGGATCTGCTGGCGCTCTACCAGCCGCGCTCCAATGCACCGCTGGACGCCATGGCGCAACTCACGGGATTGCCGGGCAAGCTTGGAATGGCCGGATCGCAAGTCTGGGACGCCTTTCGCGCGGGAAAAATCGAACAGATCCGCTGCTATTGCGAGACCGACGTCGCGAATACCTACCTGCTGTTCCTGCGCTTTCAGTTGATGCGCGGTGCGCTCGACGATCGCGAGTATGTTGCGGAATGCGACCTCGTGCGGGAGACACTCGGGCGCTCCGCCGAATCGCACTGGAAGGAATTTCTCGAACGGTGGTCGCGCCGCTGAGCCGACTGCGATAGACTCGCACCGGTCGCGCTTGCGGCGCACTTGGACTCCGCCGCCCGCGACTCTCCATGCCCAAGGCACGCATCGAATCCCTGGACCAGGAAGGCCGTGGCGTCGCGCACTGCGACGGCAAGACGATCTTCATCGAAGGCGCCCTGCCGGGCGAGACTGTCGAATACTCGCCTTATCGCAGGAAGCCGACCTTCGAACTCGCCACCGTCAGCCGGGTGGTGAAAGAGGCGGCGCTGCGCACGGCGCCGCGCTGCCGTTTTTTCGGCCTCTGCGGCGGATGCAGCTTGCAGCATCTGGATGCGCGAGCGCAGGTTGCCGTCAAGCAGCGCGTGCTCGAAGACAGCCTCTGGCATATCGGCAGGGTGGTTCCGGACCTGATCCTGCCGGCGATATACGGGCCGGCGTGGGGTTACCGCCATCGCGCGAGGCTGTCGGTGCGGCATGTCGCGAAGAAGGGCGGGACGCTGGTGGGCTTTCGCGAAAAGCGCAGCACTTACGTCGCCGAGATGACAAGCTGCGAAGTGTTGCCGGCTCATGTCTCGGCGCTGCTGCCGTCGCTGCGCGCCACCCTGGGTCAGCTTTCCATACGCACTCGCGTTCCCCAAGTCGAGATGGCGGTGGGAGACGGCGAGACGGTCCTCGTCGTGCGCATCCTCGAGGCACTGTCAGCCGAGGATCGCCTGCTGCTCGGTCAATTCGCGGAGCGTCACGCAGTCCGCCTTTATCTGCAGCCCAAGGGGCCTGATTCGGTAGAGCCGTTCGTTCCGGCCGGGGGAGCCGACCTGCACTATGACGTGCCGGAATTCCAGCTGAAATTACGCTTTTCGCCCACCGATTTCACGCAGGTGAACCCCGCGGTCAACCGCGTGCTGCTTCGGCGCGCCATCAAGCTGCTGGACCCGCGGCCGGGGGAGCGGATCGGCGACTTTTTCTGCGGTATCGGCAATTTCACGCTGGCGATCGCGCGCAGCGGCGCGGCTGTAACGGGCGTGGAAGGCAGTGCGGAACTCGTTCGGCGCGCCGAAGCCAATGCGGTGTCGAACGATCTCGCCCGGAATACGCGGTTTCAGGTCATGAATCTCTTCGCGGTGAACGGCGCCGCACTGCATGTTCTCGGCCGCTTTGACCGCGTGCTGATCGATCCGCCGCGGGAGGGCGCAATTGAACTCGTCAAGGCGCTTGCCGAACAGCCCCCGGCACGCATCGTCTATGTCTCGTGCAATCCGGCTACGCTGGCGCGGGACGCGGGTCTGCTGGTGCATGCGCAAGGTTACGGGCTGAGTGCCGCCGGCGTGGTCAACATGTTTCCGCACACCTCGCACGTCGAGTCGCTGGCCGTTTTCGACAGGTAAAAAGCCGGAGCGACTGCTCCCATGGAAACAACCCCAAAAAGAAAAAGGCGCCCGAAGGCGCC
>JBQTJV010000340.1:0-7831 GCA_052386775.1 Betaproteobacteria bacterium
CGTTTCAACCCTACATCCTGTGGACCGATGCGCTGGTCTTTCTGCTGATCGCGGTAGTGCTCGTGTTTGCCTGGTATGTGCGGCGCCACGAGCATTTGCGGGCGCCGTGGCGGCGTGTCGCGCGCAGCGCAAGCGGCATGAGCGCGCTGACCGTGCTCATATTCTTCGTTGCGATCGGAGTCCTCGATTCGCTCCACTACCGGAGCGCATTGCCGGCGGCGGCGGGCGAGCCGCGCTACTACTCGGTCGAAGTCCTGAGCGTGTTCGACCGCATTGCCGAGCCACTGCGCGCGCGCCGGGAAAAAACCTATTCGGAGCCGCTCGCCACTCATCTCTATGCGAAGGAAAGCATCGATCTGCCGGGCGGCAAGCAGGCGCGCGACTACCCGCGTCTCACCCACGGCGGCCGCCATCTCGACAATCCGGACACGGATTGGGCCGGGGACGTGATCCGGCGCGCGCTTGCCGGGGGGGCGGCGGCAGCGGTGGTCTGGCTCGTGGTCGGCCTGCTGTTATGCCGGCGGCTGGGCCATGTCATGGGAACCAGCACCGGTGCGGCGTGGCGCGCGGTATGGCGCGGCGGCACGGAAGTGCCATGGCGCGCCATACTGATGACGCTCGCCCTCGTTCTGCTGTTCGCCGGGCCGGTGGTTGCCCTGAGCGCGAAATATCACGTTTTCGGCACCGACAAGGTCGGACAGGACGTGCTCTACCTGGCGCTGAAGAGCATACGAACCGGGCTCGTGATCGGCACGCTCACCACGCTCGTCATGCTGCCGTTCGCGCTGCTCCTGGGCATCATGGCGGGTTACTTCCGCGGCTGGGTGGACGACGTGATCCAGTACATCTACACCACCCTGTCCTCCATCCCCGGCGTGCTGCTGATCGCCGCGGCGGTGCTCATGATGCAGGTGTACATCGAGACCCACCCTCAGCTTTTCGACACCATCACCGTGCGCGCGGACCTGCGCCTGCTTTTTCTGTGCCTGATCCTCGGCATCACGAGCTGGACCGGACTTGCGCGGCTGTTGCGCGGCGAGGCGCTCAAGCTACGGGAAATGGAGTACATCCAGGCGGCGCAGGCGTTCGGCGTGTCGGATTGGCGCATCCTGGGGCGGCACATCCTGCCGAACGTCATGCACATCGTCCTGATCGCGGTGGTGATGGACTTCAGCGGCCTGGTGCTGGCCGAGGCGGTGCTGTCCTACGTCGGCGGGGGCGTCGATCCCTCGACGATCAGTTTCGGCACCATGATCAACAACGCGCGCCTGGAGATGGCCCGCGACCCGATGGTGTGGTGGTCGCTCGCCGCCGCGTTCTGGTTCATGCTGGTGCTGGTGCTCTCGGCAAATCTGTTCGCCGACGCGGTGCGCGATGCGTTCGATCCGCGCATCCGCAGCAGAACGCTGCAGCCGGGCACGCTCTCCAGCCAGGCGGCCGATTCAGCGGCGCTGCGACCGGCCGCGGAACGCGTGGGATGAGCCGGCCTCTGCTCAAGGTCGATAATCTGCGTACCTGGATCGACGCGGGGGATGCTCTGGTGCGCGCGGTCGACGGCGTGTCGTTCGAGATCCCGCGCGGCGCAACCTTCGCGCTGGTGGGCGAATCGGGGTGCGGAAAATCGCTCACGGCGCTGTCGATCATGCGCCTGCTGCCCGATGCGGGACAGATCGTCGGCGGCAAAGTGGAACTCGACGGAGAAGACCTGCTCGGCCTGCCGGAGACCCGCATGCGCGACGTGCGGGGCGCGCGCATCGCGATGATCTTCCAGGAGCCGATGCTGTCGCTCAATCCCGTGATGACGATCGGGGCGCAGATCGAAGAGACGCTGGGCCGGCACACCGAACTCGAAGGCGCGGCAATGGGCCGCCGGGTGCTGGAACTGCTCGATGCGGTGCGGATACCCGATGCGGTGCGGCGCCGCGACGAGTACGCATTCCAGCTCTCGGGCGGCATGAAGCAGCGGGCGATGATCGCCATGGCGCTGGCCTGCGATCCCGAGCTGCTCGTTGCCGATGAACCCACCACGGCGCTCGATGCGACGATACAGGCACAGATCCTCGACCTGTTGCGCGAGCTCCAGAGCAGCCGCCAGATGTCCATGCTGCTGATCACGCATGATCTGGCGGTGGTGGCGCTAATGGCGCATGAGATCGCCGTAATGTACGCGGGCGAGATCGTGGAGAAAGCGGATCGCGCCAGCTTTTTTTCCGAGCCCCGGCATCCGTATTCCCGCAAGCTCTTCCATTCGCTGCCGGCCAGGAACAAGCGGGGCATGCCGCTTGCCGTGATACGCGGCAACGTGCCGCCCCTTACCCGGGAGTTTTCCGCCTGCCGCTTCGCCGAGCGCTGCGAGAGCGCGTGGGACCTGTGCCGCAGCACGCTGCCGCGTTGGTACGAGAGCGGCAGCGGACAGGGCGTGCGTTGCCACCTCTATGGCGACATGAAAACGGTGGAGAGTCCGATGCTCGCGCGCGACCCCCCGGCCACCGCCCCCGGAATGAATGCCGCTGCGGGTGCAGAAGTTTTGCCGCCAGCGGCCGAGCGGCCGCTGCTCCAGGTGGTGGATCTCAAGATCCACTTCCCGATCTACAAGGGCATATTCCGGCGCGTCGCCGGACACGTGAAAGCGGTCGACGGCGTGTCCCTTGCCATCGAGCGCGGGCGCACCCTGGGCTTGGTGGGCGAGTCGGGATGCGGCAAGACGACGGTCGGCAAGGGCATCCTGCGTCTCGTGGAGCCGTCCGCCGGCGCGGTCCTGTACGAGGGTGTCGATATGCTGCGCCTGCCGCGGAAGGACATGCGCGCGCGCCGGCGTCACGCGCAGATCGTTTTCCAGGACCCGTATTCTTCGCTGAACCCGCGCATGCGCGTCATGGAAACCATCGAAGAGGGCATGGCGTCGCTCGGCATCGGGGCGAACCGTGCCGAGCGCCAGGCGCGGATCGACACGCTGCTGCGCGAGGTCGGTCTCGCGCCGGACGTGAAGTTCCGCTATCCCCACGAATTTTCCGGCGGTCAGCGGCAGCGCATCGCCATAGCGCGTGCTCTGGCGGTTGAACCCGAACTGATCGTATGCGACGAGCCGACCAGTGCGCTGGACGTCTCGGTGCAGGCTCAGATCTTGAACTTGCTGCAATCCCTGCAGGCTGCCAAGGGCCTCGCCTATCTCTTCATCACGCACAACATTTCGGTGATCGAGTTCATCGCACACGAGGTCGCGGTGATGTACCTTGGGCGGATCGTCGAGCGCGGAGCGGTGGATGAGGTGCTGGAAAACCCGCAGCACCCCTATACCCGCGTGCTGCTTTCTGCCGTCCCGGTTCTGGAGCCGGATACCCGGCGCGAAGTCATCCGGCTGCAGGGCGATCTGCCTTCGCCGGTCAACCCGCCCACCGGCTGCCATTTCCATCCGCGCTGTCCGTCGGCGCTGCCTCAGTGCCGGGTCGCCTACCCGGAAAGCGCGCGCTTTTCAGCCACGCATTCCGCGCGCTGTCATCTCTACCTGGAAAAGGACGTCCGTCCCGCGGGCAGCGGGCCGGCAGTGCAGATCAGCGGTTCTCGGCGAGCTTGACGCGGTCTTTGCCCGCAGGTGCAGACTTCGCGGGGGCGGCCACTTTGGCTTTCTTGGCCGGCGCAGCTTTGGCCGACGTGGTCTTAGCGCCCTTCGCCTGCTTCGGCGCAGTCGGCCGCTGCACTGCCTTGTGAACCTGGCCCCGCCTGGATTTCGGCACGTGGCGTGTTGTCGTGACGCGGGCCTTGGCGAGCGCCGGCGCCGGCAGGTCCGGAAGGTTCAGCTTGGCGCCGGCTCTGACGGGAACGAGTAGCGGCTGGCCGGTACTAATGCGGGCGCGCTCGCTGATGTTGTTGACCCGCTTCAGCTCGGAAACCGTAATCCCGTGGCTGGCGGCGATCTTCTCGATGCGCTCTCCGGGCTTGACGGTGTACGCATGCCACGACACCAGGGGTTCGGTATGGCTGGCGAGGTTGCGCTGAAAGATCTCGACCTTGTCTTTCGGCAGCACGATCGTTTCGGCGGCGTTCGCATTGATCACCGGCTTGTTGTGCGCGGGATTCAGGAAGCGGAATTCCTCCACCGGGATTTGGGCGAAGCGGGCGGCCAGCTCGACGTCGATGTGACGCGGGGTCGTGATGGCGGCGAAGTACGATTCGTTGGGAATGTCGGCGAGCGCGAGGCCGAAACGCGCGGGATCGGCGATGATGTTCTTGACCGCCTGCAGCTTGGGGAGGTAGTGCCGCGTCTCGTTCGGCATGTCGAGGTTTTCGTAATTGGCGGGCAGGCCGCGCGCCTGGTTGCGCGCCATGGCGCGGCTTACCGCGCCTTCGCCCCAGTTGTACGAAGCGAGCGCGAGTTCCCAGTTACCGAACATGGCGTAGAGCTTTTCGAGATAGTCGAGCGCCGCGTTCGTCGCCGCGACGATGTCGCGGCGCCCGTCGTACCACCAGTTCTGCTGCAGCCCGTAAAGCTTTCCGGTAGAGGGAATGAATTGCCACATGCCGGACGCGTGCGCGCGCGAGTACGCCTGCGGGTTGTAGGCCGATTCGATCATGGGCAGCAGCACGATCTCGGCCGGCATCCGGCGCCGCTCCACCTCTTCGACGACGTGGAACAGCACGCGGCTGCTGCGATCCACCATGCGCGCGACATAGTCCGGCCGGCTCGAGTACCAATGCTCCCACTCGCGGACCAGCGCGTTGTCGAGATTGGGCATGACGAAACCCTTGCGGACCCGCACCCACAGATTGACCGGCGGCGGCTCGACGGCCTGAGGCGCAGGTGCCTGTTCGGCCACGACCGATGGTGGCTGGGGCGTGACCGGGGTCTGTTCGACCGGCGTGACAGCCTCGGGAATGGGTTGGAGGCGCGCCGTCGTCTCGGTGCTTTCGCTGGCGGGCATCTGGGCGCAGGCCGCGACGATCAGCATCATGGCAAGAACCGCGCCGGTTCTCAGCGGAGGGGAGGCAGCGGTCATCGCCTTTAGTGTGTTCAAGGGTTCTTCTTGTCCTGGTGCCCGAGAGTAGCGCGATAGTAAACGCGCCTTCCCGCTGCAGTCAAGCCGAAATTGGCTTAAAAATCATGAAAATTAACCCGATATCTGCAGTAAGTTGAGACAAATTCCACGCTCCGGGCGCGGGGCGCGGTTGCCGGCCGCCCAGGCCGGGTGCGACCGCAACTACGCTATGGGCAATCCTCCTCGCGCCGGACGAAACCCGTATGCCGGCGGCATGGCCCGCATGGATCATGTCGCGACGGTTTGAGCGGCTCTCCCCGATGGCCTTTTAGCGAAAGCCGTTCTTCCATTCCCGGATTGCCGCCAGCACGCTGACCGGGTCGGCCAAGCGTCTGCCCGCATGGCGGCTCGCGTTCTCGATCACGGCCGGTTCGCTACACCGCACGAACGGATTGGTCTCCTTTTCCTGCGCAATGGTGGAGGGCAGGCTGGGCAGATCCTTGTCGCGCAATGCGCGCACCCGCACCTCGAGCTCCGCCAGCGCCGGATTCGCCGGCTCGGCAACCCGTGCGAAACGGATATTCGAGGCGGTGTATTCGTGACCGCAATAGACGCGGGTCCCCGCATCCAGGCGCATCAGTTTCCCGAGCGAATCGTGCATCTGTTGCGGCGTGCCTTCGAACAGCCGACCGCAACCCGCCGCAAACAGCGTATCGCCGCAGAACAGCATGCCCGCACCATGAAACGCGATGTGGCTGCGCGTGTGGCCCGGTATTTCGAGTACCTCGAATTCGATGTCGAAGTGCGGCAAACGGATGCGATCGCCGTCCGCCAGCCGGTGCGTCACCTCCGGTATGCGCGAATCGACCGGGCCGAACACGGGCACCGCCGCGTGCGCGAGCAGCGCACCGTTGCCGCCCACGTGGTCGGCGTGATGATGCGTGTTCAGGATCGCGACGAGCCGAAGCCGTTCACGCCGCAGATAATCGAGCACGGGCGCGGCGTCACCCGGATCCACGACCGCGGCGCATTGCGCATCGCGCAGGGTCCAGATGTAGTTGTCGGCAAATGCCCTCAATGGAACGACTTCGTATGCGCTCATGTCATCGAGCCTCGTGATGGGGAACGGCGCCCGCAGGCACAAGTTTTGATTTAAACTCCCGGCATGTCAACGCATCGCGACGCGCACACCGCCGTCGAGTGGTTCTCGACTCCGCTGGGACAGTACCTCCTCGCGCGCGAACACGCGTACTTCGACCAGGCGGTGGCGGATGTGTTCGGCTACAACGCCTTTCAGTTCGGTATGGCGGAGCACGACCTGCTGCGGGCGAGCCGCATTCCGCTGCGCGTGCGCATCGACAGCGCGGGACCGGTGCAGCTCCGCGCGGATTTTCGCGAGCTGCCGATCGCCACCAACAGCGCGGACCTCGTAGTACTGCCGCACGTGCTGGAATTCAGTGCCAATCCGCACCAGATCCTGCGCGAAGTCGCCCGCGTCCTGATGCCGGAGGGGCACGTGGTCATCGCCTCGTTCAATCCGCGGAGCCTGTGGGGGTTCCGCTGGCTGTTTTCCGGCCGCGAAGACTATCCCTGGCGCGGGCGATTCATCACGCTGCCCCGTCTCAAGGATTGGCTCGCGCTCCTGGGATTCGAAATCGTCGGCGGCCAGATGGGATGTTATGCCCCGCCGTGCACGCAAGAGAAATGGCTGGACCGCTTCCGCTTCATGGACCGGGCGGGGGACCGGTGGTGGCCGATGGGCGGCGGCGTCTATTTTCTCCAGGCGGTGAAGCGGGTACACGGCATGCGCCTCATCATGCCGGCGTGGAAGGATGCGCTCGTGCCCAAGAAAAACCTCGCCACCCTGCCCAAAAAAGTCAGCGAGCCGCCCGAAGCCGCGGCGGCCCGCGAACCATTGGGCGATGCACCCCGGAACAACGTCATCAGCCTGCGCAAGGGCCTCGCATCCCGCGCCTCTCGCGTGGCCGGGACGCATCCGCTGCGAACCCCGCTCAAGACGCAATGAAAGGAACGGTGGAGATCTACACCGACGGCGCGTGCAAGGGCAATCCCGGAGCCGGCGGGTGGGGCGCGGTCCTGCGCTATGACGGCACGCTGCGCGAGATCTACGGCGGAGAGGTGCACACCACCAACAACCGGATGGAGCTGACCGCGGTCATCCGCGCGCTCGAGGCGTTGAAGCGCCGGTGCAAAGTGCGGCTGCACACCGATTCCCAGTACGTGCAGCAAGGCATCAGCAACTGGATACACAATTGGAAGAAGCGCGGTTGGCGCACCGCCGACAACAAGCCGGTGAAGAACGACGACTTGTGGCGGCAACTCGACGAGCTTGCGGGACACCACGAGGTCCACTGGGTGTGGGTGCGCGGACATGCCGGAAACGACGGCAACGAGCAGGCCGATGCGCTGGCGAATCGCGGCGTTGCTGAACTGCTTGCTGCCCTGAGAAAAGAAAGCCAGGAAAATGAGCTTGGCGGGACCGAGCGTCCCGCCGCGGGAGGTCAGAATAATGAGACAGATCGTTCTCGATACCGAGACGACGGGCCTCGACCCGGCGCTCGGGCACCGCATCATCGAGCTGGGAGGGGTGGAGCTGGTGAACCGGCGGCCGACCGGCAATCATTTTCATCGCTATCTCAATCCGGACCGCGACATCGAGGACGGCGCGCTGCAGGTGCACGGCATCACCGCGGAATTCCTGCGCGACAAGCCGAAATTTTCCGACATCGTGGATGAGTTTCTCGCCTACGTCGACGGGGCCGAGCTGATCATCCACAACGCGCCGTTCGATATCGCGTTCCTGAACTACGAGCTGGGGATGCTGCACAGGCAGGCGA
>JBQTJV010000341.1:0-2748 GCA_052386775.1 Betaproteobacteria bacterium
CTTCGGCATCCCGAAGTTGCGGTAGATCTTCTCCTTGGTATCGCGCCCCTTCTGGTGCCCGATCACCATCACGGTCTGCTCGTTGAAGCGGGCGAGCCCGCCGACGATCGCCGCATCATCGGCGAAGCCGCGGTCGCCGTGCAGCTCCTCGAATCCGGTAAAGAGCCCGTTGATGTAATCGAGTGCGTACGGCCGCTGCGGGTGGCGCGCCACCTGCGCGATCTGCCACGCGGTGAGCTTGCCGTAGATTTCCTTGGTGAGCGCCTGGCTCTTCTTCTGCAACCGCGCGATTTCCTAGGAAATGTCGAGCGCGGTATCGTCCTGCACGTAGAGCAATTCCTCGATCTTGGCTTCCTGTTCGGCGATCGGCTGCTCGAAATCGAGGAATGTCGTCTTCATACGCGTTCATGATACAAGATAAAGGGGAATTCAGCGTTCGCCCGTTCTTCCGTTCGCCCTGAGCGGAGCGAATGCGGAGTCGAAGGGTGAACCCGCGCTTCCTACTGCCGTTCATGCTTCGATAAACTCAGCACGAACGGATCCCAGCCTAATACCAGGCGATGCCCTGCCCGCGCGGATCGCTGGCGGCTTGCGCGACGCCATCCCGCGCCTTGAAGACGAGCTGCATGTTGCCCCACCTGCGCTTCGCCACCTGAAGCGCGTGCCCCTTCGCTGCCAGCGCATCGCGCCATGGCGCCGCAAATCCCTGCGGCTCGATTTCGATGCGATCGGGCCAGTACTGGTGGTGATAGCGCGGCAGCTCCAGCAGGCGCGGGAGATCCACCTCGGGCCGGTGCAGGTGCTCGAGTATCGCGAGCAGCATCTGGCTCACGATGCGCGATCCGCCGGGCGAGCCCAGGATCAGCACGCCGCGCGCATCCTCGACGAACGCCGGCGTCATGCTGGACAGCGGCCGTTTGCGCGGTTCGATCGCATTCGCCTGCGCGCCTTGAAGCAAAAACGCGTTCGGCACCTCCTCGGCCACCGTGAAGTCGTCCATTTCATTGTTGAGCAGGACGCCGGTCTCACCGCCGACGATGCCGGCGCCGAAGAGCAGATTGATGGTCAGCGTGGCGGCAACGCGATTGCCGGCGGCGTCGACCACCGAGAGATGCGTGGTGTTGCGGCTGCGCTCCGGGAGCCGCGCGCTGCGGCCCAGCGCCTCGCTAGGGGTTGCGCTGTGCGGATCAATCGTCGCCGCGCGCCCTTCGATATATCGGGGATCGAGGAGCCGCGTCACCGGCACGGCAGCGAAGTCGCTGTCGCCGAGAAAGCGCGCGCGATCGTGAAACGCGCGGCGCAGCGTCTCGACGACGAGATGGGCGTACTCGGGACTGCCGGGCGCTCCCGGCGCGTAGCGTTCCAGCATGCCGAGGCTCTGGGCGAGCGCGATGCCGCCGGCGGACGGCAGCGCGGCTGCGGTTATCGTCGCGCCGCGGTAGCGGAATCTCACGGGACGGCGCTCGACGATCCGGTAGTTTTCGAGATCTTCGAGACGCCAGACCCCGCCCGCATCGTTTACCGCTCTGACCAACGCATGTGCTACAGGGCCTGCATAAAATCCGGCCGGCCCTTCGCGCGCGAACCGCTCCAGCGTCTGCGCGAGTTCAGGCTGGCGCAGCAGGTAACCGGGCCGCGGCGCACGGCCGTTGTCGAGAAACAAGGCGGCCGTGCCGGCACCTTTCTGAAGAAAACGCTCGCGCAGCCTCGCGATCACCGCATAACGCGCATCGACTTCAAAACCCTCGTGCGCGTAACGGATGGCCGGCGCGAGCGACACCGCGAGCGGCAGCTTGCCGTAGCGCGCCGCGACGTGCGCGAGTCCGGCGGCGGCGCCCGGGACCGCGACGGCAAGCCCGCCCTGCCGCGTCGCGCCGGGAACGGGCTTCCCGTCCTGATCGCGATACTGCTCGGGCGCAACCCCGGCCGGTGCGGTCTCCCGCGCATCGACCATGACTTCGTGGCCATCCGAGGCGCGATGCAGCAGCCAGAACCCGCCCCCGCCCAGTCCCGAGGAGTATGGCTCGACCACGCCCAACGCCGCAGCGGCCGCCACCGCCGCATCGAACGCATTGCCCCCGCGTTTGAGCGTCTCGTATCCGGCCGCAGTGGCGAGCGGATGCGCCGTCGCAATCGCCGCGGTTTGCTGCCCGAGCGCGACGCTCGTCCAGCACACGAACACGAACACGTATGCTGAACAGGCACCCAATATTTTTTTGATGCTCATCGGTCAGTCCAGCGTCTCGCGATAGCGCGCCAGCGCGATCAACGCGGCAACGAACAGAAACAGACCGATGGGCCACAACTCCGGAACAATCTCCGGGAGCCCGTTGCCTTTCAGCAGTATGCCGCGCAACACGCGAAGAAAATGCGTGAGCGGCAGCACCTCTCCCAGCCACTGCGCCCATTCCGGCATGCCGCGGAACGGAAACATGAAGCCTGACAGCAGTATCGAGGGCAGAAAGAAGAAAAACGCCATCTGCATCGCCTGCAACTGATTGCGCGCCAGCGTCGAGAAGGTGAAGCCGACCGCAAGATTGGCGGCGATGAAGAGGATCAGCGCCAGCGACAGCAACGCGAGGCTTCCCACGATTGGCACGGCGAACAGCAATTTCGCCGCGATCAGAATGATGGCCATCTGAATGTAGCCGACGACGATGTACGGCACGATCTTCCCCGCCATCACCTCGATCGGGCGCACCGGGGTCGCGAGCAGGTTCTCCATCGTGCCGCGCTCGCGCTCGCGCG
>JBQTJV010000342.1:0-15262 GCA_052386775.1 Betaproteobacteria bacterium
TCCCTGGGTAATACAATCCCGCGTCGGAATTCCGCAGGGTGGGCACTTGTGCCCACCATCGACCCGCGGCAGTCGGTGGGCATGATGCGCACCCAGCGGATTTCCTCACGAATTTCGCCTTCACTACATTAGAACAGACTCGAGCTTTTCGCCAGACGTCCGAACCGCGGCGCTCGTCACAGCGGCCATGCCAGCAGCAGCATCGGCACGGCGACGGCAATTACGAGTATTTCCAGCGGTACCCCGAGCTTCCAGTAATCTCCGAAACGGAATCCGCCCGGCCCGAGGATCAGCGTGTTGTTCTGGTGGCCGATCGGCGTGAGAAATGCGCAGGAGGCGCCGACTGCCACTGCCATCAAAAACGAGTCGGGGCTTACGTTCAACTGGGCCGCCGCGCTGATGGCGATCGGGCACATCACGGCCGCGGTGGCGGCATTGTTCATGAAGTCCGACAGTATCATGGTGACCACCAGGACGAGCACCAACGCCGTGATCGCGTGCCCCTGCGCGAGGCCTTCGAGCAGCAGTCGGGCGATGAGATCGGCGGCGCCGGTTGTCGCCATGGCGCCCGCAATGGGCATCAGCGCGCCAAGCAGCACGATCACCGGCCAGTCCACCGCGTCGTAGAGCATACGCGGCGGTATGACACCCAGCGCAAGATAGGCAAGGACCGCAGCGGCGAAGGCGATCGCGGCGGGCAGGAGGCCGAAGGCGGCACCGGCGACCGCCGCCGCCATGAGCAAGGCCGCGATGATCGCCCGGCGCCGGTCCGGAATCCGGATCGACCGGGATGCAAGCGGGACGCATCCATAATCGGTCGCAAAAGCCGACAGCGCCTCCGCGGGCCCCTGCATGAGCAGCACGGCGCCCGCCTCGATCGGCGTGGTGCGCAGACGACGGACCGAGCGCTGACCCTGGTGCGAGATCGCAAGGAGGTTGATTCCGTGATGCGTGCGTAGCCGCAGATCGGTCGCCGTGCGCCCGATGGCCACCGAATCGGGAAGGACCGCCATCTCCAGCAGCGCGTTTTCATCGCCGCGCCCGGCGCGGGTATCCTTCTTCTCTTTTCGTGATTCGTGGTCGCCCTTTTTCGCGCCCGATTCGGTGCGGGATGGATTCTCCACGGGTGCTTCGCGCACGTCTTCCTCGAGCCTGAGGCCCAGGTTCGACAGCACGGTGGCGAGCGCGTCCGGTTCCGCTTCGATGACGAGAATATCGCCCGCCCGGAGCACCTGTGTCGGCCGCGGCGCGGAGAGCAGCGTGTCGTTGCGCACAAGCCCGACGACCTGCGCCTCGGCGTCGTCCAGCAGCTTCTCGATTTCGTGGAGAGCCTTGCCCGCGGCGGCGCTGTCCTCGGCGATCGTTGCTTCGGTGAGATAGGTGCCGGTGTCGAAGGTGTCGGCGCCCGCCCGCTCGCGCACCGGCACGAGCCTCCAGCCGAGAAGGGCGATGAAAGCTACGCCCGCGGCTGCCACGGCGAGTCCCACGGGGGTGAAGTCGAACATCGCGAAGCTGCGCTCCGCGACCTGCGCGCGGAACCCCGCCACGATCAGGTTGGGCGGCGTGCCGATCATCGTCGTCATGCCACCCAGTATGGAGGCGAAGGCGAGCGGCATCAGCACGCGCCCCGCGGGCATTTCCAGCCTGGCGGCGACCTGGATGGCCACCGGCATGAGAAGCGCCAGCGCGCCGACGTTGTTCATGAAGGCCGACAACACCGCGGCCAGCGTACAGAGGACCGCCATGGTCAACGTCGGTCCGGTCAATGCAGGCAGCATGCGTTGTGTCAGCGCATCGACCGCGCCGGTTGCCTGCAGTCCGGCGCTCAGAACGAGCACGCAGGCGACGGTGATGACGGCGGGGTGAGCGAATCCGGTGAACGCATCCCCTCCGGGCACGAGGCCGGCAAGCACGGCGACAAGCAGCGCTGCCATGGCCACCATGTCGTGCCGCCAGCGGCCCCACAGAAACATGGCCATCGCGCCGGCGAGGATGCCGAAAATCAGAAGTTGCTCCTGCGTCATGTTTCGCGGGTGCGTCTCAGCGATCGGCTGCGTGACTGGATAGCACAAATGCATACGTCGCGCCACAGGGGGGTATTCCGGAGCTGGCGGGAGCTGCTTTACAATGCGCGGCAAGAAGAATCAGGCAAGCTGGATCGCATTCGGAGGAGGGATGAGCGAGCCATCGGGGGCCGGCGCGCGGCGCTGGCGCGTTCAGATCAACCCCCCGGTTTTTTTCGTCTCGAGCGTGCTCGCGTTCGCTCTGGTCGGCTTCGCGGTCGCCGCCCCGAGCGCCGCGGGAAAGGTCTTCACCGCCGCACAGAACTGGGTGACCCAGTCCGCGGGCTGGTTCTACGTGCTCGCGGTCGGCGGATTTCTCGTTTTCGTGGTGCTCCTCGCGTTCTCGGATTACGGCCGCATCAAGCTCGGTCCCGACCACAGCGAGCCGGATTACAGCTACGGCTCGTGGTTCGCCATGCTGTTCTCGGCCGGCATGGGCATCGGGCTCATGTTCTTCGGCGTGGCGGAGCCGGTGATGCACTACGTGAGCCCGCCGGTGGGGGAGGGCTCGACCGCCGCGGCCGCCCGCGAGGCGATGCGCATCACCTTCTTCCACTGGGGCATGCACGCCTGGGCGATCTATGCCGTGGTGGCGCTCGCGCTCGCCTACTTCGCCTTCCGCCACGACCTGCCGCTCACGGTCCGCTCGGCGTTGTATCCCCTGATCGGCGAGCGCATCCACGGTCCGATCGGCCACGCCGTGGACATCTTCGCCGTGCTCGGCACGCTCTTCGGCGTCGCGACCTCGCTCGGATTCGGCGTGATCCAGGTGAACGCGGGCCTCAATTATCTCTTCGACGTTCCCACCACCATCGGCGTCCAGATCGTGCTGATCGCAGCGATCACCGCGATCGCCACGCTCTCGGTCGCGCTCGGGCTCGATGCCGGCATCCGGCGCATCTCCGAGCTGAACATCGTGCTCGCGGTCGTGCTGCTCGCCTTCGTCCTGGTGACCGGGCCGACGATCTTTCTCATGCAAACGCTCGTGCAGAACGTCGGCATGTATCTCTCGGGGCTCTTCGCCATGACCTTCAACCTCTACGCGTACGAGCCCACGACCTGGATCGGCGGATGGACGCTCTTCTACTGGGGATGGTGGATCGCATGGTCTCCCTTCGTCGGGATGTTCATCGCACGCGTCTCGCGCGGGCGCACCATCCGCGAGTTCGTGATCGGCGTATTGCTCGTCCCGGTCGGGTTCACGTTCATGTGGATGACCTTCTTCGGCGACACCGCCCTCCATCTCATTCTCATGAAAGGGATGAGCGGCCTCGCCGACGCCGTGCAGGCGGACCCCGCGGTCGCGCTCTTCCAGTTCTTCGAGCACCTGCCGCTATCGGGCATCGCTTCGCTGCTTGCCACCCTCCTCGTCGTGACGTTTTTCGTGACGTCCTCCGATTCCGGCTCGCTCGTGGTGGACATGCTGACTTCCGGCGGCGAGGAGGAGTCGCCGGTCTGGCAGCGCATATTCTGGGCCGTGGTGGAAGGCATCGTCGCGGCGGCGCTCCTTCTCGCCGACGGCCTGAAGGCGCTGCAGGCGGCGACGATCGCAAGTGCCCTGCCGTTCACGATCGTCATGATCCTCATGTGCTGGGGGCTGCTGCGGGCGCTGCGCGTCGAGGCGATCAGGCGCTTGAGCCTGCGTCGCGCGCGCGTCATGCCGGGCGCAGCGCAAGCCCCGACCGGCTGGCGCGGCCGCCTGCGAAAGCTGGTGCATTACCCGCGTCGTGAGGAAGTGGAGGGCTACATCCGGGAGGTGGTCGCGCCGGCACTTGCTGACGTGGCCGCTGAGCTCGAGAAGCAAAAGGCGGACGTCCGGGTCGGGACGGACGAAAAGGGCGGAGCGCGGATCGAGGTGCGCCATGGCGCGGAGGGCGTGTTCCTGTACTCCGTGCGCGCGCGCGCCTACGAGCTGCCATCGTTCGTCCTGCGCGACACCCGATCGAGCCGCGCGCAGGCGCTCAGATACTATCGCGCCGAGGTGCATCTCCGCGAAGGCGGGCAGGATTACGACATCGTGGGATGGAGCAGGCACGACGTGATCAACGACGTGCTCGACCAGTACGAGCGCCACATGCATTTTTTGCACGCGGTCAGTTGACGAGGAGAAAGGTCGTGGCAGGCAGACTGCTTGTTCGAGGCCGGCGGATAGGACGCCGGACTGCGCTTGCGGTGCTTACGGTCACCGCGGTACCGGCAGGCGCGGTCGAATTCGAAAACGGGTTCAGGCTGGGCGGCGCGGTGCGCTTCAATTACGTGCACAAGGACTGGGATTCCCGATACTCGCGGAAAGGGCAGATCGATTTCGATACCGCACGCGTCGATATCGGCTACGACCGCGGAAACTGGCTCGGGTCCGCGCAGTACCGCTACTATCGCTTTCGAGGCGGCCACGAGACCCATTTCCTGCACCATGCGTGGCTGGGGTATCGCGCCGGTGATGCCGCCGAAGTGCACGCCGGGGTGAATCCGATTCCCTTCGGCATCCTCCCGTACGCGTCCAACAACTTCTACTTCTCGCTCGCCTACTATGTCGGGCTGGAGGACAGCTACAACCTGGGACTCAAGCTGCTCCGCCGAGCCGGACCGTTGAATCTTCAGCTCGGGTACTATCCGCGCGACGGCGGCAACTGGGGCGGCAAGAGCGAAGACAGCGCCCGTTACACCGTCAACATCGTCGAGGAAGGCGCGTTCCGCAACCGCGAACGCGATACGCTGATCGGGCGGGCGACCTACACCTATGCGCACGGCGATCTCGGCAGCAGCGAATTCGGATTGTCGCTGCTCACGGGGCGGCTACCCAATGCGAGTACCGGGCGGGACGGCGACCGCCACGCGGGAGCGCTGCACTATAAGGGCGAGTACGGCCCCTGGGGTATCATGCTGCAGGCAGCCCGCTATCGCATCCGCGCCGAGAGTCCGCCGGCACAGGACCGTAAGATCGTGGTCATGGGCGCGTATGACTTTCCGTACGAGGTGGCGGCGAAGGGCACGGTTTATATCGCGAACCTGAGTTATCGGCTGGGTGGATTGGGCCCCCTGCGCGACGTGGTGATCTACACGAATTACAGCCGGCTTGCCAAGGACGAGAGTGGCTTTCGGGACAGTGAACAGCAGGCCTTCGGTGTTTCGTTCGTGCCCGCGCCGAAGTTCTTTGTTTACGTGGATTACCTGCTGGGACGCCAGCACCCGTATATCGGCCCCAACTTCACTACGGGGCTTGCGGCGGGCGGCGCCGACGACAGCTGGCACCAGCGGATCAACGTGCACGTCGGCTACTACTTCTGATCCGGCGTGAACGGGCATTCGGAGTTGTCGTCCACGTGGGCGGCGGTTTTTTCGCTGCTGTTCGCGACCGCCGTCCTCCTCGTCGGCATCGGGCTTTTCTTCACCGCGCTCGGTTTACGCGCCGGCATCGCGCAATTCTCCACCGTCGCGACCGGGCTCGTGATGTCGGCCTATTTCGCGGGCTTCATCCTCGGCACCTACATCTGTCCCGCGCTCATCCGCCGCGCGGAACACATCCGCGCCTTCGCGGCAATGGCATCCATCGCTTCGACGACCGCGATCGTGCACGCCATGGTGCTGGACGCGTGGACCTGGAGCCTGTTGCGCCTGATCGCGGGCGTTTGCATGGTGGGCCTCTACATGGTCATGGAAAGCTGGCTCAATGCGCTTGCGCCCAATGCGGCGCGCGGCCGGATCTTCGGCGCCTACATGGCCGTGACGCTCCTCTCGATGGGAATGGGCCAGTTCCTGGTGCTCGCGGGCGACGTGGTCGGGTTCGTCCCCCTCGGGTTCGTCTCCATCCTGCTTTCACTGTCGCTCGTTCCTGTCGCCTTCACGCGAACTCCCGAGCCGCGGCCGGTGACCGTCGCGAAGATGAGCCTGGGACGGCTCTACCGGATCTCTCCGTTCGGGTTCGCCGCCGCGCTCGCGTCCGGGCTCCTCAACAGCGCACTCTTCGGAATGGGCGCGGTATTCGGTCAGCGCATGGGGCTTAGCGAAGGCGGCGTCGCGGCCTTCATGGGGGCGACCATCTTCGGCGGCGCGCTCCTGCAGTGGCCCATCGGACACGCCTCGGACCGCTACGACAGGCGGCGCGTGCTCGCCGTGGTCTGCGCTGCGGCCGCGATCCTCGCCCTCGGGCTGCGCGCCCTTTCGGACGTGTCCACCGGCTGGCTGATCGCCTGCGCTTTCCTCTACGGCGGCCTGGTATTCACGATCTACGGCCTCAGCGTGGCGCTCGTGAACGACAGGATCGGGCGCGACGAAGTCCTCGAAGTGGCGAGCAGCCTCCTGCTCGTGCACGGCATCGGCGCCGCCGCCGGTCCGGCGCTCGCGGGGAGTTTCATGGACCTGTTTGGCCCGGGAAGCCTGCTGCTCTATTTTGCCTTCGTGCTCGCGGCCGTGGCGGCGTTTGCGGTGTGGCGACTGCACGCGGCGCCGGCGGTGCCGATCGAGCAGCAGCAGGTTTACGTGGCGATGGCGAGCAGCTCGCCCGTGGTGCTCGAGATGGACCCACGGTCACGCGAGCGCGACACGCGGCCTGGGAATCTCTGATCTCGGACGCTGACGGGCGTCGATACGACAAGCTCAGGGCCGCGTAAATCAGGCGGCGGATTTCTTCCTCGCCGGTGCCGCATCCTGCTTCGCCCAATAGTCGGGCGACGTCTTGGCTTGGGCGAGCGCTTCGGCGGTTTCGAACCCCGGCGCCATCGAGGCCGACGTGCCCGCCATCACCTGGTGATGTTCTATATCGAGCAGGCGCAGCCAGCTCTGCTGCCCCATCGTAAGCGCAATGAAGCAGCCGAGTTCGACCAGTTCGGGTTCGGTGAAATGCCGGTGCAGCCGCTCCCAGAACGCGTCGTCGGTATCGAGGCGCCACGTGATCGCCTCGGCGTAGGCGAGCGCGGCCTTCTGTCGGTCGGTGTATTTCACCGACTTCTCGAAATTGACGAGATCGTCGGCCTGCGCCTCCTGCAGGTTGCCTGAGAAGGCCTTGGTCGAGCGCTGGTTGCCACAGAACTCGCATTTCACCGAGCGCGAGACATAAAGCCGGCACAGTTCCTTGATCGCGTGGTCGCATATGCCGGTGTGGAAGATATCGCGCCACGAGTTGGCGAAAGACCAGAAGGCGCCCGGGACGTGCGCGCGTACCGCGGAGCTTTCAGGTCGCGGCGTGCCTTCGCGCGCGCAGCGCTCCATTTCGGCGCGCATTTCTGGCGTCATCTCTTCCAGCGGGACGTAACTGATGCGTTGCTTGGCCATGGGTGCATCCTCGAATGGGGGGTGAAGCGGATTATGCCTCTGCAACCGCTTTGCGCGCCATTCCGCTACACGCTCACGGGCCGGGACACCGGCAGGGCGGGCCGCAGCGCAAGACAGAGGGGCAGTGTCAACAGTACCGCTACCCCTATGGTTGCAATGGCGTTTTCCACCCCGGCGAGATCGCCGAGCAGCCCGTAGCCCAGCGGGGCGGCGATGCCGCACAGCGATCCCAGCGTGTAGAACAGCCCGAACGCGCGGGGGAGGCGATCCTTGTCCACGAGATCGCCGATGGTGGCGTAGAGCACCGAGGAGGTGCCCTGCAGCACCACGCCGATCAGCGGCAGCAGCACGAAGGCCGCGATGCCGGGCAGCATGAGTGTCGCGAGTATGCCGATGCCGGTCGCGAGCTCCGTGATCACGATGCTGCGCACGATGCCGAAGCGTTCGGCAAGCAGCCCGCAGGCGAGCTTTCCCGCCATGCCGCCGACCAAAATCAACGGCACGGACAACGCGGCCCAGCCCTCCGGCAATCCTTTCGCGATGAGCAGGAAGGCGACGAAGGTCAAAAAACCGGTGCGGGTGCTGCTGTCCAGGATCTCGATCAGGCACAGCGCGGTGAATCCCTGCGGGCTGCGGATCCCCCAGCCCTTCACCGGGGCCGTCGTCGCGCTGCTCTGCGCCGCTGTTGCGGCGGTCGTGGCGGCCGAGTTGGCGATGGTGACGAAGATCATGACGCCGACGGCAACCGCCACGACACCGAAGCCGACCACCGGCGCCTGCCACGACAGGCCGAGCAGCAGCGCGAGACTCACGATTCCGCCGAACGCAAACTTGCCGACGTCGCCGAAAAAGTTGTAGGTGCCGAGGGCGGTGCGCCGACCTTCGTCGGGGTAGGTGTGCGAAATGATGGTGGAGCACAGCGGATGCTGGACCGCCGAACCCAGGCCGGCGAAAAAAAGCGCGAGCAGGATCATCCAGAAACCGCTCGCGTAGCCCAGTGCGACGAAAGCCAGCCCGGAGATCGCCGTTCCCAGGGCGAGGAGATTGCGCTCGCCGAAGCGCTCGGCGAACAACCCCGCGGGAATCTGGAACGCCGCCATCGCCACGCGATGCGCGGAACGTATCATCCCGACCTGCGCGAGCGAGAGGCCGAATGACTGGGCCAGCAGCGGCAGCAGAACGTACGTGACATCAGACAGCCCGTCGTGCACGGTGTGCGCAGTGCAGCAGGTCGTAAGCGTGCGTCTCGCGTGACGTTTGGGCACGGGCTCTGTGGGGACAGTCTTGTTGTGCGGCATCATAGCAGGACAGGACAGGAGGGGATGCGGTGGCCCGGTCGCGAGCGGGTACAATCCCCATCGGACCGTTCTTGCCTCTCCATCATGAACATCGTCATATACGTCTTTTCGGGCCTTTTCATCCTGCTCACGGTGGCGCTTCTGTTTGCCTACTGGCGAACCCGCCAGCCGGGACTGGTATTGATCGCGACGACCTACGGCTCGGCGGCGGCGCTCGCCATTCTGCTCGTGGAATGGTGGCCACTGCTCGCCGGATTCCTGCTCGCGTGGGTGCTGCGCCTGATGGGAATGGATCCCGTGCCCGATCGCTCCGGCGCAAAGCGGTCTGAATGAGTCGACGCATGGAGTGACTTCGCGCATTGACGCTCCCGAAACGGTTGCGGTCTAATTCAGGCGGCATCGGGGTGTCTTCATACAAAGGGGTGAAATGATGCAGCAGGCGGCAGTCGGCCGGCCGGCGGGTCCGGTTCGGCGGATCGGGAAGTACGAGATCGTCCGCAAGCTGGGCGATGGCGCCACCAGCAGCGTCTATCTCGGCCGCGACCCATTCGCGAGCCGCGACGTGGCGATCAAGCTCGTCGCGCGCGAGGCGTTCAAGAATGCGGCAGGCGGCAACGTCTTGCATCGGCTCTTTCTCAACGAGGCCTCGCTCGCCGGAAAGCTGGTGCACCCGCATATCGTGGAAATCTACGACGCGGTCGCCGACGAGGACGACGCCTACATCGTGATGGAGTACGTGGACGGCGGCACGCTGCAGCGCTTTACCCGGCCCGACAATCTGCTCGAACTCGGCGACGTCATCGAAGTCGTCTACAAGTGTGCACGCGCGCTGGATTTCGCCTCCCAGATCGGCGTGATCCACCGCGACATCAAGCCGGCGAACATCCTGATCACCCGCAACAACGACATCAAGATTACGGATTTCGGCTCGGCGGCGCTGCTCCAGACCGAGCGCACCATTGTCGATGGCATCGGCACCCCGGCCTACATGGCGCCCGAACAGCATCTCAACAAGGCGCTCACCCACCAGGCGGACATTTATGCGCTGGGCGTGGTGATGTTTCAGCTGCTGGCTGGACGGCTGCCGTTCCAGGCGGGGAACATCGCGGCGTTGGCGCATCAGATACTGAACACCGATCCGCCGTTGCCCTCTGAATTCCGACCGGATCTTCCGGGCGAAATCGACGTCGTCGTGCGGCGCGCCATGGAGCGCGACCCCGCGGTGCGCTATCTTACCTGGGAGCAATTCGCGGCCGATCTCGCGGCCATCGCGTCCGGGGCGCCGCTTACCAAGCGCGGCGTGCTCGAGACCGAAAAATTCAATGCCCTGCGGGGACTCTCCTTTTTCCGGTCGTTCAGCGATGTCGAGCTGTGGGAAGTGCTGCGGTTCGGCGAGTGGCATCAGGCGACAAAAGGAGAGGCGATCATCAAGGAAGGCGCGCCCGGCGATTTCTTCTGCGTTCTCGTCGACGGTGAAGCGCGCGTGACGCGGAAACTGCGGCTGCTGTATACGCTCAAGGCGGGTGAATGCTTCGGCGAGATGGCTTACCTCGGTGAGGGCAGCCGCGTGCGCTCGGCAGACGTGATCGCGGTCAACGACGCGCGCATGCTGAAAATCCCGGTTTCGGCGCTGGACCGCGTGAGCGAGCTGTGCCGCCTCAACTTCGACCGCGCGTTCCTGCGCGTGCTGGTCGAGCGCCTGACGCTCGCCAATTCCAAGCTCGCGGGCGTGTGAAGCCGGCGTACGCGGCGCCCTGTTGACTGGCGGGAATGATTCTTGCCGCATTGCGCGGCCGCATGATAGTCATTATGGTTCGTTTACACTGCGCCGCGGCGGATCCCGGCCTGTCCTGAACGAGTCACCAAGGTTCAAGCGCACGGAATGGGTCGGCAGTCAAAACGATGTTGGGGAAAGCGCGCCTGCACGCTGATGGCGCTGCTGGCGGGCGCTGCCTCATGGCCCGGCGTGGACGGCCGGGCCGCCGCCAGCGACGTCTCGCTCGAGTATCGCGTCAAGGCCGCGTATCTCTACCAGATCGCGGGCTATGTGGAGTGGCCGAAGAACACCTTTGCGCGCCCCGACACGCCGGTCACGATAGCCGTCCTCGGCGCCGAGGCGCTGGTGCAGGAACTCTCGCGCATCGTCCCGGGCCGCATGGTCGGCGGCCGGCCTCTCGCCGTGCACCGTCTGAAGGACCCGGCCGCGCTCGACGGTGTGCATGTCCTCTTCGTCGGCCGCGAGTTCAACTCCCAGATCGCCCGCCTCGCGCCGCGCGCGCAGCAGCGAGCGGTACTTCTCGTCACCGAATCGGAAGGAGCACTGGCCCACGGCGCGATGATCAATTTCGTGCTCGTGGAGGACCGGGTGCGCTTCGAGGTCGGGCTCGCGGCGTCGCGGCAGAGCGGCCTCGCGCTCAGTTCGCGGCTGCTGGCGGTGGCGCAACAGGTGCATTCCGGAGCGCCCTGATGCTGCACAGCCTCGGCCGTTCCATACGCCATAAGTTCATCATGGTGGTGCTTGCCGCCACGACCTCCGCGTTGCTGGTGGCGGGCACCGCGATGGTGATCTATGACCTGCGTGCCTACCAGAATTCATGGGTGAACGATCTCAACACGCAGGCCGAGATTCTGGGGCGCTCCAGCGCGCCTGCGCTCGCATTCAACGACCCGAAATCGGCACGTGAGTATCTCGACCTGCTCAAGGCCCGGCCGGAGATTGCCGCGGCTGCGATTTACAACGCGAAAGGGCGGCTCTTCGCCAGCTACGATCGGGCCGGCAGCGCCGGCGCCGGCATTCCGCCGCTTCCGGAATTCGAGGGGCCCCGCGTGTCGGGCAATGCCATCGTGTTCTACAAGCGCATCGTCGAGAACAACGAGATCCTGGGCACCGTCTACCTGCGCGGAGACTACCGGCTGCTCGGACGCCTCACCGATTACCTCGGCATCCTTGGCGCCGTGCTGGCGCTGAGCCTGCTCGTTGCGTTCCTGATGTCGACCTGGCTGCAAAAAGCGGTGACGCAGCCGATCCTCGAAATCACCGAGATCGCGCGGCAGGTCATGGAGAAGCGCGATTTTTCGCTGCGCGTGCGCAGGACCACGGAGGACGAGATCGGCTACCTCGTCGACGCGATCAACGACATGCTCGGCGAGGTCGGGCGGCGGCAGGAGGCGCTGGAAGCGTCCAACACCACGCTCGGCCGCGAAATGGCCGAACGGGCCCGGGTCGAGGATCAACTGCGGGAACTCAACATCGAGCTGGAGCGCAGGGTCGACGCCCGCACGGCGCAACTCGAAGCGGCCAACAAGGAGCTGGAAAGCTTCAGCTACTCGGTATCGCACGACCTGCGCGCACCGGTGCGCGCGATCATCGGCTTCTCGCGCATGCTCTCCGAAGAGCACATCCAGCTACTCAGTGCGGAAGCCCAGCGGCTGCTCGGCATCGTCCAGAGCGAGGCGCACCGCATGGGTGCGCTGATCGACGACCTGCTTGCGTTTTCAAGGATGGGACGGCAGGCGATGCAGATGTACGATGTGGACATGACGCAGCTCGCTCGTACAACATATGAGGGATTGGTGGCGCACCAAGCCACGAACGACGTCGCGTTCCAGCTCGGCGCCCTGCCGCGCGCGCGCGGCGATCGCAGTCTGCTGGGCCAGGTGTGGGCGAACCTGCTTTCGAACGCGCTCAAGTTCAGCTCCAAGGCGCCGCGGCCGCGCATCGAAGTCAGCGCGATCAGCGACGAGACCGAACACGTTTACTTCGTGCGCGATAACGGCGTGGGCTTCGACCCGCGCTATCAGTCGAAACTGTACGGCGTGTTCCAGCGGCTCCACGACGCCGCCGATTTTCCGGGGACCGGCGTCGGGCTGGCGCTGGTGCAGCGGATCATCACCCGGCACGGGGGACGTGTCTGGGCGGACAGCAAGCCGAACGAAGGCGCAACGTTCTATTTCACGCTGCCGAAGGGCTGAGATGGGGCGCTGACGGTACCGGGGCTATCACGAAGGAGCAGGCGATGGAAGAATTCGAGCAGGTCGAGATACTGCTGGTCGAGGACAATCCGCTGGACGCGGAACTCACCGTCCGCGCTCTGAAAAAAGGCGGGCTCGCGAACAAGCTGTTATGGCTCAAGGACGGCGAACAGGCGCTCGACTACCTGTTCCGGCGCGGAGCCTACGCCGGGCGCGACGACGTTCTTCCGCGCCTCGTCCTGCTGGACCTCAAGATGCCGCGCGTGGATGGGATCGAAGTGCTCAAGATCATCAAGCAGGACGAGCGCACGCGCCGCATGCCGGTCGTCGTCATGACCTCGTCCCAGGAGGAACGCGACGTGGCGCAAAGCTATGACATGGGCGCCAACAGCGATGTGGTGAAGCCGGTCGATTTCAGCGCGTTTGCCGACCTCGCCCGGCAGGCGGGGTTATATTGGCTCGCGATAAACCGCGCGCCCACTTCCTGAGGTCTAGGCGCCGCCCACGCCTTCGATCACTTTTCCGGTGCCACCGCAGGTCGGGCACTCGGTCCCGTCTACGCGGCCCTTGCCGCTGCATTTCGGGCATAGATTCTCGCCCGTGCCGGGCGTGCCGGCCGGCGCCACGTCCCCGGGATTCAGGTTGGCGTCGCGCGGGACTTTAGGGTCGGGTTTGGCCATCTCGATGCTCCGGTAGGGGCTCCAACTGGATGGACAGGGCGCAGCCCGCCGGGTTTCCTGCAAGTGCAGGCCCTTGATATGCCATCCGCCGACCCCAGATTCCGAATTGAGGGCAGAGCGATCCGCCCGAGTCAATTTGCTTTGAATATGGACAGAGGAGACAGTGTTATGGCGAACCTGATGCCGATTACGAATCAGATCGATGAAATGCTCAGGGGCTTCTTCATCCGCCCCATGAATCTGGACCCGACGGGGCAGGAACGTTCCGTCGCCCAGTTCAGGACCGATGTCTGGGAGACCGAGAACGCGTATCGCGTGGTCGCCGAGCTTCCCGGTGTGCGCAAAGAAGACATCAACGTCACCATAGACGGCGCGCAGGTCGCGATCTCCGCGGAAGCGAAGCAGGGATGGAATCCCGGTGAGAAAGACCGGCCTCTGCTGACCGAGCGCTTCAGCGGCAAGTACTATCGCGCGTTCGCGCTCGGACACGAAATCGACGAAGCGAACGCCCAGGCGCGCTACCTTGACGGCGTGCTCGAGCTGACGCTCCCGAAGTCGCCGGCTTCGATGCCGCGCAAGCTCGCGGTGCACTGAGCCCGTGATCAATGGAAGCGGCCCCCGGGCCGCTTTTTTTTCGCCGCGATTACGCAGGCGCGATGACCATAGACTGGATCCATTTCACCCCCGGCGCATCGTTCGGCGGCGGTCTACTGATCGGGATCGCCGCGGCCATGCTGGTGCTGCTGAACGGCAGGATCGCCGGCATCAGCGGCATCATAGGCGGCCTGTTGCGGCCCGCGCGCGGGGATATCCTGTGGCGCATCGCGTTCGTCCTGGGGCTTTTCGGGGCGCCCGCGCTAATGAGCGTGGCGGGTGTCATTCCCGCACCGCGCATCGAGTCGAGTGCCGGCATGCTGATCCTCGCCGGGCTGCTCGTCGGTATAGGAACCGGTTATGGATCCGGGTGCACCAGCGGCCACGGCGTTTGCGGCATCTCGCGGCTGTCGCCCCGTTCGCTGGTCGCAACCGCAGTTTTCATGCTCGCCGGCATCGCGACCGTTTACCTCACCAGGCATCTCGCATGAATGCGCTCGCGGCGTTTGCAGCAGGACTGGTGTTCGGAGCGGGGCTCATCCTGTCCGGCATGACAGATCCGGGGAAAGTGATCGGCTTTCTCGATATCGCGGGCCAGTGGGATCCTTCGCTCGCTTTGGTGATGGGCGCGGCGATCGTCGTCGGTTTCCTTGCGTTCCGCCTGGCCGCACGACGGACGCGCAGTTTCCTGAGCGGCGCCATGCACCTTCCGCAGCGCCGCGACGTCGATGTGCGGCTCGTGGCGGGCAGCACGTTATTTGGAATCGGCTGGGGCATCGCCGGATTCTGTCCCGGCCCGGCGCTCGTGTCCTTCGCATCCGGCGTGGACGCCGCCGCGGTGTTCGTTGCGGCGATGCTGATCGGCATGGGCCTGCATGCGGCGGCTGAGCGCCTGCTTCCATTCGGCGCTGCGCAAAAGCATTAGCCTGCCCCGCATGACGTAGCGGCTTTACGACAGGATTGTCGTTACTCAGCTACGACCTCTCTAGGGTAGCATCGCATTTCGGCGTCCGCTGTTGGGCGTGCAGGCACTTCTGCCGGAGGGAGGAAAATAATTTGATCCTGTTCAATAGCAGCGGCTCGAAACGCTTCGGTAAACTGCCAGCACTCTGATGCCGGCTGATCTCTCCTCCCTCGATCACAGGACGGACGTGTTCTCGCACCGGCGCGAGCACCCCGGGCAGCACGATGGGCTGGCCCGCCTGAATGAATTGAGTTCGCGCTTGTGGCGTGCGCACAGCCTGCACGAAGGCCTCGAGGAAATGCTTTCGGCATCGCTCGAACTGCTGCGGGCCGATATGGGCCACGTTCGGCTGATGGACGCTTCCCGCGACGTGCTGATGATCGCGGCGCATCGCGGCTTCGACCGGAAGTTCGTCGCTGC
>JBQTJV010000343.1:0-12651 GCA_052386775.1 Betaproteobacteria bacterium
TCGACGGGTTCTTCCACGCCGATCCGCATCCGGGGAACGTCTTTTACCTGCCCGGCAACCGCATCGTGATGATCGACTACGGCATGGTCGGGCGCCTGAGCAACCAGCGGCGCCGGCAGGTGATCGACCTGCTCGCCGGATTGGCGCGTCTCGAAGAGGAGCCCATGCTGGAGGTGCTGATCGACTGGGCGGGCGAGGCGCAGGTCGACGAGGCGCAGCTCATCGCCGACGTGAACGAGCTGGTGTTCGATTACGAGCTGATGCCGCTCAAGGACATCCGCATCGGCACCCTTATCCGGCAGTTTGCCGCGATCGTGCGCCGGCATTCGATCGTGTTGCCCTCCGATCTCACGCTCATGTTCAAGGCGCTCGTCACGTTCGAGGGGCTGGGCCGGCAGTACGACCCCGATTTCCAGATCAGCGAACACCTGCGCCCGTGGCTGCGGCGTGCGCTGCGGCAGCGCTACCAGCCGCGCGAGATCATGCGGCGCGGGCGCGGCGCGGTAAGCGAGTTTTTCAGCGTCATCGGCAGCGTGCCGCGGGATCTCGCGCGGCTGTTGCGCGAGGCCCGCCGGGGCAAGGTGCGCGTCGACCTCGACCTGAAGCGGCTCGATTCCTTCGGGCGCCAGCTCGATCGCACGCTGGATCGCGCTACAGTCGGCATCCTGACCGCATCATTGGTGATCGGCTCGTCGATCGTGCTCACGGTGCGCGACGGCCCGTCGATCCTGGGCATACCGGTGCTGCCCGCGATCGGGCTGCTCGGCTACATGCTCGCTTTTTTGAACAGCCTGTGGATCGTCTTCGGGATCTGGCGCTCGGGCAAGCAGTAAAGCGCCAGCCCTCCTCGTCGGAGGGGGCAACGGTCAGCGCAGCGAAGCGTTGATGCGCTCCAGTGGAACCGCGCCGGGACACAGCTCGCGCACGTCGAGTTTGTTGAGCGGCGTGTCCACGGTATTCAGGTGCGCATGCAGGTCCACGGAATTCGGATTGACGTAGAGCAGACCGGTGACGACTTCACCCGCCGCAGCACGCTCCTGCAGGTAGTTCATCACCTTGATGCGGTCGGTGGGATCGTAATCCGCCGCGAGCTTCCTCAAGCGCACGACGGAACCATCGTGCTGGCGCACTTCCACGACTTCGCCCGGCGCGTAATCGGCGGTGATCTCTTCCCTTCCCTCGATGAAATCGAGCCGGTTGACCGCCTCGTTGTGCTGGCGCACGTAATCGTAGCTCTTGGTGGAGCCCG
Source organism: Betaproteobacteria bacterium (assembly GCA_052386775.1). Classification (GTDB taxonomy): domain Bacteria; phylum Pseudomonadota; class Gammaproteobacteria; order Burkholderiales; family SG8-41; genus DSOT01. The sequence goes on from JBQTJV010000343.1 coordinate 1,250, forward strand.
GATGATTGTTGAACGCGACGCACGGCGAAATGACGTCGAGGAACGCCGCGCCGCGATGCTCGATGGCGGCCTTGATCAGAGGCACGAGCTGCTGCTTGTCGCCGGAAAAGCTGCGCGCGACAAAGGTTGCGCCGAGGAGCAGCGCCATGCCGATCATGTCGAGCGGCTCATCGGTGTTCGCTACGCCGCGCTTGGACTTCGAGCCTCTGTCCGCGGTGGCCGAGAACTGGCCCTTGGTAAGCCCGTAGACGCCATTGTTCTCGACGATGTACACCATGTTCACGCCGCGGCGCATGCAATGCGCGAACTGTCCGATGCCGATCGACGCCGAATAGCCGTCGCCCGATACGCCCATGTAAATCAGCTCGCGGTTGGCGAGATTGGCGCCGGTGACCACAGAAGGCATGCGCCCGTGGACGCTGTTGAAGCCGTGGGAGTTGCCGAGAAAGTAATCGGGCGTCTTGGAGCTGCAGCCGATCCCCGACAGCTTGGCAACCCGGTGCGGCTCGATGTCCAGTTCCCAGCACGCCTGGACGATCGCCGCAGAGATCGAATCGTGCCCGCAGCCCGCGCACAGCGTCGAAATCTTTCCTTCGTAGTCGCGCCGGGTATAGCCGACGTGGTTCCTGGCGAGCGTGGGGTGGTGCAGTTTCGGTTTTGCAAGGTATGTCATCAGGAGTCCTTGAGGGCGGTCACGACGCCTTCTTGAGCGGCACGACGGTGCGCGCGCCGGCATGCTGCGATATCTGCTCGACGATGAAGCGCGCGGTGATCGGCGTGCCGTCGTAATGGAGCACGGAAATGAGCCGCGTCGGGTTCACCTTCGCTTCGTTGACGAGGAGCGTCTTCAGTTGGGCGTCGCGGTTCTGTTCGATCACGAAGACCCACGGGTGCGAGGCGACGAAATCCGCGATCTCTTCCTGGAACGGGAAGCCGCGCACCCGCAGTGCGTTGATGCGTACTCCGCGCGCGGAGAGCACGTCGAGCGCCTCCTGCATCGCCGGGCTGGTCGAGCCGTAGAAAATGGCGCCGAAGCGGGCGGGTTTGTCCGCGGGATAGAGCAGCGGCTTGGGCACGAGCTGCTTGGCGGTCTCGAACTTCCTGAGCAGCCGCTGCATGTTGTCGACGTAGTCGGGGCCCGCCTCGCTGTAGCGCGCGTAGCGGTCCTTGGTGGTGCCGCGGGTGAAAAACGCGCCGCGCGTGGGATGGGTGCCGGGATACGTGCGATAGGCGATGCCGTCGCCGTCCGCGTCGAGGTAGCGCCCGAAATCCTTGCCGGATTCGAGATCCTCGTAACTCATCACCTTGCCCCGGTCGTAGGTGCGGGTGTCGTCCCACTGGAAAGGGTCGCACAGCCGGGTGTTCATGCCGATATCGAGATCCGTCATCACGAACACCGGCGTCTGGAGGCGGTCGGCAAGGTCGAAGGCCAGCGCCGAAAACTCGAAACATTCCGTCGGGTCCTCGGGAAACAGCAGCACGTGCTTGGTGTCACCATGCGAGGCGTAGGCGCACGAGATCAGGTCGGACTGCTGGGTGCGGGTGGGCATGCCGGTCGAGGGCCCGCCGCGCTGCACATCGATGATGACCACCGGGATCTCGGCAAAGTGCGCGAGCCCGATGAATTCCGTCATCAGCGATATGCCGGGGCCCGAGGTCGCGGTGAAGGCGCGCGAGCCGTTCCACCCGGCGCCGATGGCGATGCCGATCGAGGCGAGTTCGTCCTCACCCTGGATGATGGCGTAGCGCGCCTTGCCGGTCGCGGGGTCCACGCGCAGCTTCTGGCAGTGCTTGATGAAGGCTTCCGCGAGCGAGGATGAGGGCGTGATCGGATACCACGCGCACACCGTCGCCCCGCCATACACCGCGCCGAGCGCGGCGGCGCTGTTGCCGTCCACGAAAATCCGGTTGCCGACGTTGTTCGCGCGTTTCACCCGCAGACCGCTGGGGCAGGAGAGATTTTGAAGCGCGTAATCGCGGCCCAGCCGCAGCGCCTTCACGTTCGATTGCAGCAGCGCCTCCTTGCCTTTGTACTGTTCCGAGAACAGCTTCTCGATGTCGCTGGGATCGATATCGAGCAGCGCAGACAGCGCGCCCACGTAAATGATGTTCTTGAAGAGCTGCCGCTGGCGCGGGTCGGTGTAGGTGGTGTTGCAGATTTCGGTCAACGGCATGCCGATCACGTTGACGTCGTCCCGGAACTTCGACCTGGGCAGCGGTTTGGAACTGTCGTAGAACAGATAACCGCCCGGCTCGATTTCCTTCAGATCGGCCTCCCACGTCTGCGGGTTCATCTGCACCATGAGATCGACGCCGCCGCGCCGTCCGAGGTAGCTTTTATCGGTAACCCGGACCTCGTACCACGTGGGCAGCCCCTGGATGTTCGAGGGAAATATGTTGCGCGGCGAGACCGGTACCCCCATGCGCAGAATGGCACGGGCGAACAGTTCGTTCGCTGAAGCCGAGCCGGACCCATTGACGTTCGCGAACTTGATGACGAAATCGTTTACCGCTTCGATGCGTTTCATGCAAACCGGCTCCGTTTACGCGTCACGCCCGGCGCTCGCCGCGCTCCAGGCCTGCTGGGGTTGTGCCAGATTCCGGTTTGCACCGGGACGTCGGCTGTTCATGCGGCTTTCCTTTGGGTCTTGGGCGTGCGGCACGCGGGACCGGCGTGAGTCACCTCGAGCAGGAATTTCTGCATGTCCCATGCACCGGTCGGGCAACGTTCGGCACACAGGCTGCAATGCAGGCACACATCTTCGTCCTTCGCCATGATGCGGCCGGTCTTGAGCGGTCCCGAAACGTAGAGATCCTGCGTGAGGTTGAGCGCGGGCGCGTTCAAGCGGCTGCGCAGATCCGGTTCCTCCCCGTTCGCGGTGAAGGTGATGCAGTCCATCGGACAGATGTCCACGCACGCGTCGCACTCGATGCACAGATTGGCGGTGAAAACGGTCTGCACGTCGCAGTTGAGGCAGCGCTGCGCCTCGGCGAAGGCAGTCTTCACGTCGAAACCCAGTTCGACTTCGACCTTGATGTCCTTGAGCGTGACTTTGGTGTCTTTCCAGGGAACCTTGTAGCGCTGCTCGGGCGAAATCTGGTTGTCGTAGCTCCATTCGTGGATGCCCATTTTCTGCGACACCAGATTGGTGAGCGGCGGCGGGCGCGCCGTCACGTCTTCTCCGTTGCAGAACTTGTCGATCGAGATCGCCGCGTCGTGACCGTGGGCCACCGCCCAGATGATGTTCTTGGGTCCGAACGCCGCATCCCCGCCGAAAAAGACTTTGGGATGCGTTGAACGCATGGTCACCTTGTCCACCACCGGCATGTCCCACTCGTCGAATTCGACGCCGATGCCGCGCTCGATCCAGGGAAACGCGTTCTCCTGCCCGATCGCGACCAGCACGTCGTCGCACTCGAAATGCTGGTCGGGTTCGCCGGTCGGTACCAGCTTGCGGCGGCCCTTCTCGTCGCGCACCGCCTTCACCTTCTCGAAGGTCATGCCGGTGAGCTTGCCGTTGTGGTGCTCGAAGGTCTTGGGCACGAGGTAGTTCAGGATCGGGATGCCCTCGTGCACCGCGTCTTCCTTTTCCCACGGCGAGGCTTTCATTTCCTCGAACCCCGAGCGCACGATGACTTTCACGTCCTCGCCGCCCAGCCGGCGCGAGGAGCGGCAGCAATCCATCGCGGTGTTGCCGCCGCCCAGGACGATCACACGCCGGCCGATCCGGTTCACATGGCCGAAGGCGACGTTGGCGAGCCAGTCGATGCCGATGTGAATATTGGCGGCGGCTTCTCTGCGGCCGGGAACATCGAGATCGCGGCCGCGCGGTGCGCCAGAGCCGACGAAAATCGCATCGTAGTTTTCCGCGAGCAGCGCCTTCAGGCTGTCGATGCGCACGCCGGGGCGGAATTCGACGTCGAGGTTCAGGATGTAGCCCACCTCTTCATTGATGACGGATTCGGGCAGGCGAAACCTCGGGATCTGGCTGCGGATCATGCCGCCGGCCCGGCTGTCGCCATCGTAGACGACGAGCTGATAGCCGAGCGGCGCCAGGTCGCGCGCAACGGTCAGTGACGCCGGACCGGCGCCGACCAGGGCGACCCGCTTGCCGTTCTTCTGCTCTGGCGCGTGCGGCAGCCGGCTGCGGATATCATCCTTGCAGTCGGCGGCGACGCGCTTCAGCCGGCAGATCGCCACCGGTTCCGGTTTCTCCGCGTTGCGTTCTTCCACCCTGCCGCGGCGGCATGCCGGCTCACACGGCCGGTCGCAAGTGCGGCCGAGGATCCCCGGAAAAACGTTCGATTCCCAGTTGACCATGTAGGCGTCGCTGTAGCGACCCGCCGCGATCAGCCGGATGTATTCGGGGACAGGCGTGTGCGCGGGACACGCCCACTGGCAATCCACGACCTTGTGGAAGTAATCGGGGTTCTGGATGTCTGTAGGCTTCAAGTCGCTTCTCCGTTACGCCAGTCGTTCTTCCTGCTCAGCTGCACCGGATGATACAAACGCTTGAGCCCAAAAACGGTTTAACGGCGCCATCGCACAAAATAGCTTATCTTACGCCTCCCCCCGATTCCTGAAAAGCTCAAAGTTTCAAGCACTAGGACAGATTGGCTGAACGCGGGGGCAAGACCTCCCGGCGACTGCCTCGCAGGCGGCCGTTCGCGGGCGCGATGAGCATCCGCGCCGGTCTTCAAGGCGGATGCGAAAAAACTGGAAGTTCTAGTGGTGGGTCGCGGCGACGGGCTCGGCGGGCGCGAGTTCCGGTTTGCACCGTTCGAGCAGAGAGGACAGGGAAACAGGATGGAATCCGGCACGCGACGCACGCGGGGCACGGAGACGCTCCACGTCCAGTGCGCCGTGCTGTCTCAGGACGTTGGTCGCGAGCGCTTGTGCAACGTGATCCTGCGTTTCGACCGAGATCAGGATCCGGGCGCGACACGGGTCCGCATCCGCTGCCGCACCGCGTGGCGGCACATCGCGCGTGTAGACGCTGACGCCGACGCCATCCGCGGCCGTCGATGGACCCAAATCGAGGGCGATGGCGGCGGAGCGGCCCACTGACCCGCTCGCGGGGTGCAGGCGGGGCGGCTCGATACGCCGTGCCGGTTTGCGGCGCGGCGGCTCGCCGTGGTTCAGGAAGAACGCACGGACGTGCTCGCCGCTGATGCAGGCGCGCAACAGCCGGTCGACGGCGCGCGCCGCTTCCGGTTCTGTCGCAAACTCGCCGATGACGACGGTGCGCCTCATGAGCGCACTATCCGGCGTTCATGCAACGTCATTGCGGCTTCGGACCCGGTGAAACATGCGCCGCCGGAACTACGGCGTGCGCTCGAAACGCGGCGCGCTTACTTCCCGGCCTTGCCTTTCCCTGCGTCGCTCGGCGGGGCCGGCGCGTCGCGGCTGCCGGGAGACTTGTCGTGGGGCTGCGTTGCGGCGGGCGGATCGCTCGCTGGAAATGAGTCTTCCAGCGCTTCGTCGAGCTTACGCTCTTCGTCGGCGGATTTCTGTTTGCGGCGGGACTGGGTTCTGTGACGATCCTCGGCGGGCTTCATGGGCTCCTCGGAAAGCTGGGCATATCCATGCGACAGGCTTCCGGGGCAGCGGGTTCCGCGCGGTGCAGTCGGCTATTTTTTCGGCGCGTAAAGGTCGGTAATGGCGCCCTCCGCCATCTCGGCGGCGAAGCAGACGGTCTCGGAGAGCGTCGGATGGGGATGGATGGTGAGGCCGATATCGACCATGTCGGCGCCCATTTCGAGCGCGAGCACGGTTTCGGCGATCAGTTCGCCGGCGTTGACGCCCACGATCGCGGCGCCGAGCAGACGCCGGCTCTCCCGATCCAGCAGCAGCTTGGTCATGCCGTCATCGCGCCCGGTGGCGAGGGCGCGCCCGCTGGCGGCCCACGGAAACACCGCTTTGTCATACTGAACGCCGTCCGCCGCAGCCTGCGTTTCGGTAAGACCCATCCAGGCGATTTCGGGGTCGGTATAAGCGACCGAAGGAATCGCGAGGGCGTCAGAGTGCGCCTTGTGGCCCGCGATCACTTCCGCTGCCACCTTGGCTTCGTGCGTCGCCTTGTGGGCCAGCATCGGCTCGCCGCAGATATCGCCGATGGCGTGGATGTGCGCAACGTTGGTGCGCAACTGCTTATCCACCGGGATGTAGCCGCGCGCGTCGACGCCGACTCCGGCGGCCTCGGCACCGATGTCCCGCCCGTTCGGACGGCGGCCCACCGCCATCAGGATGGCATCGAAGGCTTGCGCTTCAGGTGCGCCGGTGCCTTCGAAAGTCACTTTGAGACCGGCGTCCTGCGGCTCGATGCGGACGACTTTCGTGCCGAGCAGGATGTTCTCGTAGCGCTTTTCGATGCGTTTGTGCAGGACTTTGACGACGTCGCGGTCCGCGCCCGGGATCAGGGAATCCATCATCTCGACCACGCTGATTCGGCTCCCGAGCGCATCGTAGACCGTCGCCATCTCGAGCCCGATGATGCCGCCGCCGATCACCAGCAGGCGCTTCGGAACCTGCGGCAATTCGAGCGCGCCGGTCGAATCGAAAATGCGGCGGTCCTCGTACGGAAACCCCGGAATGCGGGCGACGCTCGAACCGGCGGCGATGATGCAGTGATCGAAGCCGATGGTCTTCGCGCCGTCAGCGGTTTCGACCCGGATCGAGTTCGGCGTGGCGAAAACGCCTTTTCCGGTGACGACCTGGACTTTGCGCTGACGGGCGAGTCCCGACAGCCCGCGAGTGAGTTTTGCGACCACGCCGCTTTTCCACGCGCGCAGTTTCGCGAGGTCGATCGAGGGACTTCCGAAGCTCACTCCGGCGTGCGCCAGGTCGGCCGCCTCGGTCACGACTTTTGCGACGTGCAGCAGCGCTTTCGACGGGATGCAGCCGACGTTGAGACACACGCCGCCCAGCGTCGGATAGCGCTCGATGAGGATCACTTTCTTGCCGAGGTCGGCGGCGCGAAACGCGGCCGTGTATCCGCCGGGACCGGCGCCGAGGACGACCACTTCTGCGTCGAGATCGGTCTTTTCCCGGCGCGTGGTGGCGCCAGCCGTCGCGGGCGGCGCAGCACGGGCGGCCGGCGCGGGGGGCGCTTTTGCAGCCGGCGCTGGCGCCGGTGCCGGCGCTTTCATCGCAGCGCCGGTTTCGTTCGCTTCCAGCGTCAGAATGGCGGTGCCCTTGGACACCTTGTCGCCGACCTTGACCTTGAGCGCCTTGACGACGCCCGCGGCCGGCGAGGGCACATCCATCGTGGCCTTGTCCGACTCCAGCGTGATGAGCGAGTCCTCCTTGCTCACCCGGTCTCCCGGTTTGACCAGCACCTCGATGACCGGGATGTTCGTGAAGTCGCCGATATCCGGAACGGTGATCTCGATCGTGTCTGCCATGAAAAAACCTGTTCTGGGGAAACGTGAAGAAGAAGTACGAGGCGCGGCGGCTAACCCCGCGCTGCCTAAGTGCGTATCTGGCCGTCCCCGAGTACGACGTATTTGAGCGAGGTCAGGCCTTCCAGTCCGACCGGTCCCCGCGCATGGAGCTTGTCGGTGGAGATGCCGATCTCCGCGCCCAGCCCGTATTCGTAGCCGTCGGCCAACCGGGTCGATGCGTTGACCATGACCGAACTCGAGTCCACCTCGGCGAGAAAACGGCGGGCGCGGCTCCAGTCTTCGGTAACGATGGCATCGGTGTGCTGCGAGCCGTAGCTCGCGATGTGCTCGAGTGCCTGCTCCAGATCATCGACGATGCGCACGGACAGAATGGCATCGAGGTACTCGGTATGCCAGTCGTCCTCGGTTGCCGCCTTCATCTGCGGCACGATACGCCGCGCCGCTTCATCGCCTCTCAGCTCGATGCCCTTTTCGAGGTAAATGCGGCATAGCGGCGGCAGGATCTTCTGCGCGATCTCGCGCGCCACCAGCAGTGTTTCCATCGTGTTGCAGGTCCCCAGCCGCTGCGTCTTGGCGTTGTCCGCGATGCGCATGGCCTTGTCGACATCGGCGCGATCGTCGATGTAAACGTGGCACACGCCGTGCAGGTGCTTGATCATCGGGATGCGCGATTCGTGCATCAAGCGCTCGATCAGTCCTTTGCCGCCGCGCGGGACGATGACGTCCACATAATCCTGCATGGTGATCAGCTCGCCCACCGCCGCGCGGTCGGTGGTCTCGATGACCTGCACCACCGTTTCCGGCAGTCCCACCGCCTTGAGGCCTTCGTGCACGCAGGCCGCGATGGCCTGATTGGAGTGGATCGCCTCGGAGCCGCCGCGCAGGATTGCGGCGTTTCCCGACTTGAGGCACAGGCCTGCGGCGTCGGCCGTCACGTTGGGGCGCGATTCGTAGATGATGCCGATCACGCCGAGCGGCACCCTCATTTGCCCCACCTGGATTCCGGATGGGCGGTATTTGAGTCCGATGATCTCGCCGATGGGGTCGGGCAGAGCAGCGATCTGAACCAGGCCGTCGGCCATCCCACCGATCGTATTTTTGTCCAGCGTGAGGCGGTCTATCAGTGCCGGGTCGAGCTTCCGGGATCTTGCTGCTGCCACATCGCGTGCGTTGGCTTCGAGCAGCCGGGGCGTCGCGCGCACGACATTTTCTGCCATCACCGTGAGCGCGCGATTCCTGGTGCCGGTGTCAGCCCGGGCGATGAGCCGTGCTGCTGCGCGGGCCTGCCTGCCCACACCCACCATGTAAGTCTGGACGTCCACGTATGACCTCGTCGGCGCGGACCAGCGCCTGCGACGCTGATTCCGGATCGGCGCGGGTGCCCGTTACGAAACTAGAACAAGCCCTGCTGGTTGCGGTTCGCTTCGGCTGCGCGCGCTGGGCTCATTCTACCGCGATTCACCGGCGGGTTGCTCCCGCCCCGGGCGAACCTCAGCGCGAGCTGTAGCAGTTCGTCCCAGGCATCGCCCCTCGCCAGCCCCTTGATGATGCGATCGATCATCGCGCCGTGGCGCAGAGCCTCTGCCACCTGGCCCAGGGTAAAGCGGCTCATGTTCTGCTGCATGAGATTCTGATGCGCGGGCGCCCAGATCCGCGCTTCGCGCCACAGCATCGAGACCGGTTTGCCGGCCGCAGTGCCCGCGATCAGCTTCCCGATGGCGCGGACTTCCTCGCACATCGCCCACAGCACCAGCGGCAGCGCGGTGCCTTCGCCTTTCAATCCGTCGAGCATGCGCACCAGGCGCAGCGGCTCGCCCTCCAGCATCGCCACACCGAGGTTGAAAACGTCGTAGCGCGCGACATCGAGCACGGCGTCGTGGACCTGGTCGTAACTGAGCCGTCCCTTCGGGTACAACAGCGAGAGCTTGCGCACTTCCTGGTAGGCCGCCATGAGATTGCCTTCGACGCGGCTCGCAATGAAGTCCAGCGTCTGGGTGTCGGCATCCTGTTCCTGCGCTTTCAGGCGCCCGGCGATCCACTGGGGCAGCGCCTTGCGCGGCACGGGCTTCGCCTCCACTGCCGTTCCGGTCTGAACCAGCGCCTCGAACCACCCTGCCTTCTGCGCGCGCCAGTCGAGCTCCGGCAGCATGATGAGCGTCACTGTGTCGGGCGGCAACGCCGCACAATAAGTCTGCAGCGCCGTGCTGCCCTCGGTGCCGGGTTTGCCGGAAGGGATGCGCAAATCGAGCAGTTTGCGTGAGGCGAAGAGCGACTGCGAACTGCCCGCCAGCGCGAGCTCGCGCCACTTGAATCCCGAGTCTGCCGTGAGCACGGCACGCTCGGTGTAGCCGGCCTCGCGGGCCACTGCGCGTATGCGATCACCGGCTTCCAGCGCAAGCAGCGTTTCGTTTCCGAAAACGGTGTAGAGCGGCTTCAGTTCCTGAGCAAGATGCTGCGGCAGCTGTTCGGTCGTTATTCGCATGTTCCGGTGTTCAAGACTTTACTTCGAGCTTGACCACCTGAAGCCGGAACAGCAGCTGGCGCGCGGCGTCGGTCTGCATGTCCCGGAACAGCAGCATTTCCTCCGATTCCTTCGCCAGCGCCTCGGCGTCGCTGTAGGTGAGTTCACGACGCAGCACGATCTCGGTCGGCGCGATGTACTCGCTTACCAGCTTGGGATCCGTGAGACGGTACGTCACGTGGTAGCGCAAATAGTATTCGCGCACGCGCCCGCCGCCCGACAGCGCGAGGATCTCCTTGTCCCGGCGCTCGCTCATGATCTGCAGCACGACCTGCGCCTCTTGCGGCCTGTCGGTGAGCCTGGCCTTGGTTGCCGATACGATGGAGCGCTTCAGTTGTATGGTGAAGGGCGAGGTCGCCGCGCCCTGCACGTAAATCGACTCGAACGGCAGGGTCGCTTCGCCGCGCAGCCGAAACCCGCACGACGCGAGCAGCAGCAGCGCGGCTGCCAGTATCAGGTGCGGAAATCGACGCGGCAGGCTCAAGCCAGCCCCTTCAAATGACGACATTGACCAACCGGCCCGGCACGACGATCACTCTCTTTATCACCTGGCCGGCTACGAATTTCTGCACGTTGGGATGCGAGAGCACGATTTTTTCGATCGTCGCGTTGTCCGCTTCCCGCGGCACGCGGGCATCGGCGCGCCGTTTGCCATTCACCTGCACCACGAGATCGATTTCATCCTCTATGAGCGCGGCGGCATCCGGTTCCGGCCACGGCGCCGCCAGGATATCCTCTCCGTACTTCAGTTCGCGCCACAGGTAATGAGTGATATGCGGGCTGATGGGTGAAAGCAAGCGCAACAAAATTGAAACGCCCTCTGCCAACGTAGCGGTAACAGAAACGCTTGCATGCAATGCATCATACCGAACATCTGCCTTCATTGCTCCAGGAGCACGGTCTAACGTATTAAGTATCTTGTTGCATGCAGACGCTACGGTGTTGAACTGAAATCTCGACATATCGTAGTTTGCCTGCTTAAGCAGAGCATGTATCTCTTTTCTCCACGAGCTATGCTCTTTCGGGACTTTACTCCAGTCGATCGTGAAAGGCTTTTGGTGCGTTAGGCCAACTGATATTTCACTTTTATGCTCAAACACAAAGGTCCACAATCTATTGAAGAACCTATATGCCCCTTGAACGCCGGCTTCCGACCATTCCAGCGTCTGCTCCGGCGGCGCGGTGAACATCATGAAGAAACGCGCGACGTCGGCGCCGTAGTGGTCGATGAGTTCCTGCGGATCCACGCCGTTGTTCTTGGATTTCGACATCGTTCCTATTCCGGCATATTCGACGGGAGCCCCATCTGCCTTCAATATAGAGATGCGATTGCCATCCTCATCATTTTTGACTTCAACATCAGCCGGATTGAAATAGGTTATGCGCACCGTAGGCGCTTGCCCCGTCAGAGATAGGTCGCCCGAGGCTGGAGTAATCACAGCATTACCACCCGAAGAAGCGGGTAAGCCAACTTCAG
>JBQTJV010000344.1:0-10271 GCA_052386775.1 Betaproteobacteria bacterium
GCCCGCCGGTCGCGATGAGCGTCAGGCAGATCGCGGCGATCAGCAGGCCCCACGCGACGCGCTTGGCGAGGGGAGGCTCGGTGCTCCCCTCGTCGGTCATCTGCGCCACGATATAGGAGGCCGAATCCGCCGACGTGATGAGGAAGATGAAGATCAGCGCCACGCCGATGACCGAGAGCAGCGTGCCGAGGGGCATGAGATCGAAGAGCTTGAAGAGCGCCGTGGTGATGTTGTCGTTGACCGCCGCGGCGAGCCCCGCATGCCGCTCGAGCTCGAAGTGCAGCGCGGTTCCGCCGAAGACACCGAGCCAGAGACACGCGAGCAGCGGCGGCATCACGAGCACGCCAAACACGTACTCCTTGATCGTGCGCCCGCGCGAGATGCGCGCGACGAACGTGCCGACGAACGGCGACCAGGCGATCGCCCACGCCCAGTAGAACACGGTCCATCCCGCCGCCCAGCGCGACTCGTCCCAGGGTCCGGCGCGCAGGCTCATGCCGAAGAAGTTCTGGAGGTAGTCGCCGATGCCCTGAACGATGATTTCCAGCACGCGCAGCGTCGGCCCGGCGACGAGCACGTAGCCCATCAGCGCGAGCGCGAGCACGAGATTGATCGTCGAGAGGATGCGGATTCCGCGCTTGAGCCCGGTCGCGGTCGAGGTGATGAAGGCGGCGGCCATCACGGCGAGGATGATCGCCTGCCACACCACGCCCTCGGGCACCCCGGCGAGAAAGTGCAGTCCGCCGTTGATCTGCAGTACGCCCAGGCCGAGGGAGGTCGCGACGCCCATCACCGTCGCGACCACCGCGAAGACGTCCACCGCGCCGCCGAGCCAGCCCGAGCCCGGCAGACGGCGGGTGACCGGCTGCAACACGGTGGACACGAGGCCCGGCTTGCCCCGACGAAACTGGTAGAAGCCGATGATCAGGCCGACGATCGCGAACGCGGCCCATTGATGCACGCCCCAGTTGAAGAAGCTGTACTGGATGGCGAGCCGTGCCGAGGCCTCGGTTTCGCCCGGCATCATGCCGTAGGGCGGCTTGAGGTAGTGCGTCATCGGCTCGGCGACGCCGTAGAACACCAGACCCACACCGAAGCCGGTGGCGAGCAGCATCGCCACCCAGGAAAAAAACGAGAACTCCGGCTCCTCGTCGTGGGCCCCGAGCCGGATTCCGCCATGGCGCGAGAACGCGAGGTAGACGAGCACGACGACGAAGCCGAACACCGAGGCCAGGTAGAACCAGCCGAGGTGTGTGGTGATCCAGCGCAGCGCGGCGTCGCCGCCGGCCTCGAATTCTGCGGGGAACGCGGCGCCCGCGGCGACGAGCAGTAGCGTGAACGCGACGGAAACGAGAAACACGGCTGCCCGAAGGACTTGGACATGTTCGTGACCCCCTCGGGGGAGGGATTTTAGGCCGCCGCCAGCAGCGCGACAATTCCGGGGAGTGCGATCGCCCTTCCGGAATACGAAATGAGTGGCGGCGCTACGCGGCTTTGAGCTTGCCGCCGCTCGCGGCCACCAGCCCCGGCACGCGCGACGAGCGCACCAGCACGAACCCTTCGAACATGCGGCGCTGGGTGCGGTAAAACGCGCCCTGCTCCGCATGCCATTGCCCGTCTTTGCGTGTCACGCTCGCAGCGACCGTCAGTACGCCGGACGGCATCGCGATGCGTATCTCCGCCTCCGGATCGTCGTTACGCCGCGTGAGCCGATGCACGATGCTGCCCTCGATCCGGGCGGCGACGGCGGTGCAGAGCGTCACCGTCAAAGGCAGCGCACGATGCGGCTGCCCGTTGGACAACATGCGCGCGGTGAGATCTACATGGGACGCCGCGATGCGCTCGCCTGCAAGCGTTGCAGCGTCCTGCGGTCCGGATACGAAACCGACAAACGGAACGGTTCGTTTCTCCTCGGCTTCTTCCGGCGTTTTCGCGATGCCCATGGCAACGGACGCGGCGATCCGGATGGCAGCGAGCTTTTTCAGCAAGTCCGTGTTGCCATCGAGCTGTTCCGGCATTTCGGTGCCGTCGAGACCAAGTTCGGCCGCATCGAGGAAGCACGTCGCATTGGCGGCATCAACCAGCGACGCGGTGAAGCGACCGTAACCCGGCACCTCGAGCGTATCGACCGCGTTGCCGGTGGGCAGCAGCTTGCCGGTGGTGGCGCCGCCCGGTTCGCGAAACTCCAGGCGCACCGGGGCACCGGTTCCGGACACGCCCGGAATGGCCAGATCGCCATCGACCGCCGACTGGCCGTCATCGAGCGCAAACCGCGACCAAATGATCTTCCTGGTGTTGGTATTGTGGATTCGGACGAGCGCCTCCCTGCCCGCGACCTTGACCAGGCCCTCATCCACCGCGAACGGCCCCATCGCCGACGACATGTTGCCGCAGTTGCCGCTGTAGTCGACCTTGGCGTCCTTCACCTGCACCTGCGCGAAGGTGTAATCGATGTCGGCATCGGGTCGGGTCGAAGGCCCCACGACACAGACCTTCGACAGCGAAGAGATGCCGCCCCCCATGCCGTCGAGCTGGCGCCCATAGGGGTCGGGACTGCCGATGGCAGCCAGAAAAATCTCGTCCCACATCGCGCGATCCCGCGGCAGGTCGCGTACATGAAAGACCACCGCGTTGCTGGTGCCGCCGCGCATGAATACTGCGGGAATCCTGTGCTGCTTCATGGCCGGTCTCCTGAAAGGTTCATTGTAGCCCGGTCGTGCGCCCGGTTGCGCGAACCCTATGCGGACACTGCGTGCACGGGCTGCGAGCAGACCGGCGGCGGTCCGTCGGGATGCGAGAGATAACCGGCATCGAGAGCCGCCACGCCGGTGCATCCGAGCAGTCCCATCACGCGGTCGACTTCGCTGCGCAGTATGTCCAGCGCGCGCACCACACCCGCTTCCCCGCCCGCGCACACGCCGTAGAGCGGTGCGCGACCGACGAACACCATGTCGGCGCCGAGCGCGAGCGCTTTCACGATGTCGGACCCGCGGCGCACACCGCTGTCGAACATGATCTTGAGCCGGTCGCCGACGGCGGCGGCGATTGCCGGCAGCACCTCCACCGGCGCAGGCGCACCGTCGAGCTGACGGCCGCCGTGGTTGGAGACGAAGATCCCGTCAGCTCCGCGGTTTGCCGCCTGCAGCGCATCGTGCACGGTGAGCACGCCCTTCACCAGCAGCTTTCCGGGCCAGAATTCGCGCAGCCAGTCCAGGTCGGTCCAGTCGAGCGCCTCGCGGCGCGCACGGAATTCACCGAGATTGCGCGCGACAATGCGGCCGCCGACGTCGGTGTTCCGGAATCGAGGAACCCCGGAGGTGAGCAGCGTGCGCATGAACACGTTGACGAGCCAATGCGGGTGCAGCACGCCATCCAGCGCGTTGCGAACGTTGAGGCGGAAAGGAATATCGAACCCGTTGCGGCGGTTGAATTCGCGATTGCCGCCGACCGGAACATCGGTCGTCACGACCAGCGCCTCGTAGCCGGCGTCGCGGGCATGGGCAACGAGCGTGCGCGCCGCGTCACGGTCCTTCGACATATAAAGCTGGAACCACTTGCTGCCGCCCGCCTCGCGCGCCACGCGCTCCAGCGCGACGAACGACGCCGTGGAGAGCACGAACGGCACGCCCGCGGTCGCCGCCGCGCGGGCCAGCGCAACATCGGCTTCGAACGAATACAGGCCGGCGGCACCGGTGGGCGCAATACCGAATGGGGCGGCATGCGATTTGCCGAACAGCGTCACCTGCTGACTGCGTTTCGAGACATCCACCAGTGTGCGCGGCCGCAAGCGGATGCGCTCGAAGGCGGCGCGGTTCTCGGCAAGCGTCGTCTCTTCCTCCGTGCCGCGCTCCAGGAATTCCCATGCGACGCGCGGCAGCCGGCGCTCGGCGATGCGCCGCAGGTCGTCGATGTTGAGCGCTGCGCTATAGTTCATTTCGTGGACATCCTGCCCGGTCCTGCCGGCGGTGTCGAGTCGAGGTCTGTTTTACGGTATTCTAGAACCTTCAAGTGAAAGAGTCCGGAATATGAAAACAGCAACGCGCAAAGCAAGCGTCACCCGGTTGCGCAACACGCGCGTGCCACGCGGCATGTCGGAATCCGAATGGCAGGCCCGCCTGGATCTGGCCGCGGCGTTTCGTCTCGCCGCGATCCAGGGCTGGACGGACATGCTGGGCACCCATTTTTCGCTGCGCGTGCCCGGCACCAAGGACCAGTTTCTCATCAATCCGTACGGCATGCTCTTCGAGGAAATCACCGCGTCGTCGCTCATCAAGATCGACACCGAGGGCAACAAGCTTTCCGAGTCGCCGTACGAAGTGAACCGCGCGGGCTTCGTCATCCACAGCGCGATTCACATGGGGGCGCGCGACGCACACTGCGTGATGCATTGCCATACCACGACCGGGGTCGGTGTCGCGACCCAAAAGCAGGGCCTGCTGCCGATCACGCAGATGGCGCTCACGGTGCTGGGCGAGCTGCGCTATCACGATTACGAAGGCGTGGCGGACGACGAAGAAGAGCGCGAACGCATCGTCAGGGACATGGGCGACGGCACCGTCATGATTCTCCGCAATCACGGCACACTCACCATCGGCGCCACGGTAGGCGAAGCGTTTGCCCGGATGTTCCGCATCGAGCGGGCCTGTCGGTTCCAGATCGCCGCGCTCACCGGCGGCGCGGAGCCCAACCCGATTCCCCGGGAAGTCGCCAGCTACACGATCCAGCAGGGGCGCGAAATCAATCGCACCGGGCGCGGCGCCGGCGGCAAGCTGATGTGGGCGGCGCTCAAGCGCAAGCTCGATCGCGAAGATCCCGGCTACGCCGCTTAGGACAGGGACATTCGTCATTTCCGGCGCAGACCGGAATCCATGTGCCCTGCGCGCCCGCGCTGGATGCCGGCTTGCGCCGGCATGACGTTACGGGGCTGTGGTGCCTGCAATCTATCTCGTCACGCTGTTCACGCTGATCGCGCAGGGCGCCCACATGGGCAGCCGCATGGTGGCGTCGCTCTTCGCCATCGAGCTCGGCGCCAATCCATTGCTCATCGGTGTCCTGATCGCGGCTTATTCCGCGTTCCCGTTGCTCCTGGCAGTCTATTCGGGGCGTCTGTCCGATCGATTGGGGGCGCGCCGGCCCATGCTGTTCGGCACGGCGGTACTCGCGTCGGGCCTGCTGCTGCCGTACCTGTGGCCGACGCTGCCGGCGCTCTACGCATCGGCCATCCTGATCGGCATCGGATTCGTCTTCTATAACGTCTCGGCACAGAATCTCGCCGGCGCCCTGGGCACGCCGGAGGAGCGCACCCGCAACTTCAGCACGCTCGGCCTGGGCTATTCCGGCGGCCATATGGTCGGGCCGCTCCTCGGCGGCTACGCCATCGATCATTTCGGCCACGTGTACGCCTATCTGGCCTACGCCGCGCTCATGGTGCTCGCGCTTGCACTGCTGATGGGAAGCCGCCGCAAATTCGACATCGGCGTGCGCCCGGGCGGCGCAGACCACAAGAGCACGCTGCAGTTGCTGCACAACCCGCCGCTGCGCCGCGCGATCGTGGTGAGCGGCCTGGTCGTCACCGGATGGGATCTCTACGGGTTCTACGTGCCGATCTACGGCCACTCCATCGGGCTGTCGGCTTCGACCATCGGCGTGATCCTCGGCGTCTTCGCGATCGCCTCCTTCGTCGTGCGCATCGCGCTGCCCGCATTCACGCGCCGCTACGGCGTGGAAAAGGTGCTTTCCATCGCGATGTTCACCGGCGCCCTGGCGTTTCTCCCTTTTCCCTTCATCGAGTTCGTACCGGCGCTGCTGGCCCTGTCGTTCGCCATCGGCCTCGCGCTGGGCTGCGGCCAGCCGCTCACGCTCAACATCGTCTACAACCGCTCGCCGCCCGGGCGCTCCGGTGAAGTGACCGGATTGCGGCTCACCATCAACAACATCACGCATATCGGCGTGCCGCTCGCGGCGGGCGCCCTCGGTACGGCGCTCGGAGTTGCGCCCGTTTTCTGGGTCAACGCGGCGATACTCGCGGCGAGCGGCCGGCTGTCGCGGTCAAGCTGAACGCGTGGCCCTCATCATCCTGGTCAGCATCGCGATCCATAGCTGCTATCTCGGCAGCAAGGTGGTGCTCTCGCTGTTCGCCCTGGAACTGGGCGCCAGCCAGTTCACGGTCGGCGTGCTGGCCGCCCTCTACGCCGTGGTGCCGCTCATCCTCGGCATCTATTCGGGCCGCATCGCCGACACGCGCGGCATGCGGCTGCCGCTGATGATCGGTTCCGCCTGCACCGGGCTCGCCATGCTCACCGGCTTTTTCTGGCAGCACCTGAGCGGGCTCGTCGCGGTATCGGTCCTGGTCGGTGCGGGCTTCGTATTCTTCAACGTCTCGATCCAGAACCTCACCGGCGCATATGGCCCGGCGGAGCAGCGAGCCCGCAATTTCGCATGGCTGTCGATCGGCTACTCGGTCTCGGCCTTCATCGGCCCCATGTTCGCCGGCTTCTCGATCGACCACGCGGGCCACGGCATGACGTTCCTGTTCTTCGCCGCGTTCACGCTGCTGCCGATCGCGATACTCGCCTTCAAGCCGGCCTTCACCCGCGTCGCCGCGCAACCGCGCGACGATACCAGGCGCAGCGCCTTCGAGCTGCTCCACAATCAGCCGCTGCGCCGGCTCATCGTCATCAGCGGCTTGTGCGTCGCTTCAGCCGAACTGTTCGCGTTCTACGTGCCGGTTTTTGCGCACTCGATCGGCCTCTCCGCCTCCACGATCGGCATCATCCTCGGCTCTTATGCGGTGGCCGTCTTCGTCAGCCGCTTCATGCTGCCCGCGCTGCTGCGCCGCTACCGCTCGGAACAGGTCATGTTCGCATCCATGCTGATCGCGGCGTGTGCGTTCGCGGTCTTTCCGCTGCTGCGCGCTATCTACCCGCTGATGCTGGCGGCATTCGTGATCGGCGTGGGAACCGGCGTCGCGCAGCCGGTCCTGATGGCGGTGTCATATGAAAAATCACCTGCGGGACGCACCGGTGAAGTGACCGGGCTGCGCCTCACCGCGAACAACGTGGCGCGCGTGGCGATACCGCTGCTCTCCGGTGCGATCGGGGCGGCGATCGGCGCCGCCCCTGTTTTCTGGATGAACGCGTTCAATCTCGCGATGGTGAGCTACCTCTCGCGTAAATAGCACCTTCAGGCGCGCGCCGCGCTGCGCCCCGCGATGCGGCCGAACACCGCACCCGACATGAGCCCCGTGCCGAGGGGATAGTTGTAGTGGAACAGGCCGCCGACCATCTCGCCGCTCGCATAGAGGCCGGGAATCGGCTTCCAGTCCGTCGCAACGACCTGCGCATCGCTGTTCACCTTGATGCCGCCGAATGTGAAGGTAATCCCCCCCGTCACGGGATAGGCGACATAGGGCGGCGTATCGAGTCGCTGTGCCCAGTTTGTCTTCGGCGGATCGATGCCTTCGGTATGCACGCCGTCGAGGATTGCGGGATTGTAAGGGCCGCCATGTCCGCAAGCGGCGTTGTACTCGGCGAGCGTCCTCAGCGCCTCCTTGTGATTCACCCTGAGCTGCTTGACCAGGCCCTCGAGCGTGTCGGACTTGAGCGGCTCGCTGGTCGAGTAGCGCGGTTCGAGCAAACTCACGACCTTGCTGTCGAAGATCTGATAGACGAGACTGCGCGGCTGTTTCAGAATCAGGCCGCCGTACTTTGCATAGGTGAACGAATTGATGTCGGCGCCTTCGTCGATCCAGCGCTTGCCGTCGATGTTGATCATCACGCCGAGAAAGTACGACAGGCGATTGGTCTTGTCG
Source organism: Betaproteobacteria bacterium (assembly GCA_052386775.1). Taxonomy (GTDB): domain Bacteria; phylum Pseudomonadota; class Gammaproteobacteria; order Burkholderiales; family SG8-41; genus DSOT01. Next base: position 7,811 of record JBQTJV010000344.1, read on the forward strand.
GTGAGATGCTGCACGCCGTAATCGGGCGCCTCGGCGTTGATCGGCGTGGCGTGACAGCCACCCCAATGACCCCACGGCATCGCACCGATGTCGAGTGCCATCTTCAGCCCATCGCCGTAGTTGAAATTGGAGCCACGCACCTTGGCATGATCCCAGGGGTCGCCCAGATACAAGCGGCGCCACGCGGGATTGGTCTCGAAGCCGCCGCAGGCCAGCACCACCGCCTTCGCGTTGAGCGTCACGAAGCCTTCTGGCCCGCGAGCCACCACGCCGTTCACGCGCCCGCTCTCGGCCTGTGTGAGCCGCTGCGCGCCGGTCTCGTAGCGGATCTCGATGCCCGCCTGCTCCGCGGTCTCGAACCACGTCTTTGACAGACCGACGCCCTCGTGCACCGTGCGTATCATCGCGCCGCGCGGCCACTTGTACTCGCCACCGACCTTCACGCCCATCACCGACACCGCAAGCTCGAAGTGGTGCCGGCCCATGTCCTGCAGCCAGCACATCGTGTCGTACGAGTTCTCGATGAGGATCTTCGATAGTTCCGGATCGCTGCGGTCCTGCGTGACGCGCATGAGATCGGAACGGAACGCCTCGACCGGATACGGCTGCACGCCCCGGTGGAAGCCCGGATAGTCGCGTTCGGCGTCCGGCACGAAGCGGTCCAGTTCCGTTACGTCGTCGTAGATGAAGCGAAACACCGCGCCGCTGAAATGCGTGTTGCCGCCGCGCTTCTCCCGCGACGCTTTTTCGAGCACGAGAACGCGCCGGGCACCGTGCTCCTTCGCGGAAACGGCGGCGCTGAACGCGGCGTTGCCGGCACCGACGACGATGACATCGTAATCCATAATGCGAAACTCCCTTTGCGAGGTGCCGGCCTGCCGCCGTCGCGGGAATCAGACCGAATTGTGGACTGCAGACGCCGCGCCTGCCGGTGCAGCGAGTATGCGATTGCGCGCAAAATGCTGTCAAGGCGAAGGTCCGAATGACAGGCGCGGCGCATTGTATCTACAATGCAGCACCGGGCATCGCGCCGTCCCCCATCACGGACCGACGAACCGCATGAACTTCGATCGCCGCGACATACACGCACCCACCCGCGAGGTCGCCGCGTGGGTTTCGCATCTGCACTATCAGGATCTCCCGCAACGCACGCGGGAAGTCGCGCGCTGTGCGCTGCTCGATACGCTGGGCTGCGGCGTATACGGTTACCGCACACCGTGGGCCGACATGCTGCTGTCGTGGGCGCGCGCCGGCGGCGGCAGGGGGGAATGCACGGTGTGGGGAGAACCACGCCCAGCGCTGCGTGCCGCGGACGCCGCGCTCGTCAATGGCACGGCCTCTCATGCGTTCGAACTCGACGACTATCACAACGCCAAGCTGCATCCCGGCGCGGTGGTCGTTCCGGCTGCGGTCGCCATGGCGGAGAAAGTCGACACCAGCGGCGAGCGGCTGGTCACGGCGATCGCGGCGGGCTACGAGGTCATGATTCGATCGAGCCTTGCGCTCAATCCGTCCGCGGCGCGGCTTCGCGGCTGGCACTTGACCGGCGTGTGCGGACCGTTTGGCGCAGCCGCCGCCTGCGCTTCGCTGCTCGGGCTGGATCCCGAGCGCACGGCATGGGCGCTGGGACTTGCCGGCACGCAGGGCGCCGGCCTGTGGGCATTCAACGCCGAGGGCACGATGAGCAAGCGGCTCCATGCGGGTAAGGCAGCGCATTCGGGCGTGCTCGCGGCTGAACTGGCGGCACTCGGGTTCACCGGGCCGACCCAGATCTATGAATATGAAGATGGCGGCGTGCTGAAGGCCTATTCCGATGCCGCGGACCCCGCTCCGCTCACGCGCGATCTCGGCTCGAAGTATCACCTCGACAGCACCTCGATCAAACCGTACTCCTGCTGCGGCAGCACGCACGCCTACGTCGATGCCGCACTGGAATTGCGGCGCGGCCTGGGCGGGCGCTGGGATGCGCAGCGCCGGGTAAAAGTCGGATTGAGCAAGGTCGTCGATGTCCAGTGTGGCTTCGCCTACACGCCGGGCTCGGCGCTCAACGCGCAGATGAGCTTGCGCTACGTGATCGCGGCGGCGCTGATGGATGGCCAGGTACTGCCACCGCAGTTCGACGACAGGCGCATGACGGACCCGGCCCTCGTCGCGCTTGCCGGACGCCTGGAGATAGTTGCCGATCCCGCCCTCGACCAACTCTATCCCGCGCATTTCGCCGGCTGGGTGGCCGCCGAAGTGGCCGGCGATTGGAAGCGCGTCGACGTGCTCGATCCCTCGGGTTCACCCGCCGCGCCCATAGACGCCCGCGGCATCACGGAAAAATTCCGCGGCATCAACCCCACGCTGCCGGTGGACGAGATCGCCACCGTCGCGCTGAACATCGAGCGGCATGCCGTCCGCGACGTGCTCGGCTTGCTCGCCGTACCGGAACCGAGAGCCGCTGCACGGTTGGTATAGC
>JBQTJV010000345.1:0-22051 GCA_052386775.1 Betaproteobacteria bacterium
TCTACCACCTGGACCAACCCATAGCCGGGCCGGGGTCATTTCCCCAGTACATGGTTTCCAAGCTCGTGAAGAACCATGTCAAGGTCGTGCTCGGCGGGCAGGGGGGTGATGAAATATTCGGCGGCTACGCCCGCTATCTGATAGCGTACTGGGAGCAATGCATCAAGGGTGCGCTGGACGGCACAATGAATGGTGGAAACTTCATCGTGACCTATGATTCCATCATCCCCAACCTCCAGACGCTGCGCAATTACAAGCCGCTCATTCAGGAATTCTGGTCGGAAGGCCTTTTCGAGGAACGGGACAAACGCTATTTCAGATTGATCAACCGCAGCAATACCTTCAGTGACGTTATCGACTGGGATATATTCAACGGTACGTCGTCATTCGAGGACTTCAACTCCGTCTTTTGGGGAGCGAACGTTCATAACGAGTCCTACTTTGACTCGATGACGCATTTCGACTTCAAAACGCTGCTGCCAGCCCTGCTGCACGTTGAAGACCGCATGAGCATGGCGCACGGCATAGAATCGCGTGTTCCGTTTCTAGACCACGCTCTGGTAGAATTGGTTGCAACAATTCCTTCCAGTATCAAGTTCAAGAACGGGGAACTCAAGCGCCTGCTGCGGGTGGCGTTTGCTGACCGTTTGCCGGTTGAAGTTCTGGAGCGTCGGGACAAGATGGGCTTCCCGGTCCCGCTACAACCCTGGATCCGGGGAGGTGGTAGAGTGAAGGAATTCGTCCTTGATCTCTTCAGGAGCCGCAAAGCTCGGGAGCGCTTCTACCTCAAGCCTGAGTTCGATGTAGAAGATCTAATGCATCGAGAGGGGATATTCAGCCGCAATCTGTGGGCCTTCCTGAGTCTCGAGCTGTGGCAGCAGCAGTTTCATGACGGCCATCCGCAACGCGAAGGAATATAGATGAGAGTTCTGATCACCGGTGGTGCCGGCTTTATCGGTTCGCATGTCGCCGATCGGCTGCTTGCCCGCGGCGATGAAGTACTGGTAATGGACAACTACGAGACGGGGCGCCGGGACAACCTCACGCCGCAAGACCGCCTCATCGCCGTGGAGGGCTCGATTACTGACGCCGCCCTCATGCAGCGCACCTTTGAGGATTTCCGACCGGAGGTCGTGTTACACGCGGCAGCCTCTTACAAGGATCCCGAGAACTACGTTGGAGACGCCGCGACGAATGTTCTCGGCACGGCTATCACCGTCAAGGAATGCAAGCGCCTGAAGGCGAAGCGACTGGTTTATCTGCAGACGGCGTTGTGCTACGGCGACCCCGTGGAGCAGCCGATTACGCTGGATCATCCTATTGAACCGAGCAAGAGCAGCTATGCCATAAGCAAGACCGCGGGCGAGATGTACATCCATCTGAGCGGCCTCGAATACGTCTCCTTCAGATTGGCCAACGCATACGGCCCTCGCAACCTGAGCGGGCCGCTGCCTACCTTCTATCACCGCCTTACGACCCACAAGCCGTGTTTCGTAATGGACACACGTCGCGACTTCATCTTTGTTTCGGACATGGTGGATATCATCGAAAAGGCGATCGACGGCAGGGGCAAGCGCGGCGCCTACCACATCTCCACCGGAAAAGACTATTCGATAAAAGAACTTTTTGACGCCGCGGTACGTGCACTCGGCATCAAACTTGATTCACCCGTCGAAGTGCGCCCGCGCAGTGCGGACGATGTTTACACCATCCTGCTCGATCCGAGCCAAACGTTGCGGGATTTCGGCATGGTGCCCAGTTTTCCGCTCGACGACGGCATTGCCCGCACGATCGACTATTATCGTCGATACGGCATCACCCAGACCTATACTCACCTCGCGCTCGGAAAGGAATCGAAATAAGTGGTGGAGTTTCAAGGTTGCAAAGTGCTTGTGACCGGTGGGGCCGGATTCGTCGGCAGCAACCTGGTCCGCGAGCTGCTGAACGTCGAGACCTCGTTCATTCATATCATAGACAACCTCCTTTCTGCCGAGCGGTGCAACGTCCCGGACAGCGCTCGGGTCACATTAACGGAGGCGTCAGCCGCGGACGATCGCGTGCTGGAGAGTCTTGAGGATGTATATGACTATGTATTCCATCTCTGCACTTATCACGGCAATCAAAGCTCCATACACGATCCAATCGCAGATCATGCGAACAATACCCTGCCTACGCTCAAGCTATACGACCGGCTGAAGCGCTTCAGTAAAGTGAAGGCAGTGGTTTATTCCTCCGCCGGCTGCTCTGTCGCTGAAAAGACGTTTGGCCCCGCCACGGCTACAGAGGAAACGGACACCGTTTCCCTGTTCCAGGACAGCCCTTATTCCATGTCGAAGATTTTCGGCGAGTTCTATTCGTGCTATTACTTCAAACGGCACGGCGTGCCTGCTGTGAGAGCTCGATTCCAGAACGTATACGGACCCGGCGAGATTCTCGGGGCTGGACGCTGGCGCGGCACCCCGGCGACCATTTGGCGTAATGTGGTGCCCACTTTTGTGTACAAGGCTCTCAAGGCACAACCTTTACCACTCGAAAACGGCGGGATCGCCACGCGCGACTTCATTTACGTAGACGATGTAGTAAAGGGCCTTCTCGCATGCGCGGTGAAGGGAAAGGCGGGTGAGGCCTACAACATAGCGAGCGGCAAGGAAACAAGCATCGCGGATCTGGCAGAGAAAGTAAACCGACTGGCGGGCAATCAGTCAACGGTGGAGGTCCGACCGGGGCGACCGTGGGACCACTCGGGAACACGCTTCGGCAGTACGGACAAGTCACGTCATGAACTTGGCTTCATGGCACAGGTTGGAATCGAAAACGGGCTGTCCCGAACGGTGCGCTGGACGAAAGAGAATATGAAGCTCATAGATGAAACCATCGACCGGCATCGTGAGCATCTTGTCGCCAACTAGAACTTCCGTGCATGAGAGCCGTAACAGCCCGGCGCTAGGCCGGGCTGTTCATGTATGAAGGTCCTCATCATTTCCTTCAGCAACCTGCTGACCGATCCTCGCGTGATTCGGCAGATAGATTGCCTGCGCCATCACTGCGACATAACGGCTGCCGGGTTCAGTGGCTGCGCGATACCGGACGTGGAGTTCGTTCCCGTGGACGTTTGGCCACGCACCCTCTGGGGAAAAGTCCATGCCGTCGCACTGCTCAGAACGCAGCGCTACGAAGCGTATTACTGGTCGCTTTCGTACGTGCGGTCTGCATGGCAGCGACTGCATAAGCGCCATTTCGATGCCGTTGTAGCCAATGACATCAATGCCCTGCCATTGGCGTTGCGACTGGCGGGGAATGGAAAGGTACTGTTCGATGCCCACGAATACTCCCCGCGGGAGTTCGAGGAAAACCTGCTGTGGCGCCTGCTGTTCAAGCGCTACTACGAACATCTCTGCAGTACCTATCTCGCCCAAGTAACCTCCATGATTACCGTGTCCAGAGGCATTGCGGAAGAATACAAGCGCGTGTTCGGCGTGCATGCAGATGTCATCGCAAATGCCACTTACTACCGCGATCTCAAGCCTGCACCTCTGGAACCGGGATTAATCCGTCTGGTACATCATGGGGCGGCAAGTCCCTTGCGCAAGCTTGAATCGGTCATTCGGCTGATGGATTTTCTGGACCATCGTTTTGTCCTGGATCTTTTTCTGCTTCCAATGGCTAACGGCTATATCGACAGTCTGCGCAGGCTTGCACGCAGAAATCCCCGGATACGATTTCGCGACCCAGTACTGCTAAGTGAAATTCCGAGCAGCACGAATTGTTACGATGTTGGTGTTTCGTTTCTTCCGGCGACCAGTTTCAATAACTACCACGCCCTTCCCAATAAATTCTTCGAGTTTATCCAGGCGCGCCTCGCGATAGCCACAGGTCCGTTCCCTGAAATGGCTGCCCTAGTGAGGCAGTACGAATGCGGCATCGTCGCGGATTCCTTCAGCGTCGAATCGCTGGCGGAAAAGCTCAATTCACTGACTGTTGAGCGCATCGCATACTACAAGAAGCAGTCCGATCTCGCCGCCCGCGAACTGTGCTTCGAGAAGTACGCGCCGCAGTTGCTCAATAAGCTTCGTGAAGTGGCGGAGGCCCGCTGATGTGCGGCATCGCCGCGCTCGTGAATTTCGGGAATCGCGCTGATTTTCCTTTCATTACAGGCATGGCGGATCTCGTCCGGCACCGCGGCCCCGATGGCGAAGGCCTCGTATTTTTTTCCGGTACGGCGCTGGAGCCCGGCACGTTCGGCGGTCCGGACACGCCGGACGATTGCTTCAGCGCAGCCCATCCCTACCTTCCGGCGCACCGGCACGCGGGGCTGCCGCCTGCCGATACGGTCGTCGCGCTGGCGCATCGGCGGCTCTCCATCGTGGACCTCTCCGCGGCCGGTCACCAGCCGATGTCCTACGCCAACCGGCGCTACTGGATCGTGTACAACGGCGAGGTTTACAACTACGTCGAACTGCGTTCGGAACTCGAAGGCTGCGGGCATCGCTTCATTTCGCATACCGACACCGAAGTTATGCTGGCCGCCTATGCCGAGTGGGGGCCGCAGTGTCTGGCGCGATTCAACGGGATGTTCGCCTTCATCCTGGTCGATCGCGCAGAGCACCGGTTGTTCGTCGGGCGCGACCGGTTCGGTGTAAAACCGCTCTACTACTGGGTCAGCCCCTCCGGTGCGCTCGCGTTCGCATCGGAGATCAAGCAATTCAGCGCGTTGCCGGGGTGGGCGCCACGCCTGAATGGGCAGGCAGCCTACGACTTCCTGCACTGGGGCATCAGCGACCACGCCCATGAAACGTTTTTCAAGGGCGTGCGCCAGCTGGGCGGCGGCGAGGCTCTGGACATCGATCTGCGGCGCCTTCGCCATGGAGCCGCCGATGCCTTGGCGCCGAATGCCTGGTACCACCTTCCCGAAGCGCTTTTTGCCGGATCGTATGATGCTGCTGCGGACCGGTTCCGCGAATTGCTGGTGGACGCAGTACGGCTGCGCTTGCGGGCCGACGTTCCGGTCGGATCCTGCCTGTCGGGTGGCCTGGATTCGTCATCGATCGTCTGCACACTTAACACGCTATTGCGCGACCGCGGCGCATCCGAGGTACAGAATACCTTCTCGTCCTGTGCCGAGGACGCGCGGTTCGACGAACGCCAGTACATCGATGCAGTGGTCACGCATACCGGCGCGAATGCGCACTACGTCTATCCCTCGCTGGACGAACTGTGGGATCTCATCGACGCGATCACCTGGCATCAGGACGAGCCGTTCGGGACCACCAGCATTTACGCGCAGTGGCACGTTTTCCGCTTGGCCAGCCGGCACGGCGTGAAAGTCATGCTGGACGGCCAAGGGGCTGATGAATCGCTCGGCGGCTATCACGGTTATTTCCCGCCCTTACTGTCGAGCCTTGCCCTCGACTTCCGCTGGACGAAGCTGTACCGCGAAATCGCTGCGCTGCGGCGCGTTCATGGTTATTCGGCAGCGTGGTGCCTGAAACAGGTGGCTAACCTTCTGCTGCCCCCGTGGCTGCGCGAGCCGGCTCGCCGCCTGGCCGGGAAATCGGCAGATCACTCGCTGGTGGACATCGAGCGCCTTTCTGCGATTCCACGGGATTGTTTCCTGGAGCGTGACGGACATCGACCCCGTACCGTGGGGCGGCTGTCGCGCTCCCAGCTGACCCGAACAAATTTACAGATGCTGCTGCATTGGGAAGACCGCGATTCCATGGCTCATTCCATCGAGGCCCGCATACCGTTTCTGGATTATCGGCTCGTGGAGTTCGCCTTAAGCCTTCCCGACGGCTACAAGATCCGCGACGGGCTGACAAAGCGGGTACTGCGCGATGCCATGGCCGGCAGCCTGCCCGACAAGGTCAGAATGCGAAGTGACAAGATGGGCTTTGTGACGCCCGAGGAATCATGGATGCGGGAACAGGCGCCACAGCGCTTTCGCGCCGCGCTCAGCGAGGCCGTGCGCTGCTCGAACGGCATTCTCACCGAACAGGCGCTGGACTGGTTCGATGCAATGGCGGCGGGCAGGCAGCCGTTCGATTATCTCGCTTGGCGTCTGATCAGCTTCGGCTATTGGCTCAAGCGCTTCAACGTTGCGACCTGACCGACATGGGCGTCCCAAATTGAAAGTTCTCACCGTAGTCGGCGCCCGGCCGCAATTCATCAAGGCCGCCGCAGTGAGCCGGGTACTGCGAAAAACGCGCGGCGCAACGGAAATCCTGGTGCACACCGGCCAGCATTATGACGAAAACATGTCGGATGTGTTCTTCCGCGAGCTAGAAATACCGCGTCCTGACTTTAATCTCGGTATCGGCTCCGGCTCGCACGGCCGGCAAACGGGCCGTATGATGGCCGCAATCGAAAAAACAATCTTGAAGACCCGGCCGGACTGGGTGCTGGTGTACGGCGACACCAATTCGACGCTGGCCGGTGCGCTGGCGGCCGTGAAACTGAAGGTGCCGGTTGCGCACGTCGAGGCAGGATTGCGTTCTTTCAACCGCGCCATGCCCGAGGAAGTAAACCGCGTGGTGGCCGACCATGTGTCGGATTTGCTCTTTGCCCCGACGGATACCGCGGTCGAGAATCTGCTGCGCGAGGGCATTTTGCGGCGACGCGTTGCCAGGGTGGGAGACGTGATGTATGACGCGGCATTGTTTTACTCCAGGAAAGCGGAGTCTTTGAGCGGTGTGCTGGAACGACTGCGGCTGCGTGACCGTAGCTACGTGCTGGCGACAATCCACCGCGCCGAGAATACCGATGACGCAAATCGGCTTCGGCGCATTTTTGACGGCCTGAACCACCTGTCGCGCGAGATGCCCGTCGTATTTCCGGTACACCCGCGCACGCGCAAGGCGCTTTACAGGGTGGCGGGTCGCGGCCGCAGCGGCGTGCAAATCATCCCTCCCGTGGGCTATCTCGACATGGTCATGCTGGAAAAAAACGCCCGTCTGGTGATCACTGATTCGGGCGGTGTGCAGAAGGAAGCGTTCTTTTACCGCGTACCCTGCGTCACACTGCGCGATGAGACCGAGTGGACGGAACTGGTGAAGGCCGGCTGGAATGTGCTGATTTCACCGATCCGGGACGATCTGCCGCGCCTGCTCCGCCGCAGATTGCTGACGTTCAGGACGCCGCAAACGAACATTCGGCCTTACGGCAAAGGGCAGGCAGCACAGGCGGTCGTGGCGCGGCTGTGCCGGACTTGAGTAGGAGTAAGCTACGCGCATGGCATTCCTGTTTGTGCAATTTTGGTCGGCTTTCGCCAACGTGGATTAGCACGTGAGCGAGCGCCGCATCATCAAGCTTTCCGAACCCAGCCTGGGCGAAGAGGAATGGCTCGCGCTGCGCGAGCCGCTCGCCTCCGGATGGGTCATGCAGGGTCCCAAAGTCGAGGCGTTCGAACGCGGATTCGCAGCGCGACACGAAGTGAGGCATGCCGTCGCGACCACCAGCTGCACCACGGCGCTGCACCTCATCCTGGCCGCAATGGACATCGGTCCGGGAGATGAAGTGATCGTGCCGGCTTTTACCTGGGTGGCGACGGCGAACGCGGTGTTGTACTGCGGCGCCACGCCGGTTTTCATCGATATCGAGCGCGGCACCTATAACATGGACGCGAACCGCGTCGCCGCGAAGCTCACCGAACGCACCAAAGCCATCATCGCGGTCCATCTTTTCGGCTTGTGTGCGGACATCGACGCCATCGCCCGGGCGGCGCCGAACATTCCCATCATCGAGGACGCCGCATGTGCGGCCGGCAGCCGTTACCGTGGCCGTTCCGCGGGCACGCTGGGTCTCGCCGCGGCGTTCTCTTTTCATCCGCGAAAATCCATCACTACCGGCGAGGGCGGAATGGTGACCACTGATGACGACGCCCTGGCAGAGCGAATGCGCGCCCTTCGCAACCACGGCGCCGGCGCTCCGGAATCGGGACGGATCGAACCAGCGCCCCACCGCATGCCGGAGATCCGGCAGCTCGGTTATAACTACAGGATGACCGATCTCCAGGGCGCGGTCGGGTTGGTACAGCTCGGAAAGCTCGACGGGCTGATCGCCGAGCGCCAGCGCTGGGCCGAATACTATCGCTACGCGCTCTCCGAGGTTTCGTGGTTGCACTTGCCAACGTTTCCCGATGACTGCGTACACGGCTGGCAGTCGTTCGTCTGCTACGTGGATGAAAGCCGTTCACCGCAGTCGCGTGACGACATGATGAATGAACTGCAGGCTTCGGGAATCAGCACTCGTCCCGGAACGCACGCGGTGCCCGCGCTGCATTACTACCGGAAGCGGTTCGGATTCGAAGCAGCAGACTATTCGCTGGCCTGGGACTGCGAACTGCATACAATGGCCATTCCACTACACAATCGCATGGCCGCCTCAGATTTCGAGAGGGTGGTCGAGGCGATAAGGCGCCTCAGCTAGGTATCGGGCCCGCGTCGAGAGCAGAATGGCGATAGAAGGCAAATCGATTTTCATCACCGGCGGTGCCGGCTTCATCGGCTCGACGCTCGCCGCCCGCCTGTGCGAAGCCAACCGGGTCGTGCTGTTCGACAATCTTTCACGAAACACCCTGCGCCACACCAGGCTCGGCGAGCACGCCAATGTAAGGCTCATACAGGGCGACGTGCTCGATTACACCGGAGTGGAGCACGCGATGCGTGGGGCCGACGTGGTGGTGCATGGAGCCGCGATCGCCGGTATCGACACCGTGATCAAATCGCCGGTGGCAACCATGGAAGTCAACATGATCGGCACGGCGAACGTGCTGCGGGCGGCCGATGCCATCAAGGTCAAGGACCGCGTACTCGACTTTTCCACATCCGAGGTCTTCGGCTCGATGGCCTACCGGGTGAGCGAGAGCATGCAGACGATCACCGGCTCTGCGGGGGAGGCGCGCTGGGTCTACGCGGTAAGCAAGCTTGCCGGCGAGCATCTGGCGCACGCTTACTTTCGCGAGCGGGGACTGCCCACGGTGACGCTGCGCCCGTTCAACGTCTACGGCCCCGGGCAAACGGGAGAAGGGGCGATCCAGATCTTCATCCGCCGCGCATTGGATAACGCGCCCATCATCATTCACGGCGACGGCACACAGATACGCGCCTGGTGCTACGTCGATGACATGGTGGAAGGGCTGATGCTCGCGCTCGAGAGACACGAGGCAGTCGGCGAATCGTTCAACGTAGGGAACGCGCGCGCGGTCACGACGATATTCGGGCTGGCGGAAACCGTGTGTCGGGTGCTCAACTCACGTTCCGAAATCGTGTTCCGCGAACCGCTCTCCGCGGACATCGAGCTGCGCATTCCGGAGACCCGGAAGGCGGAGGCGCTGCTGGGCTTCAAGGCCAAGGTGGACCTCGAGGACGGTATCTTGCGCACCGCTCGGTGGTTCGAGCAGAATAGAATCTGAAGGCGTACAGGGGGATAACAGCGCCGCTGCCACTAGCCAACGGCCCAAACCGCCATGCCCACCCAAAACATCGTCATACTCGGCACGGGCGGCAATTGCATCGATATACTGGACACGCTCTGCGCCATCAATGCCTCCGCCGGCGAAGCGCGGTTCCGCTGCGCCGGTTTTCTGGACGACGACCCAGCAAAGCAGGGTACCACCATCCTGGACGCGCCCGTCCTCGGTGGGCTGGAATGCGCGCGCACGTTAACCGAGGTCAAGTTCGTCAACGGCATCGGCAGCCCGCAGAACTTCTGGCGCAAGCGCGAGATCATCGCGCGCACCGGGTTGTGCGACGAACAGTTCGTTACCCTCGTTCACCCGTCTGCGCAGATCTCGCCGCTCGCCACGTTGGGAACCGGCACGGTTGTCCTGCAGAACAGTGTTATCGCGGCCCGCGCGGCGGTCGGCAGACACGTCATGATCCTCGCGCTGTGCGTGGTTAGCCATGACAGCGCGATCGGCGACTACTCGACGCTCGCGAACAGCGCGTGCATTTCGGGAAACGTGCGCGCCGGAGAGGCGTGCTACTTCGGAGGCCATTGCTCGGTGAGGGAGGGCTTGGTGATAGGCGATTTCGTCCTGTGCGGCATGGGCAGCAACATTCTCGATGATGTGCCCGCAGACTCGGTCATGGTCGGGAATCCCGCGCACCGACTGCGCGGAGTAACGAAGGGGTGAACATGGCCGCATCACCTCTTGGAATGCGCACTCTCGTCGGCATCACTGAAATCGCGAATTTCGTCGCGGAATTCACTGCTGCCATCAGAAGCGCCGGGCGCGTCGCCGATTCCGCCGTGGTGGGTTCCAACGAGTTCTATGTCGCCAATCGTTATACCTACTCCCGCACGCTGCCGCGTCTGTCCAACTCGGCGTTGGACGCGGTGTTCAGGCGCATCGTCAAAGGCCCCATGCTGCTGGCGCTTTTCTTTAGGGTGGTGAGGCACTACGACATCTTCGTCTACGTCTGGAACGACACCTTCCTTCCGCTCAAGGCGGACCTGCTTGTGCTGCGGCTGCTGGGCAAGAAGGTGATCGTGTTCAATTGCGGGGACGATGTGCGATTTCGTCCCATACACAACCGGATCGAGCAGGCGGTCTTTGGCATCGAGCGGCTCGACCCCGTGGTGCGCGCGGGCTACGAAAAGGCGCATTCCTCAGATATTGCGTTCCTGCGCCGCTTCTTCACCCAGAAGCTTCAGGAGTGGCTGGGATGCACGATCGTCACGATGCGCAATCAGGCGACTTTCCAGGGCAAGCCGGCCTTTATTTTTCGCTCGCCCACCCGACGGCTGCTGAACGCGCCGAAGAGGCCGAATCCTTCCAGGCCGCTCGTGGTGCATGCCCCGACCGACAGGAACGTCAAGGGCACGTGTTACGTGCTCGAGGCCATCGACCGGCTCAGGGAAAAAGGCGTGCCGTTCGATTTCGAGCTGATAGAGAAACAGGACAACATCTACGTCCTCAACCGCCTGGTGGCCGCCGACATTCTGCTGGATCAGCCGGGCACCTGGATCGGGCGGCTTGGCGCCGAAGCACTGGCCGCCTCGTGTGTCGTCGTTGGCGGCAACGCGCACGAGTACGAAGGCTTTCCACGGCCCTCCCCGGTCGTCCAGTTCAATCCGGACGCCGGCGACCTGGCCGACAAGCTGGAACGCCTGCTCCGCGACCCGGACCGTCGCGCCGAATTGATGGCCGAGTCCTTCGCCTACTGGGAACGAAACTATTCGTACGAAAGCTTCATCGGTTACTTCGATCAGGTGCTGGAAGGAAACGCGCGCACACTGACCCCGATACCCGGCATCAAGACTCACTTGCTGAGATTCGCCGACAATGCGTTTCAGCGCTCCATAATACGCATCTTCTTTTGACCGTATACCACGACCGCACTCTGCACCTTCGCGCGGCCACGCGCCGTTGCGCGAAGCGGCCTCTATGAACGTCCGCGGTTTTTTTCGGGACGCGTTGACCTACGCCGTGCCCGCCGTTTTTACGCGCGCCATCGGGCTGGTGCTGCTGCCGTTCTATGCGCGCCATCTCTCGCCGGAGGAGTACGGCGTCGTGGAGGTTCTCGCGATCGTTTACGTGCTGCTCAACCTCGTATTGCCGCTCGAAGTCAGTCAGGCTGTTGCGCGTTTCTCCGCGGACGCGCCGGCGGCCGCACGAAAAAGCGCCTACGTCTCGACAGCGGTCATTTTTACGGGCCTCGTCTTTGCCGGTTTCGCGGCGCTTGCCTGGATCGCGCCGGCCGGCGCCCTCAGTGCGCTCCTGGGCAGCGAACTCGCCGGGCAAGCCTTGGCGCCCGCCTCATTGTGGATGATGGCAAACGCACTTTTCTATGTCGTTTCGAACCAGCTCCGCTGGGACCGGCAACCGAGGGCGTACGCGGTGACCAGCGCAACATTCGGATTTTCGGCTGCAGGCGCTGCGGTAGTGTTCATCGCGGGTTTCGGCCTCGGCGTGCACGGTTACATATGGGGACAATTCGCCGGCAGCTTGGCGGGCCTCGCAACGGGTATCGCATCGTTGCGCGCGACGACGCGCGTAGTGCCGCGGTTCGATATCGGCGAATTGAAGAGCATGCTGACATTCTCGGCTCCACTGGTTCTTTCCAGCGCGGCTGTCTACCTTGCCCTCTACGTGGACCGCTGGCTGCTGTTTGCCTGGCGCGGTGAGGCTGAGCTGGGCGTCTATGCCGCCGCGTATCGCATTGCGAGTATCGTCACACTCGCAGTGAGCGTCGTGCAGCTTGCGCTCACGCCGATGATTTATGCGCACCATCAAAGCGCCGAAACACCGCCTGCGCTGCGCCGGATATTTCGCTATTTTGTGCTCGCCGCTTGCTGGCTCGTGCTCGGCATCGCCGCCTTCGCCATGGAAATCGTCACGCTGATCGCCGGCGCCCCATACCAGCGGGCGAGCGCATCCATACCGTGGTTGTGCCTGGGCATGGTGCTCGCCAACGTCTACCTATTCGCGCCCGGATTGATACTCGCGAAACGGACCAGCACCATTGCCGTGCTGAGCGCCATTTCCGCCGCCGTCAATATTGCTGCAAGCGTGACGCTGATCCCCCTTTTCGGTGCGACCGGCGCCGCCCTCGGCATGATGGCTGCCTCGGGCGCGTCGGCGGCGCTTTACCTCTGGCTCGGCGAACGACACTACCGGGTCGCGCATGAATGGCGACGGGTGGCGATCGTGCTGCTTACCTTGCCGGCGCTTCTGGTTTTTCCTGAGCTTGCCCTTTCGTGGCGGTTTGCGCTGCTCCTGGCCACGGGTGCGCTGTTGTCTTTGATTCTGCTCGACCGGAACGACATGCGCGGGCTGGACAACCGCCTCGCCAATCTGAGACGGCCTTGAATGCAGGCTTCGATGTTGAAGCTCCTCATCATCGCGCACGCGTTCCCGCCGCAGAACGCCACTGCCTCGCATCGTGCTTACAGTTGGGCCCGCACCTGGGCCGACCTGGGCCACGAGGTGCACGTTCTGACGCCCACCAAAAATGCTTTCGACGGCAGCCTGGATATGCAGGCTGACATGGCCGGCATCCGCGTCCACGAAGTGCCCTACCTCCTAGCACGCCGCCGCGCTCAGCATACCGATGGCGTGGAACCCGGTGCACTGTCGCGCGCGCAGCGTCTCGACTGGATCAAAACCCTCACCCGGCGCGCCCGCTTCAGCCTCGCCATGTTCGGCGACCCGCGCCTGCTCGCCTACTTCGCCATGCGCGGCGCGGGAATGCGCATTCTCGCGGCAGGCGGCTTCAACTTTATCGTCGCCACGTCCCCTCCGGAGCTGACCTTTTTCGTCGCGCGCTCCCTGTCGCGACGCACCGGAACGCCCTGGATCGCGGACTTCCGCGACCTGTGGTTTCGCGATATGCGCTTGCATCAGTCCTGGATGGCATCCTCGCTGTCGGGAGTGGTGAATCGCTGGCTCGTGGGCAGTGCCGCGCTGCTCGTGACCGTATCTCGCGGTCTGCAAAAGCGCCTTGCGGCCTATCTACAACGGGACGTGCGCATTTGCTACAACGGTTTTTTCGAGTCCGAAGTCGCTGCATCAGGGGCCGTGCCTCATTGGAACGATGACAAGGCACATGTCGTATACACGGGGCGCATGTATCCCGGAAAGCGCGATCCGGAACCGTTATTTCGCGCGATGGCAAAATTGAAAGCCGACGCACCACACTGCGCCGGGCGCCTGGTGGTCGATTTCTACGGCTTCGACGACCCTTGGCTGCGAGCGCTGATCGCCAGACACCAACTACACGAACAGGTGGTAGTCCATGGCTTTGTGCCGTTCCGTACGAGCGTGGCGATCCAGCGGGCCGCCGACGTGCTGCTGTTTCTCGACTGGACGGATGCGCAGGCAGAAGGCATTCTCACCGGAAAGCTCTTCGAGTATCTCGCCACCCGGCGCCCGATCCTGTCCGTCGGACGACACAAGGATACCGAAGCCGCTCAACTGATTGCTGAAACCCGCTGCGGCATCACGCTCACTTCGGAAGAGGAAATCAGCACTTATCTGCGCACGCTCGCAGAGAGCGCCCGCCCGCCCGATGTGGAGCCGCAGGGGGTCGGCCCCTACTCGCGCGAGAAGCAGGCGCGGGATCTGCTGCGGGTCCTGCGCGAACTGCCCCGCGCCCGGTCATGAAAGTCCTGATCGTCACGCAGTACTTCTGGCCTGAGACTTTTCGCATCAACGATGTGGCCGCGGCGCTCAAGGCACGGGGACACGAGCCCGAAATTCTCACCGGTATGCCGAACTACCCGGGAGGCCGCTTTTATCCCGGATACGGCGCCTTTTCTCCACGGGAGGAGCGGTACCGTGGCATGCGCGTGGTTCGTGTGCCGCTGGTGCCGCGCGGCGCGATGCGCAACTGGCAGCTCGCGCTCAACTACCTGTCGTTCGTCATATCGGCCAGCCTGTGCGCGCCTTTTCGCTGCCGCGGCCATTACGACGCCATCCTGGTGTACGAGCCGTCTCCCGTTACCGTCGCGCTGCCCGCCATCCTGCTCCGGAGCACCCGGGGGACGCCATTACTGTTCTGGGTGCAGGACCTCTGGCCTGAAAGCCTCGCTGCCACCGGGGCGGTCACGTCGCCGCGCGCGTTGCGCTGGGTGCGTCTCCTGGTCGATTTCATATACCGCCGATGCGACCTGGTTCTCGTCTCGTCGCGGGGTTTCACCGAGCACGTGCTGAGGAGCGGCATCAGTCGTGAGCGGATCAGATATTTTCCCAATTCCGCGGAGACGCTGTATCGACCGCTTCCGGCCGCGCCGCCAGATGTAAACGGCGAATTGCCAAGCGGCTTTCGCATCGTATTTGCCGGCAATATAGGAAGCGCGCAGTCCTTTGAAACCATCGTCGAGGCCGCGGACCGCACCCGCGAGCATCGAGACCTTCACTGGGTGATACTGGGCGAGGGCAACAGGCGGGAGTGGGTGTACGGCGAAATCGACCGCCGCGGTCTCGCTGCCACCGTGCATTTGCTCGGGCACCGGCCTGTTGATACCATGCCAGCCTATTTTGCGGCGGCTGATGCCTTGCTGGTCACCCTGCGCGGTGACCCGGTCTTCGCGCTTACCGTGCCGAGCAAGATTCAATCATATCTGGCATGCGGCCGACCGATACTCGCCGCGATCAATGGGGAGGGCGCCGACATCGTCACGGAATCCGGTGCAGGCCTGGCGTGCGGGGCGGAAGACGCGCCCCGGCTCGCAGCCGCGGCGCTGCAGCTTTATCGCACGCCTGTCGTCCAGCGAGAGGCGATGGGACGCAAGGGAAGGATGTACTTCGAGGCGAACTTCGAGCGCGAGATGCTGCTCGATCGCCTGCAAAGCTGGATGCATGATCTCGCCGGAGGGAAATCGTGCGTTTCCTGATACTGGGTGGGGACGGCATGCTGGGGCACCAGCTGTACCAGCGCGTTCGCGGCGCGCATGAGGTGAAGATCACGCTGCGCCAGGATTTCGCCGCGTATCGTCATTACGGTCTGTTCGGCGAAGCCGATGTCTATGCCGGCATCGATGTGCGGCGCACTGAGCCGCTCCTGCGGATTCTCGCAGAATTCCGGCCGCAATTCGTGGTCAATGCGGTCGGCATCGTGAAGCAGCGGGCCGACGCCCAGGAAAGCATACCGAGCATCGAGATCAACGCGCTGCTGCCGCACCGGCTGGCATTGCTGTGCCGCACGGTGGGCGCCCGCCTCATCCACATGAGCACGGACTGCGTTTTTTCCGGACGCGACGGCAACTATAGTGAGGCGTCACGACCCGATCCGGAAGATCTGTACGACCGCTCGAAACTGCTCGGCGAGGTGCAGGAGCGCCACTGCATCACGCTGCGCAGCTCGATGATCGGCCTGGAACTCAAGCGCAAGACGAGCCTGGTCGAATGGCTCTTGGCGCAGCACGGAACGGTGCAGGGCTTCCGACGAGCCATTTTCTCCGGGTTCACTACCCTGGAGATGAGCCGCATCATCGAAGGGCTGGCGTTGCACCATCCTGCGGCGCACGGCCTTTATCACGTGTCCGCAGCGCCCATAAGCAAGTACGATCTGCTCGTGCTGCTCCAGCGCAAGCTCGGACTGGGCGTCACGATCGTCCCGGATGATGCGTTCGAGTGCGATCGCAGTCTCGATTCGACCCGTTTCCGGAGCGAATTCGGCTATAGCCCGCCGACGTGGGAAGCAATGATCGACGAACTCGCAACAGTCATCAGGGACACCCGGTCATGATCCTGAAGGGGAAAAGCATACTGGTCACCGGGGGGACGGGCTCGATGGGAAAAACGTTCGTGCAGCGTGTTCTGAGCGGCGAGCTCGGAGTCCCGAAAAAGGTGATCGTGTATTCACGCGATGAGGCGAAGCAGCATGAAATGCGCCTTGCTTTTCAGCACCGGACCCGAACGACCGACGAAGTGATCTACCGAAACTTCATGCAGGTGCTCGAATTCCGGATCGGCGATGTGCGCGATTATGGCGCCGTGTGCTCGGCCGTGAAGCGCGCTGACATCGTGGTCAACGCCGCCGCGCTCAAGCAGGTTCCCTCCTGCGAGTACTTCCCCGGTGAGGCGGTGCTCACCAACTGCATCGGCGCGCACAACATCGTGCGCGCGATCGAGGAGAACGATTATCCCGTCGAAACAGTCGTCGCCATCAGCACCGACAAGGCGTGCAAGCCGGTAAACGTGATGGGCATGACCAAATCGCTGCAGGAGCGCATCTTTGTAGCCGCCAACATCCTTAACCGCAGAACGCGTTTCATCGGTGTGCGCTATGGCAACGTGCTCGCCTCCCGCGGCTCCGTAATTCCGCTTTTCCACGAGCAGATCACTGTGGGTGGACCAGTGACCGTCACCTCGCCCGGCATGACGCGATTTCTGTTGAGCCTGGATCGCGCCGTGGACACCGTGTTCGCGGCGCTGCGCAGCGCGCGGCCGGGCGAAATCTACGTCCCCAACGTGCCATCCGCGACGGTAATGAACCTGGCGAAGGCGCTGATCGGCCGGCGGCGCATACCGATCAAGGTTACCGGCATCCGGCCGGGGGAGAAGCTGCACGAGATCATGGTGTCCGAAGAGGAAGTGAACCATTGCGTGAAGCGCGGCGAGCATTACGTCATCAAGTCGATGCTGCCGGAACTGAACACCGGCAAGCCGGAACGCAATGCGCTCAAACGCGAGTTCAGTTCCGCGGACAATGTTATCGGCTTCGCGGAAACCGTACGGCTGCTCAAGAAGCACCGCCTGATGGTCGAGGAGGTTCTCCCCGCCGAAGGCGAGCTGCTGAGATAGCGTCATGGCACAGCGCCCGGGCCTTCCCATGAAGGTGATGACCATCGTCGGCACGCGCCCCGAAATCATCAAGCTCTGCCGGGTCATGGTGGAACTCGACCGCCTGACCCGCCACGTGCTCGTTCACACCGGCCAGAACTTCGATTACGAGCTGAACGAGGTTTTCTTCGAAGATCTGGAGCTTCGCAAACCGGACCACTTTCTCAATGCAGCGGGCAAGACCGCGGCGGAAACGATAGGCAAGGTCATCTCGAACGCGGACGGCGTGATGGCGGCGGAAAATCCCGACGCCCTGCTGCTTCTCGGAGACACCAATTCATGCCTCGCCGCGATCGCCGCCAAGCGCCGAAAGATACCGATTTTCCACATGGAGGCGGGCAATCGCTGCTTCGATGATCGGGTGCCGGAAGAGGTAAATCGCCGCATCATCGATCACGTCAGCGATATCAACCTGGTTTACACCGAGCATGCTCGCCGTTATCTGCTGAGGGAGGGCGTGGCTCCCGAGACGGTGATCAAGACCGGTTCACCCATGCGCGAAGTGCTCGCCCATCACGACGCTGCCATCGGCGCCTCCCGGGTGCTGGAACGCCTCAAGCTCGAATCCGGAAACTACTTCGTGGTCAGCACGCATCGTGAGGAGAACGTCGACGATTCTGAAAACCTTGGCGATTTTCTGGCGATGCTCGAGGCGGTTTCGAGACGCTACCGCAAGCGTGTGATCGTTTCCACCCATCCGCGCACACGCAAGAAGCTCGCCGCGCTCAAGACACACCGAGTGCCGCCGCGGGTCGAGTTCCTGAAACCGCTTGGGTTCATCGATTACATCAAACTTCAGCGTCTGGCCTATTGCGTGCTGTCCGATAGCGGCACGCTCACCGAGGAATCGGCGCTGCTCGCCTTTCCCGCGGTGATGATCCGGCAGGCGCACGAGCGCCCGGAAGGAATGGACGAGGGCACGCTGATCATGAGCGGCCTGAAGGCGGATAAGGTCATGGCTGCGATAGACACAACGACCGCCGCCTACGCGAAGCAGCGCAGACCGTTCCGGCCTCCGGCAGACTACGATGCCGACAATGTCGCCTCCAAGGTGGTCCGCATCATTCTGAGCTACACCGATTACGTGAACCGTACGGTGTGGTTCAAGTAACCGCGGACACGTGATCCTCGTCACCGGCGCGAACGGTTTTGTAGGAAGCGCGTTATGCCGGTTGCTCGCGGAGCGCGGGGACGCCGTGCGCGGAGCCGTGCACAGAGCAGGCATTGTTTTCCCCGCGCGCCCTATCGAGTTCTATTTCGCCGGGGACATCGATGAACAAACGGATTGGACTTCCGCCCTCTCCGGCGTCGCCGGCGTCGTGCATCTCGCCGCCCGCACGCACGTGATGGAGTCCAACGCTGCGGCGGTGCTGCCGCAGTACCGTCGCGTCAATGTGGAAGGAACGCGCAGGCTTGCAGAAAGCGCCGCGCGTGCGGGCGTGAAGCGCTTTGTGTACCTCAGCTCCATCAAGGTAAACGGCGAATCGACGGCGACGTCGCCCTTTACGGAAAAGAGCGCCCCGCATCCCGAAGACGCCTACGGCATATCCAAGTGGGAAGCCGAGCAGGCGCTGTGGCGCGTCGCGAGCGGGAGCGGCCTGGAACTCGTCGTCCTGCGCGCGCCGCTGGTTTACGGGCCGGGCGTCAAAGGCAACATGCTGCGACTGATGAAACTCCTCGAACGCGGGATTCCGCTTCCTCTGGCGTCCGTCCACAACCGGCGCAGCTTGATTGGTCTCGGAAACCTGGTTGAGGCGATCGCACTTTGCCTGCGCGCTCCGGACGCCGCAGGCTCCACCTTTCTCGTGAGCGATGGCGAGGACGTATCGACGCCTGAGCTGATCACCCTTCTGGGGACCGCACTCGGCACCCCAGCGCGGCTGTTCCCCTGCCCGGCCGCGCTGCTCGCGTTGAGCGGCGCGATACTGGGCAGGCGAGCCGAAATCGCGCGCCTCACGGGCAGTCTTCTGGTGGACAGCTCCCTGCTGCGTAACCGGCTGGGGTGGCGTCCCGCGTTTACGCTGGCCATGGGCCTGCAGCAGATGGCCGGCTGGTACTCGAAGTGGGTAAAAGAAGAAGCAAGCTGATCTCTGGCAGGGCCGGCCTGCTCCGGTGTTATCATTGGAATCCATCATAAATCAAATACATAGTTTTTCGTGCCCTCTGCGCCTTGGGCGCCGCTCGCAGCGCTAGCGGCCAGCCTTGCCATCGTCTGGTGCCTGGTACACAGCCGGTTGTCCAGGCTTGCGCTCGACCACCCCAACGAACGCTCGCTGCACCAGTTGCCGATTCCGCGCACCGGCGGCGTTGCCATACAGGCAGGTATCGGATTGGCCTGGTGGATGGCCGCTCCCGGACTTCCCCTGCTGCTTGTGGTGGCGTGGTGTGTGCTGGTCCTGGTTTCCTTCTACGACGATATGCGCGGCCTGCCGGCGGCTGCCCGTCTCGCCGTGCATCTCATTGCTGCGCTGGCGGTTGCCACGGACGGCATAGCCGCCCAACACGGCCACCTGGCGGCGTTCCTGACTGCAGTCTTGATCGCGTGGATGACCAACCTCTACAACTTCATGGACGGCGCAGATGGGCTTGCCGGCGGCATGACGCTGCTTGGGTTCTCGTTTTATGGAGTCGCGGCCTGGCTCGCCGGTGATGCGCCGCTGGCCATCATCAGCGCGAGCGTCGCCGCAGCCGCCGCTGCATTTCTGGCGTTCAATCTCCATCCGGCTCGGCTGTTCATGGGCGATGTCGGGTCGGTGCCGCTCGGTTTTCTGGCCGGATCGCTCGGTCTGTGCGGATGGCTGCGCGGTCACTGGGAGTGGTGGTTCCCGTTGCTCGTCTTCTCGCCGTTCGTCGTGGACGCGACCGTCACGTTAGGCCGGCGGCTCGCCCGGCGCGAGCGCATCTGGGTGGCGCACCGCGATCATTACTATCAGCGGCTGGTGCAGTTGGGATGGGGGCACCGCAAGACGGCGTGGGCGGAGTACGCGCTCATGGCGGCATGCGGCCTGGCCGGCCTTGCCACCTCCGGTCGAGCGCCGGTCTTTCAGGCGGCGATGCTGGCGGCAATGGCGTTGATCTACGTCATGCTCATCGCGGCGATCAGTCGCGCCTGGCGCGCTCGCCGGAGTGCGTCTGCACGATGAGGGCGAATTGGCGCACGTTGTCCGCGATGGCGCACGACCTTCTCGCAAGCGTCGCAGCGTGGCTGCTTTCATTCTGGCTGCGCTTCAATCTGGAAGTGCCTCCCGACTATCTCAACATCGCCTTCCAGTCGCTGGCCTGCATGCTGCCGATCAACGCCTTAGTGTTCTCGCTATTCGGTCTCTACCGCGGCATCTGGCGGTTTGCGAGCCTTCCGGATTTGAGGCGCATCATCAATGCCGTCATGGTCGCCTCGGTTGCCGTGCCCGCGGCCTTGCTCATGCTGCAGATTCCCGTGCCGCGTTCGGTCCTGATCATGAATCCGGTGTTTCTCATCATGATCATGGGCGGAAGCCGCCTTGCCTACCGCGCTTGGAAGGAACGCGCCCTGGGCAGTCTCGTGCCCTCGCAGCGCGAACCCGTGTTTGTGATCGGCGCCGAAGAGGCGGCCGTCAGTCTGATCAAGGAGTTGTCACGCAGCCCGCAGTGGCATGTGGTCGGCGTCTTCGACGATGACGCCGCCAAGCTCGGGCGCCAACTGCATGGCGTGAACATCCTGGGTCGAGTGGACGATTTGGGAGCATGGGCGCAAAAACTCGCCGCCCGGTACGCGATCCTTGCACTGCCATCAGCATCGCACCAGTTGCGCAGGCAGGTAGTGCAAAAATGCAGTCAGGCCGGGTTGAAGGCCCTGACCGTGCCCTCGTTCGACGATCTCGTGAGCGGCAAAGTCACCATCTCGCAGATACGTCACGTCGAACTCGACGATCTGCTTGGACGCGATCCGGTGGTGCTCGACGCGGCGGGGCTCAGGAACTGGCTGCACGGTCGCGTGATACTGGTGAGCGGCGCCGGCGGATCGATCGGCGCCGAGTTGTGCCGCCAGATCGCGCGTTATCAACCCCGGCATCTCGTGCTTTTCGAGTCGAGCGAGTTTGCGCTATATACCGTTGAGCAGGAGTTTCGCGAGCGGCATCCCGCGCTGGACATCGTGTGCGCGATCGGCGACGTGAAAAATGCCGCGCGTGTGCGGCAAGTCCTGAGTGTGCATCGTCCATCCATCATATTCCACGCGGCGGCCTACAAGCATGTACCGCTGATGGAAAATGAGAACGCATGGCAGGCGGTTCTCAATAATGTCGCCGGCACACTCGAAATGGCGCAGGCGGCGCTCGACCACGGCGTGGAGAAATTCGTTTTGGTGTCGACTGACAAGGCGGTGAATCCCGCCAACGTAATGGGCGCGAGCAAGCGGCTGGCGGAAATGGTATGCCAGGCGCTGCAGCGGCCCGGCGGGACGCGTTTTGTCATCGTGCGGTTCGGAAATGTGCTTGGTTCCGCCGGCAGCGTCATACCCAAATTCCGGGAGCAGATTGCTCGCGGCGGACCGGTAACCGTGACGCATCCCGATATCACTCGCTATTTCATGTCGATACCCGAGGCGGTCCAGCTCGTCATGCAGGCGGGGCTCATGGGCCGCGGCGGTGAGGTATTCGTACTGGACATGGGCGAACCGGTTCGTATCTTCGATCTGGCACAGGAAATGATCCGGCTTTCAGGATTCAGCGAGAACGACGTTCGCATCGTCTACACCGGGTTGCGTCCCGGAGAGAAGCTTTACGA
>JBQTJV010000346.1:0-11361 GCA_052386775.1 Betaproteobacteria bacterium
GGCCGAGGCGACCTACCTCGCGGCGGGCAA
Organism: Betaproteobacteria bacterium; assembly: GCA_052386775.1. Lineage (GTDB taxonomy): Bacteria > Pseudomonadota > Gammaproteobacteria > Burkholderiales > SG8-41 > DSOT01. The sequence continues at coordinate 31 of JBQTJV010000346.1, forward strand.
AAAGCTATCGGCCGCGCGCAGGAAAGCGGCCGCAAAACTCTCGCACGAGGTGACCGAGGCGATGCAAAAACTCGCCATGGCGGGCGGCGTTTTCCAGGTCGCGCTCGATGCGCTCGCGGCGCCGGCAGCGCACGGACTGGAGGACGCGTCAGTGCTCGTGTCAGCCCACAAGGGCATGCCGCCGCAGCCGCTTGCCCGGGTGGCGTCGGGCGGTGAACTCTCGCGCATCAGTCTCGCCATTCAGGCGGTCACGAGCCGGGTTGCGCAGGTCCCGACGCTGATCTTCGACGAAGTGGACGCGGGAATCGGCGGGCGGGTTGCAGAAATCGTCGGGCGCATGCTGAAGCTGCTCGGCAAGGGGCATCAGGTGATGTGCATCACGCATCTGCCCCAGGTCGCCGCGTCGGCGGATCACCAATGGCGCGTTGAGAAGGCGACCGACCACGGCAAGGTGTCGAGCAGCGTGACGGTGCTCGATGCCGCGCAGCGTGTCGAAGAAATAGCGCGCATGCTGGGCGGCCTGAAAATCACCGAAACGACCCGCCGTCACGCCGCCGAGATGCTGGGAGTGAAGCCCTGACGCCCGCGGGGCGGACAACCCTTCTTACTGCTTGATCATGCCGATGCGCCGCAGGATCTCGGTGTGCAGCTTGTATTCGCGCCAGAGATCCGCGCGCAGCTTGTCGCCGGGACGGTAATCGACGTCGATGCCGCGCAGTTCCATGGCCTTGACGAACGCCGGTTCCTCGAGCGCGGGCTTCACGGCATCGTGGACGTATTTCACCACGCTCGCGGGCGTTCCCTTCGGCGCCATCAGCAGAAACCACACGCCGTTCGCGACATCCCACCCCAGTTCCTTGGCGGTGGGCGCATCCGGGAATGCCGGATGGCGCGACTGCTGGAATACCACCAGCGCGCGCATTTTCTTGCCTTCGACCATGGGCTTGGCTTCCCCCGGCTGCGCCACCACGGCTTCGATGTGGCCGCCGAGCAGGGCCGGCGACGACTCGCCCCAGCCGCGGTAGGGGATATGGGTGAATTTCACCCCGGCTGCGTGCATCAGCGCTTCCAGATTGAGATGGCTCGAGGTGCCTTCGCCGGGCGAGCCGACACGCAGTTGCCCGGGGTTGCGTTTGGCGGCGTCAATGAACGCCCGGGCGTCTCGCCACGGCGCGTCCGGCTTCACCACCAGCAGCGGGTAGTAGGAGACGACGTTGATGATGGGCTCGTAGTCGTCCGGTGTCTTGTAGCGCAAGTCGAGGATCTGCGGCTGGATGACGAGTGTCGACAGGGGAGTGAGCACGATGGCGTAGCCGTCGGGCCTGCCACCGGCGACTTCCGCCGCGGCCACGGCACCGCCCGCGCCGGAGCGGTTGAGCACCACCACTCCTTTTGGAAAGCGCCCCTTCATCCCCTCGGCAAGCTGGCGCGCCACGATGTCCACCATGCCGCCCGCGGGATAACCGGAAAGCAGCGTGACGGGACGGTCGGGATACTGTGCCGCGGCAGGGACCGCGGCAAGCCACAGCAATGCGCAGAACGCGATGCGTTTCATGACCATTCTCCTCCGAGTGGAACGCCGGTTATGCTACCGAAAGCGCGTACCGTCCGCCATTGCCCTCCAGGCGTTCAGGGTTTCGGCCTGTTCGGGCAGTCCGGCTTGATGCAGTCGGCGTAGAGGTGGAGCGAATGGTCGTGGATTTTGAAGCCGTGCGCTTCCGCCACCTTGATCTGCCGCTTCTCGATCTCCGCGTCGTAGAACTCCTCAACCATGCCGCACTGGATGCACACCAGGTGGTCATGATGCCCGCCCTGGTTCAGTTCAAATACCGCTTTTCCGGTTTCGAAGTGATGGCGTATCAGCAGCCCCGCCTGCTCGAACTGGGTAAGCACGCGATAGACGGTCGCGAGCCCGGTATCGGTTCCTTCCTTGAGCAGCATTTTGTACACGTCCTCGGCGCTCAGGTGACGCACCGGGCTTTTCTCGAACAGTTCCAGGATGCGCAGCCGCGGGAGCGTCGCTTTGAGGCCGATCGTCTTGAGATCGTTGGGCGAGCTCATCGATTACCAGAGGGGAGGATCCTCGGCTATCATATTGGCTTTTCACGGTTTTGGAAACCGACGCGGCGGCTCGCGGCGGTTCATCACTACACTACATGCGCCTTGCCATACTGCTCGTCTTCCTGATTGTCGGCTGCAAGCAGGTGCCGGTACTGCCCTCGCTCACCCCGTACAAGATCGATATCCAGCAGGGCAACCACGTGACGCAGGAGATGGTGGAGAAACTCAAGCCGGGCATGACGCGGTCGCAGGTGAAATTCCTGCTCGGGACGCCGCTGGTCGTGGATCCGTTCCGCACCGATCGCTGGGATTACGTGTACCTCCATTACAAGGCGGGCGAGCTGGTCGAACAGCGGCGCGTATCGGTGATCTTCGAGCAGGACAAACTCAAGCGCGTCGATGGAGACGTCGTCGCGGCGTCTCCCGGTTCGCCGAAAAAGGACGGCGCAAGCGCGCCGCCGGCGCCCGCGCCGGCGAAAAGCACTGCTGCCGGCGATAAGCCTTCCGATAAGCCGCCCGCGGCCGGGCCGGGAACCGCTGACGCGACGCCCGCTGCGAAGGTGGAGCCGACGCGATGAACGTCGCCATTGCTGGAAGTTGCGGCCGCATGGGGCGGATGCTTCTGGAGACGGTGTTGACCGCGCCGGATCTGCGTCTGCATGCCGCGCTGGAACAGCCGGGACATCCCCAGCTCGGCAAGGACGCCGGCGAGCTGCTCGGGTCGCGGGCCGGCGTGGCGATATCCGCGGATATCGCGCGCGCGTTGCAGGGCGCGGACGTGCTCATCGACTTCACGCGGCCGGAAGGAACCCTTGCGCATCTTGCGGTGTGCCGCAAGTCTCACGTGAAGATGGTGATAGGCACTACCGGTTTCGACGACGCGCAGAAGGCGATGATCGCGGAGGCGGCGCGGGAGATCGCCATCGTTTTCGCGCCGAACATGAGCGTCGGCGTCAACGTGACGCTCAAGTTGCTGGGGATGGCTGCCGCAGCGCTCGGCGAGGCGTACGACGTGGAGATCGTGGAGGCGCATCACAAGCACAAAGTGGACGCGCCTTCCGGCACGGCGCTCAAGATGGGGGAGGTGATCGCCGGCGCAAAGGGGCGATCGCTGGCCGATTGCGCCGTGTACGACCGGCATGGAGTCACCGGAGAGCGTCGTCCGGGAAGCATCGGCTTCGCGGCATTGCGCGGAGGTGATCTTGTGGGCGATCACACCGCACTGTTCGCCGGCATCGGCGAGCGCATCGAGATCACCCACCGCTCGACCAGCCGTGCGACCTATGCGCAGGGGGCGCTGCGCGCGGCGCGCTTTCTCATGCAGCAGCAAAGCGGCTGCTTCGACATGCAGGACGTGCTGGGACTTAAGTAAGCCGCTGAAGTCGGCGCGTTTCTGCCCCGCCGCTTTTCCGGGCAGGCCGTTTCGCGTATAATCGCGTCTTCAAGCGGCGGGACGGGTACACACCCGTCCCGCTTTCCACATCTGCCCCGTATTCAAGAGGTTATTTGTGACGAACTCACAGACTGCCGTCCTCGTACTGAGAGACGGCACGGTGTTTCGCGGCCTGTCGGTCGGGGCGGAAGGCCTGTCCGTGGGCGAAGTGGTGTTCAACACCGCGATGACCGGCTACCAGGAAATACTGACCGACCCCTCTTATTTCCGGCAGATCGTGACGTTGACGTATCCCCATATCGGAAACTACGGCACGAATGACGAGGACGTCGAATCGAGCCGCGTGTTTGCCGCGGGACTGGTGATTCGCGACCTGCCGGTCCTCGCCAGCAATTGGCGCAGCAAGCTCGGTCTCGCGGACTACCTCAGGCGCGAGAACGTCGTCGCCATCGCCGGCATCGATACCCGAAAACTGACGCGGCTGTTGCGGGACAAGGGCGCGCAGGATGGCTGCATCATGGCCGGTCGCATCGACGAGCAGGCTGCGCATCAGGCCGCGCGCGATTTTCCGGGGCTGGTCGGCATGGATCTCGCGAAGGTTGTGAGCTGCAAGGAACGCTACTCGTGGGACGAGTCGACGTGGGCGCTCGGCCGCGGCTACGGGCGGCTGGAGAATCCGCGCTTGCACGTGGTTGCCTACGATTACGGCGTCAAAAGAAATATCCTGCGCCGGCTTGCCGCCCGCGGTTGCAGAATCACGGTGGTTCCGGCCGAGACGCCGGCGAAAGCCGCGCTGGCACTGAATCCCGACGGCATCTTTCTTTCCAACGGCCCCGGCGATCCGGAGCCTTGTGACTACGCCATCCGCGCCATCCGTGAATTGCTCGAAGCCGGCGTGCCGCTCTTCGGCATCTGCCTCGGCCATCAATTGCTCGCGCTGGCGAGCGGCGCGAAAACGGTCAAGATGAAATTCGGCCATCACGGCGCGAACCACCCGGTGCAGGATCTCGACACCGGGCGCGTCATGATCACCAGCCAGAATCACGGTTTTGCCGTGGACACGGCGACGTTGCCCGCCACCGTGCGCGTGACGCACGTTTCCCTGTTCGACGGCAGCCTGCAGGGCTTTACGCGCACCGACCGTCCGGCGTTCTGTTTTCAGGGCCATCCCGAGGCGAGCCCCGGGCCGCACGACGTCGATTACCTCTTCGAGCGCTTCGTCGCGCTCATGGACAAGCACGGCGCCGCGAAGCGCGGTGCCGCGGCCGAGCAGGCGGCCTGAGCGGGGACGGCGCAGCCGCCCCGAGGCTTGAGCATGCCCAAAAGAACCGACCTCCATTCGATACTGATCATCGGCGCCGGCCCGATCGTGATCGGCCAGGCCTGCGAGTTCGACTATTCGGGCGTGCAGGCGTGCAAGGCGCTGCGCGACGAAGGCTATCGCGTGATCCTCGTCAATTCGAATCCCGCCACCATCATGACCGACCCCGAGATGGCGGATGCGACGTACATCGAGCCGATCACGTGGCAGATGCTGGAAAAAATCATCGCGGTGGAGCGGCCCGACGCGATCCTGCCGACCATGGGCGGACAGACCGCGCTCAACACCGCACTCGATCTTGCGCGGGAAGGCGTGCTGGAAAAGTACGGCGTCGAAATGATCGGCGCGAGCAAGATTGCGATCGACAAGGCGGAGGACCGCGAGAAGTTCAAGACCGCGATGGCGCGCATCGGCCTGGCCAGCCCGCGCTCGGCGCTCGCACACAGCATGGAAGAGGCGCTGCAGGTGCAGGCGATGGTCGGTTTCCCGACGATCATACGGCCGTCCTTCACGCTGGGCGGCACCGGTGGCGGCATCGCGTATAACCGCGAGGAGTTCATCGCCATCGTCGACCGCGGACTGGATGCGAGCCCGACCAACGAGGTGCTGATCGAAGAGTCGGTGATCGGCTGGAAGGAATTCGAGATGGAGGTGGTGCGCGACCGCAAGGACAACTGCATCATCATCTGCTCCATCGAGAATTTCGACCCGATGGGCGTGCACACGGGAGACTCGATCACGGTCGCGCCGGCGCAGACGCTGACCGACAAGGAGTACCAGATCATGCGCGACGCGTCGATCGCGTGCCTGCGCGAGATCGGCGTGGACACCGGCGGATCGAACGTGCAGTTCGCGATCAATCCCGAGGACGGGCGCATGGTGATCATCGAAATGAACCCGCGGGTGTCGCGTTCCTCGGCGCTGGCGTCCAAGGCGACCGGCTTCCCGATCGCGAAGGTTGCCGCCAAGCTCGCCGTCGGTTACACGCTGGACGAACTTAGAAACGAAATCACGGGCGGCGCGACGCCGGCATCCTTCGAGCCGACCATCTATTACGTGGTGACGAAGCTGCCGCGGTTCGCATTCGAGAAATTTCCGCAGGCCGACGATCGCCTGACGACGCAGATGAAGTCGGTCGGTGAGGTGATGGCGATCGGACGCACCTTCAAGGAATCGATCCAGAAGGCGTTGCGCGGGCTGGAGACCGGAACCGACGGCTTCGACGAGCGGACCACGGACCTCGACCTGATCGAAAACGAACTGGGCGACCCGGGACCGGACCGCATCTATTACGTGGCTGATGCATTCCGCTGCGGGATGCGGCTGGCCGAAGTGCACGAGCACACCCGTATCGATCCGTGGTTTCTGGCGCAAATCGAAGACATCGTGCGCCAGGAAAAGGCGCTGCAGGGGTCAGCGCTCGAGATGCTGGACGAGCCGGCGCTGCGCGCGCTCAAGCGGGACGGGTTTTCGGACCGGCGGCTTGCCCGCCTGCTGCTGACCGACCAGGCCGCGGTGCGCGCTCGGCGCCACGCGCTCGGCGTGCGCCCGGTCTACAAGCGCGTGGACACCTGCGCTGCCGAGTTCGCCACCCGAACCGCGTACATGTACTCGACCTACGAGGACGAGTGCGAGGCGCAGCCCACCACGCGCAAGAAAGTGATCGTGCTGGGGGGCGGGCCAAATCGCATCGGCCAGGGCATCGAGTTCGACTATTGCTGCGTGCATGCGGCTTTCGCGCTGCGCGACGACGGCTTCGAAAGCATCATGGTGAATTGCAATCCCGAGACCGTCTCCACCGACTACGACACATCGGACCGGCTTTACTTCGAGCCGCTCACGCTGGAAGACGTGCTCGAGATCGTTCATGTCGAGCAACCCTACGGCGTCATCGTGCAGTTCGGCGGCCAGACCCCGCTCAAGCTGGCGCGCGACCTCGAAGCGAACGGCGTGCCGATCATCGGCACCTCGCCCGACTCGATCGATATTGCCGAGGACCGCGAGCGCTTTCAGAAGCTGCTCAACCGGCTGAAGCTCAAGCAACCGCCGAATCGCACGGCGCGCAGTCCGCAGAAAGCGCTCGCCGTGGCCGAGGAAATCGGTTATCCGCTGGTGGTGCGGCCTTCGTACGTGCTGGGCGGGCGCGCGATGGAAATCGTCTACCAGCAAAGCGATCTCGAGCGTTACCTGCGCGAGGCGGTCAAGGTGTCCAACGACAGCCCGGTGCTGCTGGATCGATTCCTGAACGACGCCATAGAAGTGGACGTCGACGCCGTCTCGGACGGCAAACAGGTGATCATCGGCGGCGTCATGGAGCACATCGAGGAAGCCGGCGTGCATTCCGGCGACTCCGCCTGCTCGCTGCCCCCGTTCAGCCTGTCGCGGGAACTCCAGGACGAGCTCAAGCGTCAGACCGTGGCGATGGCCCAGGCGCTGAAAGTGGCGGGCCTCATCAACGTGCAGTTCGCGATACAGAACAACACCATCTACGTGCTCGAAGTGAACCCGCGCGCCTCGCGCACCGTGCCGTTCGTGTCGAAGGCCACCAGCCTGCCGCTCGCCAAGATCGCGGCACGGTGCATGGCCGGCAGAACGCTGGCCGAGCAGGGCGTCGAAAGCGGGATCGTGCCGCCGTATTATTCGGTCAAGGAAGCCGTGTTTCCCTTCATCAAGTTTCCCGGCGCGGACACCATTCTCGGTCCCGAGATGAAGTCGACCGGCGAGGTCATGGGCGTGGGCGCGAGCTTCGGTGAAGCCTTCGTCAAGTCGCAGATGGCGGCAGGCGAGAAGCTCCCGGCGTCCGGCAAAGTGTTCATCAGCGTGCGCGACGCCGACAAGCCGCGCACGGTGGATATCGCGCGCGCGCTGTCGAAGCTCGGGTTTACGCTGGTTGCAACGCGCGGCACGGCCACCGCGCTCGCCGCAGCCGGGCTCAACGTGACGCCGGTCAACAAGGTCGCGGAAGGCCGGCCGCATATCGTGGACATGATCAAGAACGGAGAGATCGCGCTGATCGTCAATACGGTCGAGGAGAAGCGAACCGCGGTGCGCGATTCGTATTCGATCCGGCGCGCGGCCCTGCAGGGCCGGATAACGCTCTATACCACGCTGTCCGGTGCGCGTGCCGCGTGCCATGGCATCGAAGAATCGGGCGAGCTGCGCGCCTATGCGGTGCAAGGTCTGCACGCGCGGCTGCCCGAAGAAGTTATACACTGACAACGAACCCGAGGAAGCGGAATGGGCAAGATTCCATTGACGGTTGCCGGTGCTGAGAAACTGCGCGCGGAGCTGCAGGAGCTGCGCACCGTGCAGCGCCCGTGCATCATCAATGCCATCTCCGAGGCCCGGTCGCACGGCGATCTGTCGGAGAACGCGGAATATCACGCGGCGAAGGAACGGCAGAGCTTCGTCGAGGGCCGCATCGCGGAGATCGAGGCAAAGCTCGCCAACGCGCAGATCATCAATCCGGCGCTGCTCGATGCCGATGGCCGGTGTGTCTTCGGCGCTACGGTGGAACTCGAAGACGTTGCCAACCGGGAAGTCGTCACCTATCAGATCGTCGGCGAGGACGAGGCGGATATCAAGCTGGGCAAGATTTCGATCAGCTCGCCCATCGCCCGTGCGCTGATCGGAAAATACTCGGGCGACGTCGCAGAAGTGGAAGCGCCGGGCGGCACCCGGGAATACGAGATACTGGACGTCAGATACGTCTAGAACCGCAACGCACCCCGTCCATAATTGAACGTTACTGCATCTGGTAGCTGCGTTTGGCGCGCCGCTTCGGCTTCCCGGTGCGCTTGCGCACCGGGTCTGCAGGTTCGGGTTTCGCGGGTCGCGGCCGATGGACGATGAGTATCTTTCCGATCTGCTGCACCGGGGAACAACCCAGAGCGCGACAGATGTCCTCGATCCAGTTTCGCCTTCGTTCCCGGTCTTCATGCAAGACCCGGATCTTGATCAGTTCGTGACTCTTGAGCGCGAGGTCGATTTCCTTCAGAACCGCGGGCGTGAGACCCGCTTCGCCGATGAGCACCACCGGGTACAGGCGGTGCGCGCTCGCCCTGAGGGCGCGGCGTTGCGTCGGCGTAAGCTCAGACATGAATCGAGTGTAACGCAATGGCACGCAGCAAGAGCAGCCGGAACTGGCTGCGCGAGCACGTAACCGACGCCTACGTGCGGCGGGCACGCACGGAAGGGTTTCGCTCACGCGCGGCATACAAGCTGCAGCAAATCGCGGGTCGGGACCGGCTCTTCCGTCCCGGCATGACCGTGGTCGACCTCGGTGCGGCGCCGGGAGGGTGGTCACAGGTCGCTGCCAGGGCCGTTGCGCCGGGCGGACGCGTGATCGCCCTGGATTTGCTCGAAATGCCGGGCCTGGCAGACGTTACTTTTCTGCAAGGCGACTTCCGCGACGAGACGGCCTTGTCCAATCTGGAACGGCTCCTGGGCGGCGGCCGCACGGTGGATATTGTGCTTTCCGACATGGCGCCCAATATCAGCGGTGTGGCCAGTGCCGACCACGCGAGCGCCATGGCGCTCGCGGAACTGGCCCTCGATTTCGCGCTAAAACATCTGAAACCGCAGGGAAAGTTGCTGGTCAAAGCGTTCCATGGCGCGGGCTTCGAAGCCCTGCTGCGCACGATGCGAGCGCGGTTTCTGCGGGTATCCGTGCGTAAACCGGACGCCTCGCGCAGCCGTTCCAGCGAGGTGTATCTGCTGGGCGCGGGCGTGAAGGGACATTGAGGGCAGCACGTTTGCTGCACCGCAAGCAGAAGGTTACAATGGAAAATCAACGCTGAAGCACATGCCGGGGCGGGTAAGGAGCATTCTTGAACAATCTGATTAAGAACGTGGCGATCTGGCTGGTGATTGCGCTCGTGTTGATGACGGTATTCAACCAGTTCAGTACGCGCCAGACCACGCAGAAGGCGATGGAGTATTCCCAGTTCATCGACGAGGTGAAGCAGGGGCGCATCGCCAAAGTGACCATCGAGGGCCGCGTGCTGAAGGGCGTGAAGACGAGCGGCGAGCGTTTCACCACCTATTCGCCGTCCGATCCGTGGCTGGTCAGCGATCTGCTCAAGAACGGCGTCATCATCGAAGCGAAGCCGGAGGAAGAGCCTTCGCTCCTCATGAATATCTTCGTCTCGTGGTTCCCGATGCTGCTGCTGATCGGCGTGTGGATTTTCTTCATGCGCCAGATGCAGGGCGGCGGCCGCGGCGGCGCATTCTCGTTCGGCAAGAGCCGGGCGCGCATGCTGGACGAATCGAACAATACCGAGACCTTTGCCGACGTCGCGGGCTGCGAAGAGGCGAAGGAAGAAGTGGCCGAACTGGTCGAATTCCTGCGCGATCCGTCGAAGTTCCAGAAGTTGGGCGGCCGCATCCCGCGCGGCGTGCTGATGGTCGGCAATCCGGGCACCGGCAAGACGCTGCTCGCGCGCGCCATCGCCGGTGAGGCAAAGGTTCCGTTCTTTTCGATTTCGGGTTCCGACTTCGTCGAAATGTTCGTCGGCGTCGGTGCGGCGCGCGTGCGCGACATGTTCGAGCAGGCGAAGAAGCACGCACCGTGCATCGTCTTCATCGACGAGATCGATGCGGTCGGGCGCCAGCGCGGCGCGGGGCTGGGCGGCGGCAACGACGAGCGCGAGCAGACCCTCAATCAACTGCTGGTGGAGATGGACGGCTTCGAGGCTAACATCGGCGTTATCGTGATCGCGGCGACCAACCGGCCCGATGTGCTGGATCCGGCGTTGCTGCGTCCGGGACGCTTTGACCGTCAGGTCGTGGTTCCCCTTCCCGACATCCGCGGACGGGAGCAGATTCTGCTGGTTCACATGCGCAAGGTGCCGGTCGCGCCGGACGTCAAAGCCGACATCATCGCGCGCGGCACGCCGGGATTCTCCGGAGCGGACCTCGCCAACCTCGTGAACGAAGCCGCGCTCTTTGCGGCACGGGCGAACAAGCGCCTGGTCGACATGGAGGATTTCGAGCGGGCTAAGGACAAGATCATCATGGGCGCGGAGCGCCGCTCGATCGTGATGCCGGAGTACGAGCGCCGCAATACCGCCTATCACGAATCGGGGCATGCGGTGGTGGCCAAGGTCCTCACCAAGACCGACCCGGTGCACAAGGTCACCATCATCCCCCGCGGCCGCGCGCTGGGGGTCACCATGCAGCTTCCCGAGCACGACCGCTACAGCATGGACCGTGAGCAGATCCTGCAGAACATCGCGGTGCTGTTCGGCGGCCGCATCGCGGAAGAGATCTTCATGGGACAGATGACGACCGGCGCGTCCAACGACTTCGAGCGCGCGACGGCAAGGGCGCGCAACATGGTCACGCGCTGGGGCATGAGCGATTCGCTGGGACCCATGGTCTACGGCGAGAACGAGGGCGAAGTCTTTCTCGGGCGCTCGATCACCACGCACAAGAACGTTTCCGAATCGACCATGCAGAAGGTGGATTCGGAGATCCGGCGCATCGTCGATGAGCAGTACGGCGTTGCGCGCAGGATCATCGAGGAGAAGCGCGACAAGGTCGAGATGATGGCGAA
>JBQTJV010000347.1:0-9297 GCA_052386775.1 Betaproteobacteria bacterium
AATGCATGCGCCCGGGGATTGGAGCGTGGCGCGCGCCGATGAGCTGGCCGCGGCCGCGGAGCGCGCGGTCTCCGATCACGACATCACCCTGGTCGTGCGCGTGCTGCCCGAAGGCGGCGCGCGATAGCCGGCCTCAGGCGAGATCGAACACGAGCACCTCGGCACCGTGTCCCTTCTCGATGGTGAGGCGGCGCAGGTTCGTCATCTTGAGCGCATCGCCTGCGTTCAACCGAGTGCCGTTCACCGTGACGGCGCCGCGCGCGACATGAATGTATGCGCGGCGGCCGGCAGCCAACTCGAGCGCCGCCGTCTCGTCGGCGTCGAACAGGCCGGCATAGACCGAGACATCCTGGTGAACCGTAACCGACCCGTCGCGCCCGTCGGCGGAGGCGATCAAGGCGAGCCGTCCGCGTTTTTGCGCGTCGGAGAAACGCTTCTGCTCGTAGCCGGGCCGCATGCCGGTGAACTTCGGCAGGATCCAGATCTGCAGAAAATGTGTCTCTTGCGTAGTTGAAGGATTGAACTCGCTGTGCAGGACGCCCGTGCCGGCGCTCATGCGCTGAACGTCGCCGGGCCGGATGACGGAACCGGTGCCGAGATTGTCCTTGTGCTCCAGCGCCCCGCTCAGCACGTAGCTCACGATTTCCATGTCGCGATGACCGTGCGTTCCGAACCCGCGTCCCGGCTGAACGCGGTCTTCGTTGATGACCCGCAGCGCGCCGAACGCGACGTGGTCAGGGTCGTAGTAATCGGCGAACGAGAACGAGTGATAGCTGTCGAGCCAGCCATGGCCGGCGTGGCCGCGCTCTTCGCTCTTGCGTAATTCCAGCATGTGCCTGTCCTTTCCCGGGGCGTCGCCGTCGAAACGACGACCCAGCCCGTCAGTGTTCCGGTGGTTCGTCGCGCTTGGTGTGATGCACGGTGCCGTGGGGGTGCTCCGGCGGGCCGTATAACGTGTACAACCGCAGCGTTTCGCGTTTCGACGTGTTGATGACGTTGTGCTCGACGCCGGCCGGGATCACGACCGCCACGCCGTCGCTCAGTTCGTGCTTTTCGCCGTTGAGTATCGCCGTGCCCGTACCGGCCTCAACGCGGATGAACTGGTCGTGCTCATCGTGGGTCTCCAGGCCGATTTCCTCGCCGGGCTGCAGCGTCATCAGCACCAGTTGCATGTTGCGGCCGGTGTACAGGACGCGGCGATAGTCCTGGTTCTCGAGCGTATCTTGTTCGATGTTCGTTACGTATCCGGTCATGGATCGCCTCCAGGAAGTTCGTCAGGGAAAGGGGCCGGCCGCCCGGCTGGAACGTCACAGCAGAGCGGTAACTCTACCATCTTCCCGGAATCATCCCGCGCTATGCGGCTCGCCGTGCGCGCAGCGGCTCACGCAGCGCTTTCAGCGCGCCGCCCCAGGCGATGACCTGATCGAGCATGGTGTGCAGCGAGGCCTCGTGGTGCGCGGCCGGCTTGAAGATCGAGAAGTTCTCGAAGTCCGTAAATAGCGAGAGCAGCACCTGGGCACGCACGTCGGCCACCTGCAATTCGCCCATGACGAGGCGCAGTTGTTCCACGGCGCGGGCGCCGCCGGCGCTGCCATAGCTGACGAATCCGGCCGCCTTGTCGTTCCACTCGCGATAAAGGTAATCGATCGCGTTCTTCAGCGCGCCCGACGGGGCATGGTTGTACTCGGGCGTCACGAAGACGTAAGCATCAAAGGAATCGATCCTTGCGGACCACGCTTTCGTATGCGGCTTGCTGTACTGACCCATGCTGGGCGGCACCGGCTCGTCCAGCAGCGGCAGGTCATGGTCGCGAATATCCACGAGCTCGAACGCCGCATCGCTGCGCTTTTTTGCGATATCGAGCACCCAGCGTGCCACGGCCTCGCTGTTTCGCCCGGGTCTCGTGCTGCCGGTAATGATGGCGATTTTGATCATGTTGGGCTCCTAGTCTTCATACAGAAGGCACTCTAACGGATCAGGCTATTATTTATTAGTCTGTTTTTATGGGAATGTGAATCCCAACTAATGCATAATGCTGGCCATGGATCTGAATGCGATCGCGGTATTCGTGAAAGTGGTCCAGGCCGGCAGCTTCAGTGCCGCCGCCCGGCTGCTCGGGATGCCCAACACCACCGTGAGCGCGAAAGTCGCCGCCCTGGAACGGCGGCTGGGCGTCACGTTGATCCATCGCACGACGCGCAAGCTCAACGTAACACCTCAAGGCCGGGAATACTTCGAGCGCTGCCTGCGCGGGATGCAGGACATCGAGGCAGGTGAGTTGCTGCTTACTTCGGGTGCCCGGGCGCCGAGCGGGCTTTTGCGGATAACCGCCCCCACTGACGTGGCGCACCATGTCCTGCCGTCGGTCATCGGCAGCTATCTGAGAGCCCATCCCCAAGTCCGTATCGAGCTGGTGGTGACCAACCACGTCGTCGATCTCGTGGCCGAAGGCATCGATCTCGCGATACGCGCCACCCAACTGAAGGATTCGACGCTGATTGCGAGACCGTTCCTCGCTTACTGCGGAGGGCTCTGGGCCAGCCGGGACTATCTGCAGGAACGAGGGGAGCCCCGATCGCCGGAGCAACTGACCGGACACGAGATGCTCTCGTTCTCGCGACTGCCGCGTCAGAAGCTGACGCTGACCGATGGCCGGAAGAAGAGCGAACTGATCTTGAACTGCCGCCTCATCGCCGATGATCTCGAGACCTTGCGCGCTTTTGTGTTGCAGGGCGCCGGCATCGGGCCGTTGCCGGATTTCCTTGCCCGCAATGAGCCGTCGTTGAGCCAGGTGTTGCCGGAATGGACCTGGGCGCGCGCATCGCTTGCCTTCGTCTATCCGGGGCGCCGGTTTGTGCTGCCGACCGTGCGCGCCTTCATCGACACGGCGCTCGGCCTGACCGGAGCGGACCACTGAAGTCACCCGCCTGCCTGGTTGGCAAATCCTGCCAGCCCGGTATGCCGCTTTGCAAAATCTGCGGCGATTAGGGGTCTGTAAACCCTTACACGCGCGGTTTACCGTGAGCACTTACTGTCACTATAAACATTGATCTGTAAGGATTTGTTATTCCGAAGTCCGACTGTATCGCAATGCGGCACATATCTTGCATCGCAACAAAAGCCCGTCATTCAAGGGCTAAACAGGTTTGATCATCAATATCCTATCCAGCAGACCGGGAAAAGGAGCCTTATCTTATGGAATCACGCACTCAGGAAAGACAGCAGCAGCACGCAGCCAACCTCGCAGACATCATGGTGCAGGGCGCCGCCCGCATCGTGGAGTTGCAGACTTCGACGGCGCGGGTCTTGTTGCGCGCGCAAGGTCGGAGCGTCGCGATGTTCGGCGCGCCGGACTGGACCGAAATCTTGGGACGTAACGGCGCGGAGCACTTCTCCGAACTTTTCGTGACCGGCGCGCAGCAGGCGCTCAACCTCATGCGTCACACCAACCAGACGCTGAGCCTGGTCCAGCAGCAGGTCGGCCACTTGGTCGAGCAGCAGACCGCGCAAGTCGCGGAGCAGATGCGGCAGGGCGTCGAGGAGGTGAGCCGGCGCACCGAGGAGACACTGGACCAGTTGCGCCAGACCACCGAGCAGGCGGCTGAAGAAGCGCAGCGGGCGAGCGAAGAAGGCGGCGAAGAGGAAACCCAACCGCGACGCGGTCGTCGGGGGCGCCGCCGCGCCTGAGTCACGGCAGTAAGGAGTTCTCCAGGGCAGACCGTTCGGCCTCACGGCCGAGCGGTCTGTTTTTGTTTGCACCGGCTTTCCGCGCTGCCTGGCTCTCGAGCGAGAGGCGCCCATCGTAACGCACACCTCCCGTGCTGAAACCGTAATCGGAAACGCGGAACCGTATAATCCAGCCGATTCCGAGCGCGCCCGCACACAAGGTGAAATAAGCTTGCACCGCCCTTCGCTTTCCACGCCGATTCTCGCGTGCATCCTGGCCGGGCTGGCCATGATCGGCCCGTTCACGATCGACACCTATCTGCCGTCGTTTCCGGCGATGGGCCGCGACCTCGCGGCAACGCCCGCGCAGTTGCAGCAGACGCTGAGCGTGTACTTCCTGACGTTTGCGATCATGACGCTGTTCCACGGCACGCTGTCCGACTCGTTCGGGCGGCGCCCGGTGATACTCGTGAGCCTGGTCGTCTACATCGTCGCGTCCCTGGGATGCGCCGCGGCGTCCGACTTCGGGCAGTTGCTGTTCTTTCGCGTATTGCAGGGGACCTCCGCCGGCGCCGGCATGATCGTCGGCCGCGCGGTGATACGCGACAGCTTCGAAGGCCACGCCGCGCAACGATTGATGTCGCTCGTCACCATGATCTTCGGACTGGCGCCCGCCATCGCGCCCGTCGTCGGCGGCTGGCTGCAGGCGTGGTTCGGGTGGGAAGCGGTGTTCCTGTTTCTCGCCGCTTACGGCCTCGTGCTGCTTGTCGTCTGCTGGGTCAAGCTTCCCGAAACGCATCCGGCGTCGGCGCGGCAACCGTTCGAGGCGGCCCCGCTGACGCGCACGTATCTCAAGCTCGCCCGCAACGGGCCGCTGCTTCTGCTCTGCATCGGTGTCGGGCTCAATTTCGCGGGCTTTTTCATCTATATCGTTTCGGCGCCGGCCTTCGTTTACGACCTCCTCGGTCTCGACGAAAAGCAATTCGCGTGGCTGTTCCTGCCGGGCATCATCGGCGTCATGTGCGGCGCGTTCATCTCCGGCCGCGTGGCCGGCAGGCTCACGCCGCAACGCACGATCGGTATCGCCTACGCGATCATGTTCAGCGCCGCCGCCCTCAATGTCTGCTATAGCGGACTGGCCGAGCCCCGGCTGCCCTGGTCGGTTTTGCCCATAATGATCTACACCGTCGGAATGGCGCTGGCGATGCCGAGCATGACGCTGCTCGCACTGGAAATCTTTCCGCGCAATCGCGGCGCCACGTCCTCGCTTCAGGGGTTCATGCACAGCTTTCTGTCGAGCGTGAGCGCGGGCGTCCTTTCGCCGCTCGTCTCGCATTCCGACGTGACGCTTGCGCTTGCCATGACATGCCTCGTGTCGCTCGGATGCGTATCCTGGATCGCCTACGTGCGCCTGCTCCCCCATGCGATGGCCGATGCGCGAACTTGATGGCTGGCGTGAAGAAAAGCGCTCCGCTTTTCTTTACCGCGCGGTGGCCGAGAAAGAGCGAGGTACTGCCCGGGCATCGCTCTTTGCCGAACTGGCGCAGGAAGCGGACAAGCAGGCGGCGATCTGGGCCGAGCACGTGCATAAAGCCGGCAATGCGCTTCCCGAACGCTATACGCCCGATACCCGCGCCCGGCTGGTCGCCGCCCTGATACGCCACATGGGTATACGCCCGCTGCGCGGGGTGCTGGCGGCGATGAAGGTGCGCGGCATGTCGCTCTATACTCACGCGCGGCCCGGGCACGCCATGCCGCAGTCGGTGGATGAGGTCGGACGCCGTCACCGCAGCGTCGAGGGCGGGGGCAATCTGCGCGCTGCGGTCTTCGGGATCAACGACGGCCTGGTCTCCAACGCGAGCCTCATTCTCGGCGTGGCGGGCGCCACGAGCGACAACGGCATCATCCTGCTCTCCGGCGCTGCAGGGCTCATCGCGGGCGCGTTTTCGATGGCCGCCGGCGTGTACGTTTCGGTGCGCTCCCAGCGCGAGATGTACGAGTACCAGATCGGGCTCGAGCGCGAGGAACTGGATCACTATCCGGAGGCCGAGGCCGAGGAACTGGCCCTCATCTACCAGGCGCGCGGCGTGCCGCGCGGCGAAGCGACCAGCATGGCGAAGACGTTGACCGCGGATCCCGAGATGGCTCTGAATACGCTGGCGCGGGAGGAATTGGGCCTCAATCCCGACGATCTCGGCTCGCCCTGGGGTGCCGCACTGTCCTCGTTCGCGTCGTTTGCATGCGGCGCCGCGGTACCCCTGATGCCGTTCCTGTTGGCGCACGGCGATTCAAGTTTGCCGATTGCGATTGCACTGACCGGTGGCGCGCTGCTCGGCGTGGGCGCGGCGCTGAGCCTCTTCACCGGCCGCAGCGCGCTCTACAGCGGGCTGCGGATGCTGGCGATCGGCGCGGTCGCCGGTACAGTGACATATCTCGTCGGCACGCTGCTCGGCGTAACGCTGGGATAGCAGGCGTTCGGATTTTCATCGTTCCGCCCCTCCTGCCGGGGCGCAATCCTTTTTCTAGCACTGCTCCCACGGCAGGCCTTCATAGCGACAGCCGGTCTTTGCGTTTCGATGGTGATTCTCGTCGAGTTCGCCTTCGAAGCCGTGCAGCACGTTGTACACCTTCGTAAAGCCTGCTTCCTCCAGCGCGCGGCCGGCGTCGAGCGAGCGATTGCCGCTGCGGCAGATCAGCACGATGGGACGATCCACGCTCGCCGCTTTCTTGACGTGCGCGACAAATTCGGGATTCACGTCCCAGTTCGGGCCGTCGTTCCACGGCACCAGGATGGCGCCAACGGGGTGGCCCACGAACAGGTATTCCATCTCGCTGCGGCAATCGACAAAGATCGAGTTCGGATTGTTTTTCAGGAAGGCGTAGGCTTCCTTGGGTTCGAGATGCTTCATCGTCATGACTCCCGCATTCGGGGACGAAGATTATAGGCTAGGCGCCGCGGCATCACGAGTGGCGCGTGATCCGCATGATAAAATTCAACCCTTTTGCAGCGCAGACCGTTGCACCTTCCCGAAGCGCCCATGACTTCCCGCATCGCCCAGCTCGAAGCACTGCTCCGCAGCCGCATCCTGATGCTCGATGGTGCGATGGGCACGATGATCCAGACCTACGGGCTCACCGAGGCGGACTATCGCGGCGAACGCCTCCAGGATTTTGGCCACGATCTGAAGGGCAACAACGATCTACTGACGCTGACCCAGCCCCACATCATCCGCGAGATCCACGCCCAATATCTCGATGCGGGCGCGGACATCATCGAAACCAACACCTTCAATTCGACTTCGATCGCGCAGGCCGATTATCACCTTGAGCACCTGGGCCACGACCTCAAGTGCGAAGCCGCGAAGCTGGCGCGCGCCGCCGTTGACGAGCGTGAGGCCCGGGATCGCACCAGGCCGCGCTTTGTCGCCGGGGCGCTCGGGCCCACCAATCGCACGGCGTCGATATCGCCCGATGTCAACGATCCGGGATTTCGCAATGTCACCTTCGACGAACTGGTCGCCGCCTACAGCGAGGCGGCGGGCGGGCTGATCGACGGCGGCGTCGATCTGCTGCTGCTCGAGACCGTGTTCGACACGCTGAACGCGAAGGCGGCGTTGTTTGCCATCGACTCGCTATTCGAGGCGCGGGGCGTACGGCTGCCGCTCATGATTTCGGGCACGATTACCGACGCCTCGGGCCGCACGCTGTCCGGACAGACACCCGAGGCGTTCTGGAATTCCGTTCGGCACGCCAACCCGTTCTCGATCGGATTGAACTGCGCGCTCGGCGCCAAGCTGATGCGCCCCTACATAGAGGAGATCGCGCAGGTCGCGGACACCTACGTGTGCGCCTATCCGAACGCCGGCCTGCCCAACCCGCTGGCGCCGACCGGGTACGACGAGACGCCGGAGCAGACAGCCGCGTTCCTGCGCGATTTCGCGGATGCCGGCTTCATCAATATCGCCGGCGGCTGCTGCGGTACGACGCCGGATCACATCCGGGCCATTGCGGATGCACTGCGTGACGCACCGCCGCGCAAGGTGCCGCAGATCGAGCGCAGGACCCGCCTCTCGGGACTGGAGCCGCTCAACATCGGGGACGACTCGCTGTTCGTCAACATCGGCGAGCGCACCAACGTCACGGGATCGAAGGCGTTCTCGCGCATGATCCTCGCCGGAGACTACGCGGCGGCGCTGTCGGTGGCGCGCCAGCAGGTGGAGAACGGCGCGCAGTTGATCGACGTCAACATGGACGAGGCGATGCTCGATTCGAAGCAGGCGATGACGACGTTCCTCAATCTCATCGCGGCGGAACCGGACATCTCGCGCGTGCCGGTGATGATCGACTCGTCCAAGTGGGACGTGATCGAGGCCGGGCTGAAATGCGTGCAGGGCAAGTCCGTGGTGAACTCGATCAGTCTGAAGGAAGGCGAGGACGAGTTCGTGAAGCACGCGAAGCTCGCCCGCCGTTACGGTGCCGCCGCGGTCGTCATGTGCTTCGACGAGAAGGGTCAGGCCGACACGCTGGAGCGGCGCGTGGCGATCGCGAAGCGCAGCTATCACATTCTGGTGGACGAGCTCGGTTTCCCGCCCGAGGACGTGATCCTTGATCCCAACATCTTCGCGATCGCCACCGGCATCGAGGAGCACGCCAACTACGGCAAGGAATTCATCGAGGCGACGCGGGTCATCCGGCACACGCTGCCCTACGCGCGGGTGAGCGGCGGGCTGTCGAACATTTCGTTCTCCTTCCGCGGCAACGATCCGGTGCGCGAGGCGATCCACACCGCGTTTCTCTATCACGCCATCAAGGCCGGGCTCACCATGGCGATCGTGAACGCCGGGCAGCTCAGCGTCTACGAGGAGATCCCCAAGGATCTGCTGGAACACGTCGAGGACATCATCTTCAACCGCCGCCCCGACGCCGCCGAACGCATGGTCGCCTTCGCCGACACGGTGAAAGGGAAGGGCAAGGCGGAAGTCGAGGACCTCGCCTGGCGCAAGGCGTCCGTCGAAGAGCGCCTGAGTCACGCGCTGGTGAAAGGCATCTCCGACTGGGTCGTCGAGGATACCGAAGAGGCGCGGCTCAAGCACGAGCGTCCGATCCAGGTCATCGAGGGGCCGCTGATGGACGGCATGAACGTCGTCGGCGATCTGTTCGGTTCCGGCAAGATGTTCCTGCCGCAGGTGGTCAAGAGCGCGCGCGTCATGAAACAGGCCGTCGCGCACCTGGTTCCTTTCATCGAGGCGGAGAAGGCGCGGGTCGGCGACGTGCGCCCCAAGGGGAAAATCGTCGTCGCGACGGTCAAGGGCGACGTGCACGACATCGGCAAGAACATCGTCGGGGTCGTACTTCAGTGCAACAACTACAAGGTCGTCGATCTCGGCGTCATGGTCCCGGCCGAGAAAATTCTCTCCGCGGCGCGCGAGGCGGACGCCGACCTCATCGGGCTCTCAGGCCTCATCACGCCGAGCCTCGATGAAATGCGCCACGTCGCCGCCGAGATGAAGCGGCAGGATTTTTCTATCCCGCTGCTGATCGGCGGCGCGACGACGAGCCGCGCGCACACCGCCGTCAAGATCGAACCGAATTACGATCATGGCGTCGTCTATGTCGCCGATGCGAGCCGTG